>JBEAZY010000084.1:0-16837 GCA_041159205.1 Pseudomonadota bacterium
GAGACGGGCGAGATCGCCCCCGATGACGTGCACTTGCCCGGCATCTATGTGCACCGCATCGTGCACAACCCAACGCCCGAGAAGCGGATTGAAAAACGCACCACCCGCGATCGCAAATAAGGAGTGAACATGGCCTGGACCCAAGATCAAATGGCGGCGCGTGCCGCCCAGGAATTGCAAGACGGTTTTTATGTCAATCTGGGCATCGGCATCCCGACCCAGGTGGCCAACCACGTGCCAGACCACATGGAAGTCTGGTTGCAGTCGGAAAACGGCATGATGGGGATAGGCCCTTTCCCCCACGAGGACGAGGTCGATGCCGACCTGATCAATGCGGGAAAGCAAACCGTCACCACCATCAAAGGCACCTCTATTTTTGGCAGCGACCAGTCTTTCGCCATGATCCGTGGCGGAAAAATCAACCTTTCCATTCTGGGCGCCATGCAGGTGAGTGAAAAAGGCGATCTGGCCAACTGGATGATCCCCGGCAAGATGGTCAAGGGCATGGGCGGCGCCATGGATTTGGTCGCAGGCGTGCCCTACGTGATCGTGCTGATGGAGCATGTGGCGCGCAAAAAGGACGGAACGGAAGACATGAAAATTTTGTCCGAATGCACTTTGCCCCTGACGGGTAAGCAGGTGGTTGATCGCATCATCACCGACCTGGCCGTGATGGATGTCACCCCGCAGGGCTTGAAAGTGATCGAGCTGGCCCCTGGCGTGACCCCAGAGGCGGTGCAATCCAAAACCGGGGTCAAGCTGATCTTCTAACCCTCTTCATCGCCGATCTTTCATATTTTTGACATGGCGATGTGATACAAAATTGCCATGAAGAAGATGTTTGCCCGGATGGCGGTCTGTCTGGCTCTGTGGTCGACAGGCGCGGTGGCCTGGGCCGCCCGGCCCATGAATACCGACGACGCCAATGTCGTCGACCCGGGCAGTTGCCAGTTGGAGTCATGGGTTAAAAATTCGGGCCTGGGCATTGAGCGCTGGGCCTTGCCCGGATGCAATTTCTTTGGCGACACCGAAATCACCCTGGGTGGTTCGACCCAAAGTTCAAAAACCGACGGCTCCAGCGACTGGACCCTGATTCAATTCAAAAAACGCTGGATCAAGCTGGAGCCCGGACAGTGGGGGGTCTCCACCAGCATCGGGCACGTTGATGGCCGTGGACCCACCCAGCGCTTACCGGCCAACAGTTTGCTTTACCCGGTGCGCGATGGCTACCTGAATGTGCCCATGACCTACTTGTCCAAAGACGGCTGGTTAATTCACTTGAATGCCGGTTGGATCCAACACCATCTGGATGGTAAGAATCGGCCCACGTGGGGGGTGGGCGGTGAGTTGCCTTTGAACGCCCGCAGTTATCTGATTGCTGAAACCTATGGTGAATCGAGCACGCGAGCCAAGTACCAGATCGGTCTACGCACCTGGATCAAACCGCAAAAATTTCAGGTCGACACCACCTTCGGGCAACCCATCGGCATGGGGGGTGACCAGCGTTGGTTCTCAATAGGTATCCGCTGGCTGGGCGACCCTTTGTTTTAAGCGGTGAGGGAAGCAACCCTTTGCGTTTGTGGAGCGGGCGATGGGAATCGAACCCACGTCTTGAGCTTGGGAAGCTCAGGTCCTGCCATTGAACGACGCCCGCAAGAGACTGCATTTTAGGGGGGTTTCTTACTTTGCATTGAATCAGGCACTATGGGATCGATCAGTCAGTGTTTTGAAACCCCTTTGAATCAATTCACACTTCTCTATGCCATCAACGGTTCTGATTTGGAGTCTTTAAGCAGCACATTGTGGTGAGCCGTTATCAGGACAGCTTGAGCGTGCGCTGCATGGCGCGGCCGGCGCGCTCAAAATAAGCCTGGGCCGCCGGGGTACACATGACGTATTTGGTGCGGCGGTTGTCGCCCTGAAAATGATGCGCGATCATGCCCATCTCCAGCAGGTCATCCAATTTGCGGTGCAAGGTGGCCGGTGAGGCGATGTGAGACAAGCCCATCACTTCAGTGACCGTCATGGTTTGGTCGTCATGCTGACGCACGGCGATTTCTTCCAGCACACGACGGCACTGCAAATCCATTTCTGGAAATTCAGAATCAGATTCCAATGCATGCATCACGTTGAGAAAACGCATGTATATTTGAAAAGCTTTCATTAAAATCCCACTCCAATGAATACTATATTGTAAAGGGTGTCAGAGAATTATTTTAAAACGTCACCCAGGCAGAGGTATTTAATCTCTAAGTACTCATCCATGCCATGGCTAGAACCTTCGCGCCCCAGGCCAGACTGCTTGACGCCGCCAAAGGGCACGTGCTCGGTGGCGATGATGCCCACGTTGATGCCGACCATGCCGTATTCCAGCGCCTCGCTGACGCGGAAAATGCGGCCCACGTCGCGGCTGTAGAAGTAGCTGGCCAGGCCGTATTCGGTGTGGTTGGCCAAGTCGATGACCTCCTGTTCGGTCTTGAACTTGAACACCGGGGCAAAGGGGCCAAAAGTCTCTTCTCGGGCGCAAGCCATGTCTGGCGTGGCGTGGGCGACCACGGTGGGCTCAAAGAATTGACCTGCCAGGGCCTGACCCCCGGTGACCAACTTGGCCCCTTTGGCCAGGGCGTCTTGCAAGTGGCGTTTGACCTTCTCGACGGCGGCGGGTTCGATCAGTGGGCCTTGGACCACACCTTCTTCAAAGCCGTTGCCGACTTTCAGGGCTTTGACCTTGGCGGCGAACTTTTGCACAAAACTGTCGTACACGCCTTCTTGCACATAAATGCGGTTGGCACAGACGCAGGTCTGACCGGCGTTGCGGTATTTGCTGGCGATCGCGCCTTCGACCGCCGAATCGATGTCGGCGTCGTCAAAGACGATGAAGGGGGCGTTGCCACCCAACTCCAGTGAGAGTTTCTTGACCGTGGGGGCAGACTGCGCCATGAGGATGCGGCCCACTTCGGTGCTGCCGGTGAAGGAGATGTGGCGCACGGTGTCGCTGGCACAAAACACCTTGCCCACGGCGATGCTGTTGTCGCTGTCGGCGGTCAGCACATTGAGCACCCCGGCGGGGATGCCAGCGCGCACGGCCAGCTCAGCCGCTGCCAACGCGGTCAGTGGCGTGAGTTCTGCGGGTTTGATCACCACCGGGCAACCGGCGGCCAAGGCCGGGGCCACCTTGCGGGTGATCATGGCCAGGGGGAAATTCCAGGGCGTGATGGCCGCGCACACGCCGATGGGCTGGCGCAGCACCAACAGTCGGCGGTTGTTGTCAAACTGGGGCAGGGTCTCACCATTGACGCGTTTGGCCTCTTCGGCGTACCACTCGACAAAGCTGGCACCGTAGACGACTTCACCCTTGGCCTCGGCAAACGGTTTGCCTTGCTCGGCGGTCATCAGGCGACCCAGGTCCTCGACATTGGCCATCAGCAGATCGAACCACTTGCGCATGATGATGCTTCGCTCTTTGCCGGTCTTGGTGCGCCATGCGCCCCAGGCCCGGTTGGCCGCCTCGATGGCTGCTTCGGCCTCGGCTGGGCCGAGGTTGGCGACATCGGCCAGTTTCTGGCCGGTCGCAGGGTCGTGCACATCAAAACGGGCGGCTCCCTTGACCCACTGACCGTTGATCAGGGCATCGGTTTTGAGCAGCGAGGGGTCGTTGAGCAAATTGAGGGGTGAAGTTTTCATGTCCATGTTGAGGCTCCAGCAATAGCCCTCTAGCATACGCCGCTGGCTAAAACCCGCCAAGTCGTCGGGTGACAACTTGGGAGGGCGGGCATGGCGATCTGGGATAATCACTCCCCATGAAAACCCCCAAAATGACCGTGGCGCAAATTCGCGCCTCTTTTCTGGATTTTTTTGAAAAGCGGGGCCACACCATGGTGGCGTCCAGCCCCTTGGTGCCGGGCAACGACCCGACCCTGATGTTCACCAACTCGGGCATGGTCCAGTTCAAAGACGTTTTCCTGGGCACCGACCGGCGCAGCTATGTGCGTGCCGCCTCGGTGCAGGCCTGTCTGCGCGCCGGTGGCAAGCACAACGATCTGGAAAACGTGGGCTACACCGCCCGCCACCACACATTTTTTGAGATGCTGGGCAATTGGTCGTTTGGCGACTACTTCAAGCGCGAGTCGCTGAAATGGGCCTGGGAGTTGCTGACGCAGGTGTACCACCTGCCGCCCGAAAAACTGCTGGCCACGGTCTATGCCGAAGACGATGAGGCCTACCACATCTGGACGCAAGAGATCGGCCTGCCGCCTGAACGTGTGATCCGCATCGGCGACAACAAGGGGGGGCGCTACAAGAGCGACAACTTCTGGATGATGGCCGATACCGGCCCCTGCGGCCCGTGCTCGGAGATTTTTTACGACCACGGCCCGCACATCCCCGGTGGCCCGCCGGGCAGCCCCGATGAAGACGGTGACCGTTACATTGAGATTTGGAACAACGTGTTCATGCAGTTCGAGATGCACGAAGACGGATCGACCACGCCCTTGCCCGCACCCTGTGTGGACACCGGCATGGGCCTGGAGCGACTGGCCGCCATTTTGCAGGGTGTGCACAGCAATTACGAGATTGACCTGTTCGACACCCTGATCAAGGCCGCCGCGCGCGAGACGGGTTGCAACGATTTGCACAGCCCCAGCCTGAGGGTGATCGCCGACCACCTCAGGGCCACCGCGTTTTTGGTCTCTGACGGCGTCATCCCCGGCAACGAGGGGCGAGGTTATGTGCAGCGGCGCATTGTGCGTCGGGCGATTCGCCATGGTTACAAGCTGGGACGCAAGACCCCGTTTTTTTACAAGCTGGTGCCGGTCCTGGTCGAGTTGATGGGCGAGGCCTACCCCAACCTGAAAGCCAACGCACAGCGCATCGCCGATGTGCTCAAAGCCGAGGAAGAGCGGTTTTATGAGACGCTGGAAAACGGCATGCAAATTCTTGATGCCTCGCTCGAAGGCGGTGCCCGGGTGTTGTCGGGTGATGTGGCGTTTAAATTGCACGACACCTATGGCTTCCCGCTGGACTTGACCAACGACGTCTGCCGCGAGCGCGGTGTGAGTGTGGACGCCGAAGGTTTCAATGCCGCCATGAACCGACAAAAAGAGCAGGCCCGTGCGGCCGGTAAGTTCAAGATGGACAAGGCGCTCGACTACTCGGGCGCGGGCAACCAGTTCGTGGGGTATGAGCAATTGCAGGCCGAAGCCCGAGTGCTGGCCCTGTACGTCGACGGTACCCCGGTGCAGCAGTTGCAGCCGGGGCAGACCGGCGTGGTGGTGCTGGACACCACCCCGTTTTATGCCGAGTCGGGTGGACAGGTGGGCGACAGCGGCCGGTTGCGGGCAGGCGAGGCGGCCTTTGACGTGGAAGACACCCAAAAGATCAAGGCCGATGTGTTTGGACATCACGGCACGCTGACGGGCGGCGTGCTCAAAGTGGGAGACAAGGTGCAGGCCCGCGTGGATACCCTGGCCCGGGCCGCCACCATGCGCAACCACAGCGCCACCCACCTGATGCACAAGGCTTTGCGCGAAGTACTGGGTGACCATGTGCAACAAAAGGGCTCGCTCGTGACCCCCGAGCGCACCCGCTTTGACTTTGCCCACAACGCGCCGGTGAGCGACGAGCAGATCCGCCGCATCGAGGCGCTGGTTAACGCCGAGGTGCTGGCCAATGCCGCCACTCAGGCGCGAGTCATGGACATCGAATCGGCCCAAAAGACCGGCGCCATGATGCTCTTCGGAGAGAAATACGGCGAGACCGTGCGCGTGCTCGACATCGGCTCCAGCCGCGAGCTGTGCGGCGGCACCCATGTGCGCGCCACGGGTGACATCGGTTTGTTCAAGGTGGTGGCCGAGTCGGGCGTCGCTGCCGGTGTGCGCCGCATCGAAGCGGTGACGGGTGAGAACGCATTGATCTATTTGCAGGGGTTGGAACAAACCGTGGCTCAGGCCGCCCAGTTGCTCAAAACACCCTCTGACCAATTGCAGGGGCGCATCGGTCAGGTGCTCGACCAGATGCGCGGACTCGAGAAAGAAATCGCCGCCCTCAAAGGCAAACTGGCCTCGGCCCAGGGCGACGAGTTGCTGGCGCAGGCGGTGGACGTCAAAGGCATCAAAGTGCTGAGCGCCCAATTGCAGGGGGCCGACGCCAAGGTGCTGCGCGAGACGCTGGACAAACTCAAAGACAAGCTCAAGACCGCCGCCATCGTGTTGGCTGCCGTCGACGGCGACAAGGTGCAGATCGCCGCCGGCGTCACCGCCGACAGCGTGGCCAAGGTCAAGGCTGGCGAGCTGGTCAACTTTGTGGCCCAGCAGGTGGGTGGCAAGGGCGGTGGCAAACCTGATATGGCCATGGCCGGGGGCACCCAGCCCGCCGGTTTGCCCAAGGCCCTGGCCAGCGTGGCCGATTGGGTGGCGGCCAAACTCTAAAGCCCATGGCATCCGCTTAGGTCAACCATGTCCGAGCCTTTGCATCCGACCGAGGTGGCCTACCCGCGCGCCATCCGCAGCTTTGTCCGGCGCACCGGGCGCGTGACCACCGGCCAGGCCAAGGCCTTCGAGGCCCTGGGTCCTGCCTTTGTCCTGCCGCACCAAAGCCACCCTCTCGATGTCGATGCGGCCTTTGGTCCCGGCTTGGCCGGGCACCCCCTGGTGCTGGAAATCGGCTTCGGCATGGGCGAGGCCACGGCGCACATCGCCGGGGTCTTGCCCGGTACCCGGTTCTTGTGTTGCGAGGTGCACGATCCGGGCGTGGGCGCTATGCTCAAGCGCATCGGCGAAAACGAATTGCGCAACATCCGCATCGTCGCGCATGACGCGGTCGAAGTGTTGCGTGACATGATCCCCCATGGCTCGCTCGATGGTGTGCATGTGTTTTTCCCCGACCCATGGCATAAAAAGCGCCACCACAAAAGGCGCTTGATTCAGCCGCCGCTGGTGCATGAGTTGGCCCTGCGCTTAAAGCCCGGCGGTTATCTGCACCTGGCCACAGATTGGCAACCGTATGCCGAGCAAATGCGGCAGGTGCTGTCGGCAGAGCCTTTGCTGCGCAACGACTCTGCGCACCCTGAGGGTTGGGCCGACAAGCCCCATTACCGCCCGCTCACCAAGTTTGAAAACCGGGGCTTGCGTCTGGGGCACGGGGTCTGGGACTTGGTGTTCAAAAGGTCATGACGCGCAAGGCGCTGAAATTCATCGGGTGTGGGGCCACGCCACCGGGGGCACCTTCAGGGGCTGCGTGGGGTCGATCGGCCAGCCCGCTTGCGCCAGCACCTGAGCAGCCTGGCTGAGGCACCTGGCCGGGTCGCTCAAATCGAGCGCGCTCGCACCGTTTTGTTTGGACAGCTTTTCGCCGTTGTCCGCCAGCACCAATGGCACATGCAGATAGCGGGGTGCGGGCAAGCCCATTGCGCGCTGCAGTACGATCTGGCGCGCTGTGTTGTCGAGCAGGTCACTGCCTCGCACCACGTCGCTCACCCCTTGGGCCGCATCGTCGACCACCACCGCCAGCTGATAGGCCCACAGCCCGTCGGCTCGGCGCAGCACAAAGTCGCCCACGTCCCTGACCACGTTTTGCGACTGCGCCCCCAAGCGGCGATCTTCCCAATGCACCACGGCGTCTAGCCCCAGATCGCGCATCACACGCGCCACATCGAGCCGCCAGGCGCGCCCGTCCCGGCCTTGTAAACCGTGGCGGCAGGTGCCGGGGTAAACCGCGCTGGCGTGTCGCTCCGGGGGGATGCCCGCCTTCGTCAAAGCCTCTTCGATGTCGCGCCGCGAGCAGGCGCACGGGTAGGCCCAGGCCCGCTGTACCAGCGAGTCCAAAGCCCGGGCATAAGCGAGGTCGCGCTGAGACTGGACCATGATCTCGCCGTCGGCTTCCAGGCCCAGTGTTTGCAACTGTTTCAAAATCAGCCCGGCCGCGCCTGGCACACAGCGCGGGCCGTCGATGTCTTCGATGCGCACCAGCCAGCGCCCGCCATGGGCGCGGGCATCGAGCCAGCTGGCCAGGGCAGTGACCAGCGAGCCGGGGTGCAAGGGGCCCGTGGGGGAGGGGGCAAAGCGGCCTGTGTAGGGCGTCTCCATGGCCAAACTTTACCCGAATCATCACGCCATGCATGGCTATTGCCGGCAGATTAAACTCATGATCGAGGAATGTTTCATGATCACACTGCGCCCTTCTCACGAGCGTGGCCGCGCGGACCACGGCTGGCTCAAGTCATTTCACAGTTTTTCTTTTGCCGATTACCATGACCCGCGGCACATGGGCTGGGGCAATTTGCGCGTCATCAACGAGGATCGCATCGAACCTGGCACTGGTTTTGGCACCCACGGTCACCGCGATATGGAAATCATCAGCTATGTGCTGTCGGGCGAGTTGGCCCACAAAGACAGCATGGGCCACGTCAAGTCGATTCCGCCGGGCGATGTGCAGCGCATGAGCGCCGGACGCGGCGTGATGCACAGCGAGTTCAATCACGCCCCGCAGCAACAAACTCATTTTTTACAAATCTGGATACTGCCCAATCAGCGCGGGATCGAGCCCGGCTACGAGCAAAAGACCGTGCCCCAGGCCGCCAAACAGGGCCAACTGGCGCTGGTGGCTTCGCCAACCGGTGGCGAGAACGCGGTCAGCATCCATGCCGACGCCAGCCTATGGGCTGGCTTGTTCGACGGCAATCAATCCGCCCAACTCGACTTGCAACCCGGCCGTCTGGCCTATGTGCACCTGGTGCGTGGTGAATTGCGCGTCAACGGCCATGACCTCCAGGGGGGCGATGCTTTGCTCATGAGGGACGAGGGACGGGTGCAGATCGAGGCGGGGCGTGATGCCGAAGTGCTGGTTTTTGACTTGGCGGATTGATTTTTTTGTGCGCAGATAGGGAGAAAAAATGACTCAGACCGTGGTGGTTTATCACTCAGGCTATGGCCACACCGAACGCGTGGCCGAATTCGTTGCCAAGGGCGCCCAGGCCGCTTTGCTGGCCATCGATGCCGACGGCAATTTGAGCGATGACGATTGGGCGCAACTCGACGCTGCCGACGCCATCATTTTTGGTTCGCCCACCTACATGGGCATGGTGTCCTGGCAGTTCAAAAAATTTGCCGACGCGACTTCCAAAAAATGGTTTGCCGGGTCCTGGAGAGACAAGGTGGCGGGTGGCTTCACCATTTCGGCCAGCCCCAGCGGCGACAAACTCTCGACACTGCAGTATTTCATCACCCTGGCCATGCAAAACGGCATGATTTGGGTGGGGCAGCCCGCCTTGAACGACGGCCAAACCAACCGTCTCGGCTCTTACAGCGGTCTCATGGCCCAAGTGGGCCCCACCAGTCCGGCGGCCGACATTCCACAGTCTGATCTGGATACCGCCTTGGCCTATGGCCAGCGGGTGGCTCAGGTGGCGGCCAAGTTGGCCCGGGCCTGACTTTGGGGATCGGCGGGGCCTGAAGCCGGTTGAAGGTCGCTGCCCAG
Organism: Pseudomonadota bacterium; assembly: GCA_041159205.1. Classification (GTDB taxonomy): domain Bacteria; phylum Pseudomonadota; class Gammaproteobacteria; order Burkholderiales; family Burkholderiaceae_C; genus Limnohabitans. Next base: position 9,472 of record JBEAZY010000084.1, read on the forward strand.
GGCCTCGCGTTCGTCAAAAACAAAGCAAGCGCCCCGATAGTGGGCATCGCCCACTTCTTCAAAGTACTTCAGAATCCCCCCTTCGATCTGATAAACCGAGTCAAGACCGAGCTCTTGCAGGAAAATGGCCGCCTTCTCGCAGCGGATGCCGCCGGTGCAATAAGAGATCACGGTTTTGTCGCGCAAGCTGGCGAGATGCTGTTCGGCCGCCGCCGGGAAGTCGCTGAACTTGCTCAAGCGCCAGTCGATGGCCCCTTCAAAGCCGCCGTGGTCCACCTCGAAGGCATTGCGTGTGTCCAGGGTGACCACCGCTCGCCCTTGGTCGTCGTGCCCTTGATCCAGCCAGCGTTTGACCGTTTGGGGGGGCAAGGCCGGGGCGCGCCCCAATGCGGGTCGGATGGCGGGGTGGTTCATGCGGATGATTTCCGACTTGACCTTGACCCTCAGGTGTCGAAACGGGGTGGTCTGCGACCAACTCTCCTTGGGCTGCAAAGGTGCCAGTCTGGGGTCGGCGCGGGTTTCGTCCAGCCAAGCGCGCACCCCTGACTGGCGACCCGCCAAAAAGAGGTTGATGCCCTCGCGCGCCAGCAAGACCGTGCCTTTGAGTTCATGCGCCAAAGCCCGATCGTGCAGCGACTGTCGCAGGGCAGACGGATCTCCCAGATCGGTGAACAAGTAGGCAGAAATATTCAAGATCTGTTCCACCCCGCCATTGTATGTCGGCCCTAAAATGAGGCCATGTTTGCTCACTTGCGCCTCCACTCCGAGTTCTCCGTCGTCGACGGCACCAACCGCATCGATGAGGTGTTCAAGGTGGCGGCCGCCGATGGACAACCGGCACTGGCCATCACCGACCTCAACAATCTGTTTGGCGCCATCAAGTTTTACAAAGAAGGCCGGTCCCGGGGCGTCAAACCCATTTTGGGGGTGGAACTCATCACTGAAGGGCTGGGCGCCGATTCGACCCAATGGCAGCGTGTGTTGCTGCTGGCGCAAAACCATGCCGGTTACCTGAATTTGTGTGAGCTGCTGGCCCTGGGCTGGACCCGCCACGTGCAAAAGGAACAAGCGGTGCTGCCCTGGGACTGCGTTGAAGCACACGCCGAGGGCCTGATCCTGCTCTCGGGCGCGCAAGCCGGCTCACTCGGGCAAACCTTGTTGCAAGGCGACGAAACCCGGGCCCGGGAGATCGCATTGCGAATGGCAGCGGCTTTTCCGCACCGCTTTTACATTGAGCTGCAACGCGCGGCTCGTGCCGATGACGAGGCCCATGTTCAGGCGGCGGTGCCCTTGGCGGCCCATCTGGGCCTGCCGGTGGTGGCCACCCATCCGGTTCAATTCACCCGAGCCGACGACTACGAGGCGCACGAAGCCCGGGTCTGCATCGCCGAGGGCGAAATCCTGGCCAACCCGCGCCGGGTGCGCAAGTTCACCCGTGAGCAATATTTCAAGTCTTCTGCGCAGATGACCGAGCTGTTTGCCGACCTCCCGTCGGCGCTGGCCAACAGCGTGGCGATTGCTCGCCGCTGTAGCCTGACCATGACGCTGGGTAAACCGCAATTGCCCAACTACCCCACGCCACCCGTCAATGGGCAAACCCTGGGCATCGAGGCCTATTTCCGGTACGCCTCGCAGCAGGGGTTGGAGCAGCGCTTGTTGCAACTCTACCCGGACCCGGCTCAACGCGAGGCGAGGCGTCCTGAATATGAGCAAAGGCTGGCGTTCGAAATCGACATCATCCTCAAGATGGGGTTCCCGGGCTATTTCCTGATCGTCGGCGACTTCATTCATTGGGCCAAGCACCATGGTTGTCCAGTCGGTCCGGGTCGAGGCTCTGGCGCCGGCTCACTGGTGGCATATGCCTTGCAGATCACCGACCTGGACCCTTTGCGTTACAACCTGCTGTTCGAGCGTTTCCTCAACCCTGAGCGGGTTTCGATGCCTGATTTTGACATCGATTTTTGCCAAGGCAACCGCGACCGGGTGATCGAATACGTCAAAGACAAATATGGCCGCGAAGCCGTCAGCCAGATCGCTACCTTTGGCACCATGGCGGCCCGCGCCGCCATTCGAGATGTGGGTCGGGTGCTGGACATGAGCTACACCTTTTGCGACGGCATCTCCAAACTGATCCCCAACAAGCCGGGACAACACATCACCATCGCCGATGCGATTGCCGCCGAACCCATCTTGGCTGAGCGACTGCAAAAAGAAGAAGATGTGCGCACCCTGATCGAGTTGGCCCAAAAACTCGAAGGGTTGTCGCGCAATGTCGGTATGCATGCCGGTGGTGTGTTGATCGCTCCCGGCAAACTCACCGACTTTTGCCCCCTCTATCAGCAACCGGGCAGCGATGCCGCAGTCAGCCAATACGACAAGGACGATGTGGAATCGGCCGGTTTGGTCAAGTTTGACTTCTTGGGCCTGGCCACCCTCACGATCTTAGAGCACGCCCGTGGCCTGATACAGCAGCGGCACCAGGGTCAGGAAAATTTCTCGTTTGACCACATCCCCCTGGATGACACGGCCACGTACAAGCTTTTCCAGGACGGTCGCACCGAAGCGGTGTTTCAGTTTGAAAGCCGTGGCATGCAGGGCATGTTGCGCGATGCCCGACCCAGCCGTTTAGAGGACTTGATCGCCTTGAACGCCTTGTATCGGCCCGGTCCGATGGACTTGATCCCCACTTTCATCGCGCGCAAGCACGGTCGGGAGGAGGTGGTCTACCCTCACCCCTTGGTCGAGCCTGTGTTGTCCGAGACCTACGGCATCATGGTTTACCAAGAGCAGGTGATGCAAACCGCCCAAATCCTGGGGGGCTACAGCTTGGGGGGGGCCGACTTGTTGCGACGCGCCATGGGCAAGAAGAAGCCCGAGGAGATGGCGCAGCAGCGGGAAATTTTTCGCGAGGGGGCGGCTAAAAACGGCATCGGCCAGGAAAAAGCGGACGAAATATTCGACCTGATGGAGCGTTTCGCCGGGTACGGGTTCAACAAATCCCATGCGGCTGCTTACTCGCTTCTGGCCTATCAGACGGCTTGGCTGAAAGTGCATTACACCGCCGAGTTTTTCTGTGCCAACCTGACCATTGAACTCGACAACACCGACAAGATCAAGGTCTTGCTGGAAGACGCCCGCAAGATGGGCATGCAAATCGAGTCCCCCGACATCAACCGTGGGCATTATGTGTTTGAACCGGTGTCTGATCACCTCATTCGTTATGGCCTGGGGGCGATCAAGGGCACCGGCAAAATGGCCATTGATGCCATTGTGGCCGCCCGCGAAGCCGACGGGCCATTCACCAGCCTGTTTGATTTCTATGCCCGCATCGACCGCACCCGGGTCAACAAGCGCACGGTCGAAGCGTTGATCAAGGCCGGTGCTTTCGACCCCTTGCAGTTGAATCGGGCGGCACTGGTGGCCTCGATTGATCGGGCCCACGACTTTGCCCAGTCGCTGGCCGACAACGCCAACCAGGGTGGTTTGTTCGATCTGGTGGACAGCCATGCCAGCAGCACGGCCGAGCCCGAACTGGTGCGGGTCACGCCATGGGGGGTTAAAGAGCGACTCACCCATGAAAAGACCGCCATCGGTTTTTATATCTCCGGGCATCTGTTTGACGAATCTGCTGCCGAAGTGGGGCGGTTTGTCAAAAGGCGCATTGAAGATTTGGTCGATTCGCGCGAGCCCCAGCTGTTGGCCGGCATTGTGTCCGACCTGCGTCTGGTTCAAGGCCAGCGGGGTCGCTTGGCCATTTTCAAACTCGATGATCGTTCGGCCACCATTGAGGCCACAGCCGATGAGGCCACGTACAACGCGCACCGTGATGTGTTGCGCGACGATGAATTGGTCATCGTGATGGCCAAGGCACAACCTGACCGCTTCTCGGGTGGCGGTTTGCGTTTGAGCGTTCAGCAGGTCTGGAGCCTGGCCGCCGCGCGTTGCCGTTTCGGCAAATACCTGCGTGTGCAAGTCAATGGCCAGTCGCCGGACATTGACCGACTTTTGCGCGAATTCCCGGCCCAGGTGCAAGCGGGTGAAGAGGGTGAGCTGGTGCGCGGGCTGCCGGTTCGCATCCATTTGCTGCGGGAAGGGGCCATCGCCCAAATTCAGTTGGGTGATCGCGCCCGTTTCTTTCCCTCTGATGCCGCCCTGGCGTCATGGATGGCCCAAGCCCATGAGGGACAGGCTCAAATCGTTTACGAATGAGGGCATCCATGTTTTTTACCATTCCCACCCTCATGACCTGGACGCGCATTGTCGCCATTCCGCTCATCGTCGGCGTGTTTTACCTGCCCCTGGAGGCGGAGCTCAGGAACCTGATGGCCACGGTCATGTTCGTGCTCTTCGCCCTGACCGACTGGCTCGATGGCTATCTGGCCCGGCGTCTGAACCAAACCTCGGCCTTCGGGGCTTTTCTCGACCCGGTGGCCGACAAATTTCTGGTTTGTGCCTGTTTGCTGGTGCTGGTGCATCTGGGGCGGACCGACGTGTTCGTGGCGCTGATCATCATCGGTCGGGAAATTGCCATTTCCGCCTTGCGCGAATGGATGGCGCAAATTGGCGCCGCCCGCAGTGTGGCGGTTCATATGCTGGGCAAAGTTAAAACCACTGTACAGATGGTAGCCATTCCATTTTTGCTCTTTGACGGGCATCTATTGGGCATGATCGACACCGGTGTCTGGGGTCAGGGCTTGATCTGGCTGGCAGCCATCCTGACGGTGTGGTCCATGGTCTATTACTTGCAGAAGGCCTTGCCCATCATTCGTCAGCATTACTCCTGAACGCGAGCCAGCCTTGAGTGAGCAGACCGCGTCACAACGCCTTTGGCTGGCTTCGATGCCGGCCGTTTTCGTGCCCATCTGGAGTACCGGTTTCATTGTGGCGCGCTATGCCATGCCGCACTCGCCGCCCATGAAATTCCTGATGGCGCGTTACGCTCTGTCGGTGTTGGCGTTTTGTCTATGGATTGTCTGGGCCAAGGTGCCGTGGCCGGCCACAGCGGCCCAATGGCGGCACCTCGCGCTGACCGGGGTTTTGATGCACGGGGGCTATTTGGCCGGGGTTTGGATGGCGGTGCGCCACGGCATGGGGTCGGGCCTGACTGCCTTGATCGTCGGCGTTCAGCCCGTGCTGACTGCGATCTGGATTTCTGCCTGGGGTGGTTCGGTCAGCCGACGCCAATGGGCCGGACTGTGGCTGGGCTTTGCGGGCTTGGTATTGGTCGTCATGCGCAAGTTGGTCGAGAGCCTGGAAGTCACACCTTTCACGCTGGCGATGGCCCTTCTGGCCTTGGTGTCGATCACCAGCGGCACCCTGTATCAGAAGCGGTTTGTCAAGCCTTGCGACGTGCGCAGCGCCAATTGCGTGCAATTGCTCGCGGCCGGTTTGGTGAGCCTGCCATTTGCTTTGTTCGAAGCAGACCCGGTGCTTTGGCATCCAGATTTGCTGGGGGCCATGGCCTGGTCGGTGCTGGGCTTGACCCTGGGCGGCAGCTCGCTGCTGTATATGCTGATCCAGCGCGGGGCCGCCGCCACGGTCTCGAGCCTGATGTATCTGGTGCCACCGACCACGGCCATCATGGCCTGGTTTTTGTTCGCCGAACCCCTCACCCCTCTGACCCTGGCCGGCATTGCGCTGACGGCTGTGGGCGTGAGTTGGGTGGTGCGCAAGGCATGAGTCGTTAGAATCTGAATTGACTTTAAATTTTGGAATTTGAAACCCCATGAACAAACAACGCATCGCTGTCATCGCGGGTGACGGCATAGGCAAAGAGGTGGTGCCCGAGGGCGTGCGCGTGCTGGATGCCGCAGCCCGCCGTTTTGGCATCGACCTGCATTTTGACCACTTTGATTTCTCCAGCTGGGACTACTTCGAGAAACACGGGCAAATGATGCCTGACAACTGGCGCGATTTGGTGGGTGCCCACGATGCCATTTATTTTGGAGCCGTGGGTTGGCCCGCCAAAATCGCCGACCATGTCTCGCTTTGGGGCTCTTTGTTGTTGTTCCGGCGCGAGTTCGACCAGTACATCAATTTGCGCCCTGCGCGACTGATGCCGGGCATCGTGGCGCCTGTGGTGCGCAAAGATGGCAGCCCGCGCCTGCCCGGCGAAATCGACATGTACATCGTGCGCGAAAATACCGAGGGCGAGTACTCTGCGGTGGGTGGACGGATGTTTGGCGGTACCGAGCGCGAGATGGTCATGCAAGAATCGATTTTCACCCGTTACGGTGTGGATCGGGTGCTGAAGTTCGCCTACGAACTGGCACAGTCACGGCCCAAAAAACACCTGACGGCCGCGACCAAGTCCAATGGCATCGCCATCACCATGCCGTATTGGGACGAGCGTCTGGCCGAAATGGCCCAACAGTACCCCGGTGTGACCACTGACAAATTTCATATCGATATCCTCACGGCCCATTTTGTTCAGCGCCCCGACTTTTTCGATGTGGTGGTCGCCAGCAACCTGTTTGGCGATATCCTGAGCGATTTGGGGCCCGCCTGCACCGGCACCATAGGCATTGCGCCCAGTGCCAACCTGAACCCCGAGCGCAAATTCCCATCGCTGTTTGAGCCCGTGCATGGCTCGGCCCCCGATATCGCCGGGCGTGGCCTGGCCAACCCGATCGGGCAAATCTGGTGCGGGGCCATGATGCTCGATTTTCTGGGGCATCGCCAGGCCCACGATGCCATTCTGGCGGCGATTGAGAAGGTCTTGCAGCCCGACAGCGGTGCCCCCAAGACCCCTGACATCGGCGGCACGGCCAGCACCTCGGACCTGGGGCGCGCCATTGCCCAAGCCTTGTGACGGGTGTTTCACTCTGCTGAATTTAAAACCGACTAGAATCAGCCCCCGGTCCGAAAGTCTGGAAACCCCTAGTGCGACACTCATTGACTTGGGGAAGCACCTTGGTTCAAATACCCCTTCGGCCGCCACATTCATGGTCTCTGGCGTGCCCCGGACGTGAGCGACCATAGATTCAACCTACAAAGAGGTCACTAGTGAACAAAACAGAACTCATCGAACACATTGCCAAACAAGCCGATATTTCCAAAGCTGCAGCCACCCGCGCCCTGGAGGCTACTTTGGGCGCGGTGCGTACCACGCTCAAGAAGGGCGGCTCGGTCTCCCTGGTCGGTTTTGGCACTTTTGCCGTCTCCAAGCGGGCTGCCCGCACAGGCCGCAACCCGCGCACCGGCGACGCCATTAAAATCAAGTCTGCTAAAGTACCGAAGTTTCGTCCGGGCAAGGCCTTGAAAGACGCCCTCAACTGAGGACTCATTCGGGGGTGCTTAGCTCAGTTGGTAGAGCGGCGCCCTTACAAGGCGTAGGTCGGCGGTTCGACCCCGTCAGCACCCACCA
>JBEAZY010000085.1:0-6426 GCA_041159205.1 Pseudomonadota bacterium
TCAACCTGAACGATGGTCCAGCCCTCGCGCGACAGCGGCAGCAAATGGCTCTGGCGGGCCACCCGGCAATGGGGGCAACCTTCCAGGCTGACCATGACCACCAGGGGGGTTTTGCGCGCCAACGCCGTGGCCAATTCATCGGGCAAGGATCGCGCGGCGGGCAGTGCCGTGTGCCCGGCCCCGGCGTGCGACCCTTGCGGAGTCCCCTGCTGGGCCCGGGCCCATCGGGCGGGGGCCCAGAGCGCGCCCGCCCAGGCCCCGAGCCACACGCCCAGACGCCGACGCGTGGGCAGGCAGCGGGGCGCAGAGGGAGCCAACATCAAGCCAGGCTGTCGGCCCAGATGTTGCGAGCCCAGGCCATGGCGTAAGCGCCTTCCAGTTCGGACGCCTGCGATGACACCCCGCCCGAGCCGGGCACGGTGAGCATGGTCTTTTTCTCGGCGTCGTAGCGGTGCACGCTGGCCACATGCACGACTTCGGTGTCGCTGACAAAGCTGTAGCAGGTGTTGTTGTAGATCGGCATGGCGTTGACCTCTTGTCCGGTCAGCATGGCGACCACGGCGGCGGCAGCGGTTTTGCCGTGCTGGTTGGCCATGTGGCCCGACTTGGGCATGAGCGGCGCGACCTGAATCGAATCGCCCAGAACATGGATGTCTTTGGCCGCCTTGGACTCAAAGGTGAGGAAGTCGACTTCGCACCACCGTTTGTTGGCGGTGGCCAAACCGGTCTGCACGGCGATGCCGCCGGCGCGCATCATGGGCAACACGTTGAGCACATCGGCCTTGAGGTCGTCGTTGAATTCGAACTTCAGGGTTCGGGTGGCCACATCGACGTCGACCACCTTGTGCTTGGGGCGGTACTCGATCATGCCCTTGTAACGATCGGCCCAGGCTTTCTTGAACAAGGGGCCTTTGGAGGTGACGTCGTCGTTCTCGTCGAGGATCAAGACCTTGCTCTTGGGCTTGGCCTTGGAGAAATAGTTGGCCACCTGGCACGCCCGCTCGTATGGCCCGGGCGGGCAACGGTAGGGGGCCAGCGGGATGGTCAGGGCATAAACGCCGCCATCGGGCATGGCTTCAAGTTGGCGACGCAGGGCCACAGTTTGCGGGCCGGCCTTCCAGGCGTGCAGGATCTGCTCGGCGGCACCGGGCTTGGCCATGCCGGGCAAGGTGTCGGTCATGAGGTCTACGCCGGGCGACAAGATCAGGCGATCGTAGGGCAACTCGCCCCCGCCGGCCAGAATGACACGCTTTTTCTCGGCGTCGATGCGGGCCACCATGTCGCGCACCACTTGCACCCCGTGGCGCTTGGTGAGGTTGTCGTAGGGGGTGGTGATGTCGGCCATGGTCTTGCTACCACCGATCACCAGGTTGGAGATGGGGCAAGAGATGAATGCCGGGTTGGGTTCGACCAGGGTGACCTGGATGCGGCCCTCAGACCACATGCGCACATATTTGGCGGCGGTGGCACCGCCATAGCCGCCACCGACCACCACCACTTTGGGGCCGGAACCGGCCGGTGTGGTGGCACAACCCGACAGGCCCAGGACGCCGGCGGCGGCCCCCACGGATGCACCTTGTATGAATTGTCTGCGCTTGTACATGTCGGACTCCTTATTTCTTCTGGGCGGCAAAGTAGGCGGCGATGGCTTCGATTTGCTCGTCGCTATAGCCTTTGGCCAATTGATGCATGATCGTGGCGGGACGGCGCCCGGCCTTGAAGTCTTGCATTTTCTGGACGGTGTCGGCCTTGGCCGAGCCGGCCAAAGAGACCATGCCCGGCTGGGCCTGACCATCGGTGCCGTGGCAATTGGCGCAGCCTGCGGCCCAACTGCGCACTTGCTGCGGGCTGATGGTTTGGGCCTGCGCAGTCCAGGCCAGGGTCGAGAGCACCAAGGCCGCGAGAGTGAGGGATGGTTTCATGGGTTCTGTCCTGAGAAATACAAAGGGGATGGGCATGAGACGCCATGCAGCGTTTCAAACCCTGAATATCCTAATCTTAAGCGCATACAAGTGCCACAGCCCTTGCGTGAAAACCCTTTTCAATGGCCCTCGATGGCGATTTGGGTACACACCGCGCGGCACAAAGTGACCACGCGGTCATTGATGATGCGGTAATAGATTTGCACCCCTTCGCGGCGACGCCCCAGCACACCGGCCTGGTAGAGGGTGTGGAGGTGTTGCGACATATTGGACTGGGTGGTGTCTATTTCATCCAGCAACTGGCCGACATTTTTTTCGCCGTTGCACAAGCTGCTGATGATTTTCAGGCGCATCGGCGCGGACATGACGCGGAACAGCTCGGCGGCCAGCTCGAACACCTGCTCGGATTCGGTCAGGGGCTCTTGGACAGGGGGGGTGCTGCGCGCCATGGCGAAAGGATATCACTGCAGGAGGGAGAGCAGGGACTGGCGCAAATCGTGCGCCCAGGCGCGGCGGTCGCGACCCAGGTCAGACTGGGCCGGGGCCCAATGAACCGATGCCAGGGTGGCGGGGGCGCACAGCACGCGCCAGACCGAAGCCACCAGGGTGTCGTCGCCCACATAGCGGACATGGGTGGCCGCCTGACCGCCCTGATCGGTGTAGCGGATCAAGGCCGCTTGGATGGGGGCATGGGTGACCAGGGCGGCTTGCAACAGGTTGGCATGAAAGGGCATCACGGTGTCGCCCAGGCTGGTGGTGCCCTCGGGGAACACCGCCACGGTATGGCCCTCTGACAGGGCCTCGGCCACCTGGTGCACCACCCGCAAGGCATCGCGGCGCGAGGCGCGTTCGATGAACAAAGTGCCCGCCCCTGCGGCCAGGGTTCCGATGAGAGGCCAGTGATGCACCTCAGACTTGGCCACGAAGCGGGCATGGCGCACGGCGTGCAAGACCAAAATATCGAGCCAGGCGATGTGATTGGCCACCCACAACACCGGCCCGGCGATGGGCTGGCCTTGCACCTGAAGCTGCACACCCAAGGCCTGCAACATGGCCCTGGCCCATTGCTCGACGGCGGCAGATTGCTCGCTGGCTGACCAACGGCCCTGGCGACGCCACAGGGTGTAGGCGCCCCGTGCGAGGCAGGCCAGCACGGCCAGCAAACGACACAGGCCGCGCAGCACACCCCTCATGGGCGCGGCGGCCAGACCCAGGCCCCGGCCACCATGGTGGCGCTGACGCGGGCCGGCAGCGAGACACCGGTGCAATCGAAGGCAAACGGGGTATGCCGACCCTGGCTGTGCAATCGGGCCGGATCAAGTTGCCAGACTTCATCGGGGCGCACCAGGCACAGGTCGGCTTCGGCACCGACTTGCACGCGCCCCAAACCCGTGGGCACCGAGGGGTTGGACTGGCGCAAGATGGCGGCCGGTCGGCTGGTGACCGCCGACAGGGCCTGCACCAGGGCTTGTCCGTCTTCCTGCGCCCACTTCAGGGCCAGGCTGAGCAAGAGCTCCAGCCCGCTGGCGCCCGGCTCGGCTTCGGCAAATGGCAAGGCTTTCTCGTCGCCTTGCACCGGGTGGTGGTCGGACACCAGGGCGTCGATGGTGCCGTCGGCCAGCGCGGCCCGCAGGGCCTGCCGGTCGGCCTGTTGGCGCAAGGGCGGGGCCAACCGGGCGCGGCTGTCGAAGTACCCCAGGTCCAACTCGGTCAGGTGCAAAGAGTTGATGCTGACGTCGCAGCTCAGGGGCAGGCCCTCGGCCTTGGCCTGACGCACCAGTTCGACCCCGGCGGCGCTGGAGATGCGGCACAAATGAACCCGGGCCCCGGTGGCGCGCATGAGCGCCAACAGAGTGTGCAAGGCGATGGTCTCGGCGGCCACGGGCACACCCGACAAACCCATGCGGGTCGCCAGCGGCCCACTGGCCGCCACGCCCTGCCCCAGATGCGGGTCTTGCGGACGCAGCCAGGCGGTGTAGCCGAATGTGGCGGCGTATTGCAAGGCGCGTTGCAAGACCTGGGTGTCGGCGACGGCGTGATCGGCCTGGCCAAAGCCGACACAACCGGCCTGGGTCAGTTCGTTCATCTCGGTCAGCACCTGGCCTTTGAGTTCGCGGGTCAAGGCCCCCAGGGGAAAGAGCCGGGCCCGGTGCAGCTTTTCGGCGCGAAAGCGCAGCATCTCGACCAGGCCGGGTTCGTCGAGCACCGGGTCGGTGTCGGGCGGGCAGACCAGGCTGGTGACGCCCCCGGCGACAGCGGCACTGAGTTCACTGGCCAACATGCCTTCATGTTCGTGCCCCGGTTCGCGGGTGCGGGCGCACAGATCGACCAGGCCGGGCAAAAGCCACAGCCCGGTGGCGTCCTGGCTGTGGTTGGGCTGGAAGTCCGGGGGGATATCGCCGATGGCCAGAATGCGACCGGCGGCGATGGCCACATCGGTCACCCGATCGGTCTGGCTGGCGGGGTCGATCAGGCGGGCGTTGCGGATCAGGATTTTCATGGGGGCTCCGGGTGTCTGGGTCAAGCCTCGTTGCCGGCCACAATGGACATGACTGCCATGCGCACAGCGATGCCGAAGGTGACCTGAGACAGAATCACGCTGCGCGGGCCGTCGACCACGGCAGAGTCGATCTCGACCCCCCGATTGATGGGGCCGGGGTGCATGACGATGGCGTCCGGTTTGGCGAGTTCGAGTTTTTCGGGGGTCAGGCCAAAGCCTTTGAAATACTCTTGACTGGAGGGCAACAGGGCCCCGCTCATGCGCTCGTTTTGCAGGCGCAGCATGATGACCACATCGCAATCGCGCAGGCCGTCTTCCAGGTTGTGGAACACCTTCACCCCCATGTGCGAGAGATCGGACGGCACCAGGGTCTTGGGGCCGACCACCCGCACTTCGGCACAACCCAGGGTGGTCAGGGCGTGGATGTCAGAGCGGGCCACGCGCGAGTGCAGGACATCGCCGACGATGGCCACGGTGAGTGGGCTGAAATCTTTTTTGTAATGCCGGATGGTGTACATGTCGAGGAAGCCCTGGGTGGGGTGGGCATGGCGCCCGTCGCCGGCGTTGATGACATGCACGTGGGGTGCCACATGCTGGGCAATCAGGTAGGGCGCGCCCGATTGGCTGTGGCGCACCACAAACAAATCGGCGGCCATGGCGCTGAGGTTGGCGATGGTGTCGAGCAAAGATTCGCCCTTGGAGGCCGAAGAACGCGCGATGTCGAGGTTGATCACATCGGCAGACAATCGTTTGGCCGCGATCTCGAAGGTGGTGCGGGTGCGGGTGCTGTTTTCAAAGAACAGATTGAAGACGCTCTTGCCGCGCAGCAGGGGAACTTTTTTCACCTCGCGGTCGCTGACCGAGACGAACTGGCTGGCGGTGTCGAGTATGTGGGTCAGGATGTCTTTGGGCAGGCCTTCGGTGGTGAGCAGGTGGATCAGCTCGCCGTGGCGGTTGAGTTGCGGGTTGCGTTTGTAGAGCACGGTCAGGACTCCAGCGAGAAAGTGAAACGCCCTTGCCCGTCACGCGCCAGGGCCAGCAGTTGCGGGTCGGGCAGGGTCAGTCGGGCGGCGGCGAAATCGGCCTGGACGGGCAATTGACGCCCGCCGCGATCCACCAGGACCGCCAGTTGCACCCGGGCCGGTCGACCGTAGTCGAACATCTCATTGAGCACGGCCCGCACGGTGCGGCCGGTGTAGAGCACATCGTCGAGCAGCCACACATGGGCGTCGTTGACTTCAAAGGGCAGGCGGGTCTGGGCGCTGCTGGCCATGCCGCGCTGAGAAAAATCATCGCGGTGCATCGAGGAGGAGATCACGCCGTATTCCCCCGGCAGCCCCAAATCGGCATGCAGCCTCTCGGCCAGCCAGACACCGCCTGAGGCGATGCCCACGAGGCGGGTGTGCGGGGTGATTTGGGGCGTCAACACCCGCCGCATCTCGGCGTACAGGGCTTCGGCGTCTAGGGACAGGGTGCCAGTGTTCATGGGTGGTGCTGAAAATATTGCTCAAGGATGATGCAGGCGGCGGCCGCGTCGGGGTCGCGGGCCCCTTCGGACAAAGCGGCGGTGGTGCTGTAGCGTTCGTCGACTTCAAACACCGGCAGCCCGAAGCGTTGTCGCAATTCGCGGGCAAAGCGGCGGGCAAAACGGGTGTTGTCGTGGGCCGCGCCATCGGGGTGAAACGGCACGCCGACGACCAGGGCCTCGGGTTGCCAGGTCTGGATGTGGCGCTGGATGTGGGGCCAGCGGGCCTCGCCCTGGGCGTGAACGGTGGCTTGGGGCTGGGCCTGCCCGAGCATGCGGCTGCCAAAGGCCACGCCGGTGCGCTTGTGCCCGACATCAAAAGCCAACACGGTTTGGGGTAACGCGGGGGGCGAGTGCGTCGTGGCCCCGCCGCTCATGCGTGCCCCGCGTCGGGTGACAACATCCAGGCTTGCAAACCCAGCAAGGCCAAGGCACGTTCGTAGCGTTGTTCGATCGGGGTGTCAAAAATCACTTCCGGG
>JBEAZY010000086.1:0-21913 GCA_041159205.1 Pseudomonadota bacterium
GGCTGGTGCACGCCAGCCGCGCGCCCGAGCGCCACGGACTGCCCGACCTGCAGCGCTGGATTCAATTTGGCGCCAGCCCCAGGGCCACCATCGGACTGGTCGAAGCGGCGCGTGCGCTGGCGTTCTTGCGCGGTCGCCCCTATGCCCTGCCGCAGGACATGATCGACATCGTTCCCGACGTGCTGCGCCACCGGCTGGTGCTGAGCTACGAGGCCCTGGCCGAAGGCATAGAAGCCGACGAGCTGATTCGTCGCCTGATGGCCGCTTTGCCTGCCCCCACTCAAGGTTTGCAGTCTCATGTGGCGTCTGTGGCCTGAACGCCAAGCGCCCGAGCCATCGCAGCCACCGGTCGCGGCTTTGCCTGCCGACGACCCGCTGGCCGCCTGGCTGGCCCGTTTGGATTGGACGGTGTTGCGCCGACTCGATGGTTTGTTGCAAGGCAATCACCGCACCCTGTTTCGGGGTGCAGGGCTTGATCTGGCGGAACTGCGTGAATACCAGCCCCACGACGATGTGCGGCACATCGACTGGATGGTGACGGCCAGAACCGGCACGGCGCATGTGCGTGAACACCTGGAAGACCGTGAAATCCAGGCGTGGTTTCTGGCCGACCTCTCAGGCTCGATGGATTTGGCCAGCGAAGGCCACAGCAAACGTGACCGGCTGCGCGGTTTCGTGGCCATCATGTCGCGCTTGCTCATGCAGCATGGCAACCGAATCGGCGCCATGATCTGGCACCACGACGGACCCGGCGGCATGGTCCACATTCCGGCCCGTCTGGGCCGCAGGCATGCCCTGCATGTGCTGGAGCGGCTGGGCGAAGCCAGCCCGCAGCGCGGCTTGCATCAAAGCCCTCTGGACGACTGGCTGCGGCGGGCCGCACGCAACCTGCCCCGTCGGGCCGAAGTCTTTGTGTTGTCCGATTTCCTCAGCCCCGCCCCTTGGGAAAAAGCCCTGGCCGAGTTGGCCCATCGACACGACGGCATCGTCGTTCGACTGACCGACCCGCTGGAGCAAGAATTGCCCGAAGCAGGCATGTTTTGGGCCAAAGACGCCGAAAGCGGTGAGCAGATCTGGGTCGACAGCCTCGACCCCGGGATGCGCCGCCGCTATGCCGAACTGGCCCAAAGCCAAAGGGAAAGGTTGGTGCAGGCCATCGGTCAGGCCGGAATGGACGGCCTCGAACTCTCGACCCGTGAAGACCTCGGGGCCGCCATGCTGCGCTTCGTTCAATTGCGACTGCACAAAGAGCGCCATGCCTGATCTGGGAAGCATTGAATTCAAATGGCCCTTCATGCTTTGGGCTTTGGGGGTTTGGCCGCTTTGGATGGGTTGGCGCTGGTGGCGACACCGGGGCTCCAGCGTGCTCGCCCAGGGTTGGCGGCCTGCGGCGGGCCACAGCCTGACACGGCGCGTGCTGGAAGCCGCCTCTTTGGGTCTGTTGCTGCTGGCCCTGGCCCGACCTCAGGCGGTGGTGCTTCAACCCATGCGCGATGCCGCCGTCATGCTGGTCATGGACGTTTCGGTCAGCATGAAAGCCGATGATGTGAAACCCAACCGGCTCGATGCCGCGCGTGACGCCGCCCGATACTTCATCCACACCAAACCGGGGCTGCTGCAGGTGGGCATCGTCGCCGTGGGGGGCACCGCCACGCTGGCCCAGGTGCCCACCCTGCAGCGAGAAGACTTGCTGCTTGCCATCGACGATCTCAGCTGGCAAAACGGCTCGGCTCTGGGCACAGGCGTGTTGATTGCGCTGGACACCTTGTTGCCCAAAGCCGGCATCGATGCCCAAAAAATCATCGATGACGCCAACGACGCCAAACCACGACCCGGCCCGCCCGGCGCCGCCGTCAACCCCACGCCACCGGTGGCCAAAAACCCGTCTGACCCGCCACGCGACCCGCAACAGCAGCCGACACCCGAGGGCGCCAACAAAGCCATCATCCTGATCACCGACGGCGAAGGCAATATGGGCCCCACCCTGTCCGCCATGGCCGATCTGGCCGCCAAGCACCAGGTTCGGGTGCATGTGATCGGCGTGGGCACACCTCAGGGGGCCATCGTGCGTGACAAAGGCGTCAGCACCCGCACCCAGTTGGAAGAGGAAGGTTTGCGCAAAGTGGCGCTGAACACACGGGGCGAATACCGGCGGGCCGAAGATGTGACGCAGTTTAAGCGGCTCTATGACGATTTAGGCCGGCGCATGAAATTTGAAAAACGCGGCGTCAGTGAGATCACCCACCTGCTGGGCTGCATGGGCATGGCCCTGGGGCTGCTGGCCGCTGCCCTGGGCCTGTCGCGCGCGGGGCATCTGGCCTGAGGGTTTCCTGCGTCACTTTCCGTTTTCACTATTGACGACACCCTACTTTTGGCGATGATCGGGGCATTTCAAGGAGTCACCATGGGCATCTCACGTCGACATTTCAATTTGGGTCTGGCCGCCGCTGTCGGTGTGGGTCTGGGCACAGCCCGGGCCCAACAGGGCTTTCCCTCCAAACCCATCAAAATCATCGTCCCCTTCCCGGCCGGAGGCACCACCGACATCGTGGCCCGGCTGATCGCCCAGCGCATGGGCGAGAGCATGGGCGTTCCCGTCACGGTCGACAACCGGGGCGGCGCAGGCGGCGCCATAGGCGCTGACGCGGTCGCCAAATCGCCCGCCGATGGCCACACGCTTTTGATGCACAACATCACTTTTCCGATGTCTTCGGTCTCACAAACCCTGGCGGGTCGCTCGCCGTTCAATGTCGACACCGACTTTGCCGGCGTGTCGATTTCAGTCTATGTGCCTTTTGTCTGGACAGCCCACCCTGGTGTGCCGGCCAAAGACTTGCGCGAACTCGCCCAATTGCTGCGCACGCAAAAACTGAACTACAACTACGGCTCGACCGGGCCGGGCTCGGCCATGCACGTGTTGGGCGAGGCCTATAAGAAAGAAGCCAAGATCGAGATGGAACACATCGCCTTCAAGGGCGCGGCCCCGCTCAAGCAGGAACTTCTGGCCGGTCGCATACAGATCGGCGGCGATCAGCTGTCTTCCTCACTGGCCGAAATCAAGGCCGGCACCATCAAGGCGCTGGCCACCACCGCCAGCAAACGCATCGCCTCATTGCCCGACGTGCCCACGGTGCGTGAATTGGGTTTTCCGGGGCTTGAGCTCGAAGGGTGGAACGGCCTGTTTGTGCCCGCCAAAACGCCGCGTGACATCATCGACCGGCTGCAACGTGAATCGTCCGCCGCCGTGCGCCACCCGGAGGTGGCCAAACGCCTGGCCGAACTGGGGGCAGAAGCCGTGGGGTCAAACGGCGCCGCCCAGGAAGAGATGTTGCGTCGCCAGATGGACCAGTTCCGGCCCGTCATCCGCGAGATGAAAATCGACGCCTGACGCCGGCTTGGGCCCGGCATCCCCTCACTGCTTTTGCAACCAGATCGGGAACTGAGTGCAGTCGGCCTGCCCCAAGCCCTGCCCGATCGCTTTTTCCAGGTTGGCCAGCGTGGCTTGCGTGAGCGGCATGGGCGAACCGTGTTGAGTGCCTTGCTCAACCATGGTGCGCACATCTTTGCGCATGGTGAGCAAATCGACCGTGACCGTGGCCTGCGGCTTGCCCGACAAGGCATCGACCAGCATCGGGCCGCGCACTTTCAGCATATTGGGCCCACCCGATGACTCAGCCAGCACATCGATCAGCTCTTTGGGGTCGATGTCCAGTTCCCGAACCAGAGTGAGGGCCTCGCCCAGCGTTTGCCAGTAAACCATCAGCGGCAGGTTGACGCACAGTTTCATGCGTGCGCCGTTGCCGTGCGCCCCCACCTTCACCACCTTGCGGCACATCTGCTCCAACAGGGGCTGGGCCAGCGCCACCACGGCCGCATCGCCGCCGACAAAACCGATCAGCTTGCCCTCTTTGGCCGGCCCGATGCTGCCGCTGACCGGACACTCCAGGTAGCGGGCCCCGGCAGCTGCGGCGTGCTGCGCCATTTCAGCTTGAAATTCCGGTGCCACCGTGCTGGACTCAATCAACACCGCTTTGGGTGCAGAGAACAGGCCCTGCGCCCCCAGATAGACCTGTCGGACGGCCTCAGCGTCGGTGAGCAGGCTGACCACCACCTCACAGGCAGCGGCCAGCTCGGCCGGATGCTCGACCCGCCGGGCCCCTTGGGCCACCACGGCGTCGGCGCGTGCGGGGTTGCGGTTGTAGACCCAAACCTCGTGCCCCAAACCCAACAAACGCTGGGCCACAGCCTGACCCATTTTCCCCATCCCTGCGATACCTACTTTCATCAATGCTCCTGCTTGTTAATCGACGGTGGCGCCCGAGGCTTTGACCACCGTGGCCCAGCGCTCGATCTCTGCCTTGAAAAATGCCTGTGCCTCAGCGGGGTTGTGGGTCACCACCTCAAAACCCAGGTCATTGAAACGCTGCGTCATTTCGGGCGACTGAAGACCGCGCGAGATGTCCGCGTGCAACTTTTTGATGACCTCGGGCGGCGTGCCCTTGGGGGCGGCGACGGCCTGCCAAGAGGTGACATCGAAGTCTTTCATGCCACTCTCGATCAGGGTGGGCACATCGGGCAACTGGGGCATGCGCTGGCGCGAGGTGACGCCCAAAGCCTTCATGCGACCGGCCTTGATGTAGGGCACCACGGTGCCGAAATTCTGGAACGAGGCTTCGATATTGCCCGCCATGATATCGGTTTGGGCCGCCGCCCCGCCCCGGTAGGGGATGTGCACGCCAAACGTCTGGGTTTGCAGCTTGAACATCTCTGCCGAAAGGTGGTCGCTCGAGCCCGAACCGGAAGAGCCATACGAGACCTTGCCCGGGTTTTTACGGGCGTAATCGACAAACTCTTTGAGGGTGTTGGCCGGGAATTTGGGTGGCACGACCAGCACATTGGGCGTGCGCACCGCCACCGTCACGGCGTCAAAATCACGCAACACATCGTACTTGGGGTTTTTGTACAAACCCATATTGATGGCAAAGGTGCCGATGGAGCCCACCAGCAAGGTGTAGCCGTCGTTGGGCGACTTGGACAGCGCCTCGGCGGCAATTGAGCCATTGGCACCGGGGCGGTTTTCAACCACGGTGGTGTAGCCCGCTTCATTGAGTTTTTGCGCCACAGCGCGGGCCACGATGTCGCTGGTGCCCCCCGCCACAAACGGCACCAGAATTTTGACCGGTTTTGCGGGGTAAGTCTGGGCGCTGGCCCAAAATGGGCTGACGCCCAAGGCCAATGCGAAGGCCATGCCCTGCCAGAATCGATGCCACATGTGTGTCTCCTGTTGTTTGGCCATATCTTAATGGAGCGCCGTTCAAGGTGTCGGGTCGGGTTTGTGGGCCATCCAAAAGGCCACTGACCCCAGGGTGGCCGCGAGCGCCAGCACCGTGAAACCCCAGCGGTAGTCACCACTCCAATCGGCCAAGACCCCCGCCACCAAAGGACCCGCCACCTGCCCGATGGCGATGATGGCAGCCGACAGGCCCATGATCATGCCGATGGCCTGGCGACCAAAATAATCGGCCCGGATGGCTTGCATCAATGGCCCGCGCAAACCCCAAGCCACGCCATGGAACACGGCAAAGCCCAGCAACCAGGGCAAGGAAGGTGCGAAGGTCAGCATGAGCAACCCCAGGGCATGGGAAAGCATGCAGATCGCCGCGATTTTGCGCTTGGCATACCGGTCACCCAACCAGGCCCCCAGCACCACCCCCAACAGTTGCCCCAGGGTCATGAGCATGATGATGAACCCGGCCTGCGACACCGTGTAGCCCAAACCCTCCTTCATGTGCGTGATCGCGTGCACATTGACTGCCGTCACCACCACCAGGGCCAGGCCGTGACCGGCAGCCAGATACCAGAAGGCCGAGGTGCGCAAAGCCTGGGCGGCCGAGAACTCAGGCCGATCTGTGCCCGTCAAACGCCCACTCGCCCCGCTCGACCCCAAAGGCGGCTCATCCGCCGCGGCATGGGCCACCCCGTCGACCTGCAAGCCCAAATCCCGGGGCCGACGCACCATCACCCGGGCCAAAGGCCAGCCCACCACAATGGCCACCAAGCCCGAAGCCAGGGCAGCCGTGCGCCAGCCCCAGGTCTGCATGACCCAAGCGACCACCGGAATGGCCACGCCCCCCAGGGCCAGGCCGGAACTCATGATCGACAGGGCACGGGCACGCTGGCGCTCGAACCATTGCACCAAAGCCACCGACAGGGGGAAATAGCCACAAAAACTGGTGCCGATGGCCATGATCACCGCGCACACATAAAACTGACCCAAGGTCTCGATCTGGCTCAGGCCACACAGACCCAGCCCCATGATCACCACGCCAAACCGTATCATCACCGGGCTGCCAAAGCGGTCCACCACCCAGCCCAGCAAGGGCCCGATCACCGCCGATTCCACCGATTGCAAAGCGGCTGCCGCCGACAGGGCGGTCTTGCTCCAGCCCATTTCGTCGCCCAAGGTGGCGATGTAAAGGCCGAAGGCCTGCAAGACCAATGCGGACAGCAGAAACTGAATGCCGCAAGCGGCGGCGGTCATGCGCCAGCCATAGAAAATCGTCACGTGACAGTCGCCTTGTCAAAAAGTCGTTAAAGTGTCGCAAATCGACGGGCCGGTGTCTGTGACCTGCGCGACTGAACCCCTCATCCAGAAAGGTGCCCCATGGAACTGTTTGATCTCAGCGGCCAGGTGGCCATCGTCACCGGCTCTTCCCGTGGCATAGGCCGCGCCATCGCCGAACGCCTGGCCGAACACGGGGCACGGGTGGTCATTTCGTCACGCAAACAGGCCGCCTGCCAGGAGGTGGCCGACGCCATCAATGCGCGCCACGGGGCCGGGCGCGCCTTGGCCATTGCGGCCAGCATCTCCTCCAAGCCCGAATTACAACACCTGATCGACCAAACCCGGGCCGCATGGGGACGCATTGACGTGCTGGTGTGCAATGCCGCCTCCAACCCCTATTACGGGCCCATGGCGGGCATCACCGACGAGCAGTTCCGCAAAATCCTGGACAACAACATCGTCTCCAACCACTGGCTGGTCAGCATGGTCGGCCCCGAGATGACCCGGCGCCAATCGGGCTCGATCATCCTGATCTCATCCATCGGCGGCCTGCGCGGTTCGCCCATCATCGGTGCTTACTGCATCAGCAAGGCCGCAGACATGCAATTGGCGCGCAATCTGGCCGTCGAACTGGGCCCGCACAATGTGCGGGTGAATTGCATCGCTCCCGGTCTGATCAAAACCGACTTCGCCCGTGCCCTCTGGGAAGACCAGGCGCTGTTGGCCGAACGCAACGCCACGACCCCCTTGCGCCGCATAGGCGACCCCGATGAAATCGCCGGTGCGGCGGTCTTTCTGGCCTCACGGGCCAGCGCATTCATGACCGGACAGACCCTGGTGATCGACGGCGGGGTCACCATTTGACATTTTTTTTAAAAAAATGAAGCTGACTTGTCCACCAAGTCAGGGCGAACTGCGTTAAAGGGTCAAGATGGGAGAGTTTTCCATGAAACCTGATGTCGCCGTATCCTTTGATCAGCAGCCCGAAATCGAAAAGCGCTTTCAGCCTCTGACCAATGAAATCATGCAAATCAAAGCCGGGTTCAACCGCCTGCGGGCTCTGATGAACCAGGAAAACGAGCAAAAACAAAGGCCTGTAGCTCGTATTTACAGTGGTTCCAGAGCTGTCAAAGCCTGATCCAAAGTCCCCGTCATGGGCTGAACTGGCCCAGGTTTGGTCGCAACGCACTAATTTGGTGCGAAAGGCTTCAGCCCAAATCAGCCAAACGCTGAGTCTGACGCCGCACCAGTCGCTCAAGATCAGCCAAATCGGCGGCACTCAATTTCGGGCCCGGTTTGCGCACTGCCGCTGAGGCGATGACCCCCCGCTGTTGAAACAGGTGTTTGCGCACCACCAAACCCACCCCGGCTTGCTGCTCGTAACGCGCCAAAGGCAGATAAGCGTCAAACAAATCATGGGCGCGTTCGATATGGCCTGCGGCATGGGCCTTGACCACATCGACCATCATCTCCGGGTAAGCAAACCCCGTCATCGCCCCATCGGCACCCCGGCTGAGTTCCTCGGGCAGGAACAAGCCCCCGCCGTTGCCGCACAGCACCGACACCCGATCAAGCTCGCCTTTTTTCATGGCCGCTTGCAAAAGGGAGAGTTTGGCCAGGCCAGGGCTGTCCTCGTGCTTGAGCATCACGCACCGGGGGGATGACTTCAGAATGCGTTGGATCACCCCCGCCGACATCTGAACCCCGGTGGCCACCGGATGATCTTGCAGGCACCAGGGAATGTCGGGGCCCAGGGTCTCATTGACCATCTCGAAATAGGCCACGATTTGGTCGTCGGTGCGCACCGATGAGGGGGGCGCGATCATGACCCCGTCTGCGCCCAAGTCCATCACGCTGCGCGACAACTCCTGCATGGGGGCAAAGCCCACCGAAGAGGCACCCACCACCACCGGCACCCGGCCCCGGGTACGGCCCAGCACCTGACGCACAAAGGTGCGCGACTCTTCAGCGGTCAATTTGGGGGCTTCGCCCATGATGCCCAGCACGGTAAGCCCGGTCACGCCCCGCTCCAACAGGAAATCAACCATCCGGTCGGTGCTGTCCAGATCGAGCTCACCGTTGTCCTTGAACGGCGTGACGGTAATCAGATAGACGCCCTTGGCGTCGCGGTTGAAAGTGCCCATATGAAATTCACCCTGTTGGCTGCCTGGCCCATAGGATACAACGGGCGCCCGAGTTTGGGATGCCACGACGCATGGGGTTTTGCAGGACTTAGGGAAGTCCTGTAAAACTCGCTGCGTGCAAGTGGCGCCCAAAATCGGGATGCCATGCAAGGCGGATTTCGCAGCAGATATCCGAAGATCTCTGCAAGAAATCCAACGAAGCAGGGCGCCCGAGTTTGGGATGCCACGACGCATGGGGGTTTTGCAGGACTTCCCCAAGTATATTAAACTGAGCAGTTGATCAATAATACGACAGAAAGGAAAACGCCACATGAGCTCATACAAACTGCTCAGCGACAGGGTGCCCTTTGTGCCCTTTCCCCAGCGTCCCGTGCTCAAGGCACCGCCCGGCAAACGCATGTTGGTGTGGGTGATCGTCAACGTCGAGCACTGGTCGATTGAGCGGGCCATGCCGCGCACCGTCTTGCCGCCGCCCATGGGTCAAAGCCTGTTGCCCGATCTGGCCAACTGGTCTTGGCATGAATACGGCATGCGGTCGGGTTTTTGGCGCCTGCACCAGGCCCTGAAGCAACGTGGCATCATCCCCACTCTGGCCACCAACGGCATCGTTTGCCAAAGCTACCCGCAGGTGGCCGAGGCCGCCCTGAAAGAAGGCTGGGAATTCATGGGGCACGGCTGGATACAGGGGCCTTCGCACAAGGTCGACAACCAAGCCGAGGCAATTGCCAAAACCGTCGAAAGCATCCGCCAATTCTCGGGTCAGGCGCCGCGTGGCTGGGAGTGCCCGGGGTTGACCGAAACCGATGAAACCATCGATTTGCTCAGCGCCGCAGGGGTAGATTACGTGGCCGACTGGGTGATAGACGACCAGCCCACCTGGATCGAAGGCACACCGCGCCCCATGTTGTCAGTGCCCTACACCGTCGAGATCAATGACATCCCGCTCATGGCCATTCAACACCACCGCAGCGACGAGATGTACCACCGGGGGGTGTTGCAACTCGAACGCCTGTGGCAGGAAAGTGAGTCCAACCCCAGGGTCATGGCCATCAGCGTCCACCCCTACATCACGGGGGTGCCGCACCGGATCGGCGGCTTCGAGAAGTTGCTCGACCATGTGCTGTCAAAGACCGATGTGGCGGTCATGACCGGCGTGCAAATCGCCGATTGGTACATCGCCCAGGTGCCGCCCAAGCGCTGATCGGACTCAGGTGGATTTGGATAAGCCGGCCTTGATCTCTTGGGCCACGATGAGCGGGTATTGCACCTGCGCACCGGCCAAAAACAAATCCACCGCGTCAGCGGTTCGTTCTTCGAAACCGGAACCGGCGGGTTTGGAGCCAAAAATATGCTGACGCACGGCCCAATAGAACATGCTGCCATGCAGGTTCCAGGCCAGCTCGATCTCGCGGCCACTGACCGCTGGGGCGTCTTTGAGCACTTTGGCCGGTACAAAAGCGGCCCGAAACTCTTCGCACATGCCCAGCAAAAGCTTTTTGCGAACCACAGTGAGGTAATTGCGGTTGAACCCCATGTCGGCCAAACCGGCGTACATATAAATACGTATCCACTCGGGCCGGTAAGTGGCCTTGGCGTACAAGACGTAGAACTGCCGCAGGCGCTCGCGCAAATCGATGGAGCGGTCGTGCAACAGCTTCTCCCAACTGGGGTCCCAACGGCGCATGAAGACCGCATCGAAGACCGCCTGGATGAGCTCTTGCTTGCTGGGGAAATAGCGGTAGAGCAGAGGTTGGGAAACCCCGATGCGCCGCGTCAGTTCGCGCGTTTGAACGCCAAAGCCTGCTTCTGCAAAGTAGGCGATGGCAGCATCAAGGATCTGTTGTCGGCGAGTGGCTGGATCAAGGCGCACCCCCGTTTTTTTTGAATTGGATTGATTCACCATCCGGATTTTAAAGCATGAAAAAGAAACAAAAGCAAGCCCTCGTCATAGGGGGTTCCATGGCTGGACTGTTTGCCGGTAATTTGCTGCATCGGGCTGACTGGGAGGTCACAATTCTGGAAAAGGCCTCGGTGCCTCTGGTCAGCCGGGGCACGGGCATCGCCACCCACCCGGGTTTGATCAAGGCTTTGCTGGCGGCGGGCGGGCAATTCGACCCGCAAAGCCTGGGCGTGGACACAGACCGTCGTTTTTTTAATACGCCAGGCGGAGACATTCTGGCCGAGATGGTGGTGCCGCAACAAATGACCACCTGGGCCCGCCTGCTCAATGTGTTGCTGCAGGCCTTTCCGGCCGAGCGCTACCACCTGAACCAAAACGTGGTTCAAGTCATCGATGGCGGTTTGGCAGAACCCGCACAGGTTCAACTGGCCGATGGCCGGGTGTTGCAGGCCGATCTGGTGGTGGCCGCCGATGGCCACCGCTCGGAAGTGAGGCGCAAGCTCTTCAAAGCCCCCGCGCTGTCCTATTCGGGTTACGTGGCTTGGCGCGCCTTGACCCCGCGCGACAAGCTCAGCCCCCAGGCACAGGCATTCATCCGCGACGGTTTTGGCTTTCAGCAGGTGCCGGGCGACCAGATGGTGGGCTACGCCGTGCTCAGCCCCGACAGCGGACAGGTCGGGGTCAATATCGTCTGGTACCGCCGCACCGACCCGGATCGTTTGCGCGACATCCTGACCGACGCCAAAGGGGTTCATCACGCCGAGGGCATTCCCCCTCAACTTCTGCGGCCCGACATCGTCCGGTGGGCTCGCGATGAAGCTCGGCGCATGCTGCACCCGGCTTGGGCCGAAGTGGTCGAGAAATCGCCGGAAGTGCTGGTGCAATCGATCAACGACGGTTGGTGCGACCAAATGGCTCTGAACCGGGTGGCTCTCGTCGGTGACTCGGCGTTTGTCGCCCGTCCCCATGTGGGTCAGGGCGTGGTCAAAGCCGCCGGTGACGCCTTGGCCATGGTCGAGCGGCTGACGGCCTGCCCCGACGATGTACCCCGGGCCCTGCGCGAGTTTTCGGGTTTGCGGGTTCCCGTGGGGCACCTCGCGGTCAAAATGGCCCAACAGATGGGCGCGGTCATTGCCCCGGCGCACGCTGAAATGGCCGAATGGGTCAGCTATTTCACTGACCCGGTCAACCTGATTCGGGAAACTGCTGTGGAAATCCCGGGCGTGGCGCACCTGGCCTAAGGGCCAGTCTCTTGCACCTGGCCTAAGGGCAAGTCACTTACACCTTGCCCAGGGCCTCGAGCACCCGCTGCGGGGTGAAGGGTTGCGCCGTGACATTGGCGCCCAGAGGGGCCAGGGCATCGTTGATGGCGTTCATCACCGCACCGGGGGCACCGGCCGTGCCCGCCTCGCCCGCGCCCTTGGCACCCAACTCTGAGCCACGGGTGGGCGTCTCGACGTGGCCGACGATGATGTCGGGCATCTCAGACGCCATCGGCACCAGATAGTCGGCCATCGAGCCGTTGAGCAACTGCCCGTCGTCACTGTAGAGGCACTCTTCGAACAAGGCACCCCCGATGCCCTGCACCACGCCGCCTCTAATCTGCTCATCGACCAACATGGGGTTGATCACCGTGCCACAGTCCTCCACACACCAGTGCTTGAGCAACTTCACAAAACCGGTCTCGGGGTCGACTTCGACATACGAGGCCTGGATACCATTGGTGAAGGTAAATCCGTACTCACGCGGGGTGTAGTGGCGCGTGACGGTCAACTCGGACTGGAAATTCATGGGCAGTGTATCGGGGCGGAAATAGGCCACCCGGCCGACCTCGGTCAGGGGCAGCTTGACCTCGCCCGTGATTTTGTCCACCACTTGGTTGTTCACCACGTCGAGCGTCGCTTTGTCAGCCGACAAAATGGCCGCGGCAATGTCGAGGATGTGGCTCTTGAGCACTTTGCCTGCCTGCAACACGGCTTCACCGCCGATGCCGGCTCCGCGCGAGGCCCAGGTGCCACCCCCATAGGGCGTGACGGCGGTATCCCCCGTGACCACACGCACCCGATCCACCGAGACGCCCACCGACTGGGCAGCGATCTGGGCAAACACCGCTTCGGTGCCCTGCCCTTGCTCGGTCACGCTGACCATCACATTGAGCATGCCCTGCGGGTCCATGCGCACGGTCGCCCCGTCCTGGGCCGAAATTCGGGCCCCGCCCACGCCGTAAAACGCAGGCGAAGGGTTGGTGACTTCAATCATCGCCGCCAGGCCAATGCCGCGATAGACGCCTTGGGCACGCAAAGCCTGTTGTTCGGCACGCAATCCCTGGTAATCCATCAGTTGCAGCAACTTGTCCAGGCACTGCTGGTGCGAGAGCTTTTCGTACTTGGTGCCGGAGGGGAAGGTATAGGGGTAGGCGTCGTCAGGAATCAGATTGCGCCGACGGAACTCGGAGGGGTCCATGCCCACCGCGCGCGCAGCCTCATCGACAATGCCTTCGGTCAGCGCCATGGCGATCGGGTGGCCCACGGCGCGGTACTGGCAGGTGACGTTTTTGTTGGTGAACACCACATTGAGTTTGGCGCGGTAGTGTTTGTGTTTGTAGGGTCCTCCCGTCAGGTTGACCACCTGATTGCCCTCAATGCCGCTGGTTCGGGGGTAAACCGAATAGGGGCCGATGCCGGTCAGGTCATCAAGGTCAAAGCCGATGATGTCACCCGCCTTGGTACAGGCCAGGCGCACGGTGGCCGTGTGCTCACGGGCATGGATGTCGGTCAAAAATGACTCGATGCGGTCCGCCATGAACTTGACCGGGCGGCGCAACATGACCGACAAAGCGGCGGTGGCCATCTCGTCGGCATAAACGTGAACCTTGATGCCAAACGAGCCGCCCACATCTTTGCAAACCACCCGAACGCTAGACTCGGGGATGTTCAGGTGGCGCGAAAAGATGTCTTGCATCATGTGCGGTGCCTGGGTGCCGTGGTAGACCGTGAGCGAATGCTCGGCCGGGTTGTAGTCCGCCAAAATCGCGCGCGGCTCGTTGGTGACGCCGGTATGGCGGCCAAAGTCATAGGTTTTTTCGACCACCACCTCGGCCTGGGCCCACGCCTCGTCAAAACCTTCGGTTTGCAACGATCGGGTGAAGCAAATGTTGTCGCCCAGGTCGGGGTGTATGACCACGTCGCCCTTCAAGCTGGCGCGCATGTCGATCACGGCGGGCAAGGGCTCGAACTCGGCCAGCACATGATCCAGCGCATCCTCGGCCTGGCGGCGCGTCTCGGCCACAATCGCTGCCACCGCCTCGCCCTGCCAGCAGGCACGGTCTATGGCCACCGCGTGTTGCACGGCCGATTTGATGCCTTTGAGGTGACCCAACACACCCACCCAAGGGGTGCAGTACTCGGCGATGGCGGCGCCATCGAAAGCGCCGATCACACCGGGCTGTTGGCGCGCCTGCGTCAGGTCCAGCGACTTGATGCGGGCGTGGGCGTGGGGGCTGCGATAAAAAACCACATGCGCCAGGCGCGGCACACGCACATCGTCGAGATAGCTGCCCCGGCCTTGCAGCAGTTTGCGCGCACCGGCCCGCGGCACTGAGGTGCCAATGTATTTTTCCTGGGTGCGGGCATCGACCGGGTTGGAAGGCAATTCGGAACGGGCGTTCATGCGGCAGCTCCTTGGGTGATGGGCAGCACTCGCTGCGCTTTGAGCACCGACTCAATGGCGTCCACAATGGCCTGGTAACCGGTGCAACGGCAATAATTGCCCGAGATGAGGTCACGGATTTCATCCCGGTTGGCTTGGGGGTGATGGCGCACAATGTCCAAAGCGCTGATCAGCATGCCCGACGAGCAAAAACCGCACTGAAATGCGTTGTGCTGCAAAAACGCCTGCTGCAGAACAGCCAGCTGGCCGCTGTCGGACAAACCCTCAATGGTGTCCACGGTTTTACCCTCGACCGCCACGCCCAGGGTCAAGCAACCGCGCACGACCTTGCCATCGACCATGACCTGACAGGCCCCGCAGACGCCGTGCTCACAGCCCAGGTGCGAACCGGTCAAACCCAGGTCTTCGCGCAGCACATCGACCAAGTGCATGCGCACCGGCACTTCACGCTCGACCCGAGCGCCATTCAGGGTGAAAGTGGTGGTGATTTTTTTTTCGCTCATGACGCACTCCGCAAGGCGTTGAGGGCTCGGCCCAGCAGCACGCGGGCCAGGTGGATTTTGGTGGCCGGGTCGGCCTGCAAGTCGCCATTCGGGTGCAGGTCATTCACCAAGGCCTGCTGGGCCGCTTGTATCGTCGTCGCATCCAGCGGCTTGCCCTGCAGGGCCGCCATGGCCGCAGAGGCCAGCACCGGGCCATCGCCCACGGCCAGATAAGCCAGGCGGGCTTCCTGGACTTGGGCGCCTTGCAGTCGCACCGCACAGGCCAAACCCACCATGGCGTAGTCGCCGCGCCGACGCGACAACTCATCAAAATGAAACGCTTGCCCGGACTGGGACAGCGGAAACTCGACCGCCACCAGCAGCTCGTCGGGCTGCAATGCCGTCTGATACAAACCCTTGAAATAATCGCCGATGGCGATGCGTCGTTGCCCCTTGGGCCCCTGGGCCACGATGGTCGCCCCCAATGCCAAAGCCACCGCCGGGTATTCGGCGGCCGGATCGGCCAAGGCCAGGCTACCGCCGATGGTGCCCACATTGCGTATCGCCAGGTGCGCCACATGCGGCACGGCCCGGGCCAGCAAAGGCACATGCCGGGCGACCAGCTCAGACCTGAGAATGGCGTCGTGGGTCACCAGCGCGCCGATGCGCAAGACCTGGCCCTCGACGGCCAAAGTCTTGAGGCTGTCGATGCCGCCAATGTCGATCAGGGTGCCCGGTTGAGCCAGGCGCAGGTTCATCATGGCCATCAGACTCTGCCCCCCGGCCAGGATCTGGGCCGATCCAGCGTGTTGGCGCAGCAAGTCTATGGCCGCCTCGACCGAGGTGGCCCGGGTGTAATCAAAAGCCGCCGCTTTCATCAAGGCGCTCCTTTTCAAAAGCCCCGCGCGTCATCAGTGTCGGGGGGAACCAAAGATCAGTGGGCGACCACGCCCAGGTAGAAACTCTTGACCATTTCGTTGTTCTTGATCGAATCGACATCGCCCTGGAAGACGATTTCGCCGTGAACGATGATGTAGCCGTGATCGGCAATGCGGATGGCCTGGTTGAAGTTTTGCTCGGCCATCAACACGGTCAACTGGTATTTGTCCTTCAATTCCTTGAGTTTGGTGATGGTTTGAGACACCAACAAAGGCGACAAACCCACCGAGGGCTCATCAACCAGCAGCACTTTGGGTGCCGACATCAGGGCGCGGGCGATCGCCAACATCTGTTGCTGTCCACCCGACATCGAACCCGCCAACTGTTTGCGTCGCTCTTTCAGCAAAGGGAAGGCTTCGAAAGCAAACTCAAGGTTGGTGGCGATCTGAGCCCGCGCAAGGGGTCTGAATGCGCCCAAAAGCAGGTTTTCTTCGACCGTCAGCTTGGGGAACAGTCGGCGGCCTTCGGGCACCAGCGCCACCCCCAGGTTCACGATCTCTTCGGTGGACATCCGGGTCAGGTCGTGGCTCACGCCGTCGATCTCAAGGCGGATCGTGCCTGACTCGGGTTTGACCATGCCCATGATGCACTTCATGAGCGTGCTCTTGCCGTTGCCGTTGGTACCCAACAGCACGACCGTCTGGCCCTGATTGAGTTCAAGGGACACGCCCATCAGGGCGCGAACCGCGCCGTAACCGGCGTGGACATTTTGGATATCAAGCTTAATCGCCAAGGTAGGCCCTCTGCACTTCCGGATTGCTGATGATGGTCTGCGGATCGCCTTGGCAAATGATCTTGCCGGCATCCAGACAAACCAGACGTTGCGAAAACTTCATGACGGCGTGCATGATGTGCTCGATCATGATGATGGTGATGCCCATCCGATTGAGTTCAAAGAGCAACTCCAGCACCTCGTCGATTTCGGCACCGGCCAAACCTGCCATGGCCTCATCGGACACCAGCAGCTGAGGTTTGGCCGCCACCGCGCGGGCCAACTCCATCTTGCGCAATTCGACCTGCGACAAAGAGCCGGAGATCGAGCGCGCCTTGGCGGCCAGACCCATGCTGGTGAGAATGCGCATGGCCTCCTCTTCGGCCTTGTGTCCGCTGATGCCGCAGACATAGGCCAGGGGGACCATGAGGTTCTCCAGCACGGTCATGCTGCGAAACGGGCGCGGAATCTGAAAGCTGCGGGCGATGCCGAGCTTGGTGCGCTGAAAGGCCTGCAAGCCGGTCAACTCGCGCCCGTTGAATTTGATGGAACCGGCGTCGTTTTGCAAGGCACCCGAGATGCAATTGATCAGCGTCGTTTTGCCCGAGCCGTTGGGCCCGATCAGGCCCAAACGCTCGCCTTTGTTCAGTTTCAGGTCGATGCTGTGCAAGGCGGTGAAGCCGCCAAAGTGCTTCGCGACCTGGCTTACTTCGAGGATTGTTTCCATTTTTTCACGAGTCCCAAAACACCCTCGGGTGCCAAAACAACGAACAGAACCAGCAACACACCCACCACCAGCACATTGAGTTCGCTGGAAATGGTGACCGTCACCACCTGCTGCAAAGTCCCCAGGATCAGCGCGCCGATCAAGGGCCCCAGCCAATGCGAGGTGCCGCCGATGATGGGCATGGCCAGAGCCGAAATGGAATAACTCAGGTTGAAGGTTGACACCGGTTCCACATAAGCCAGATACATGGGCATGGGCGCACCGGCCACCCCCATCAGGGCCCCCATCACGGTACAAGCCACCAGCTTGATGCGCAAGGTCGGCACGCCCGAGCACTCGGCCGCCTCTTCCGAGTCGCGCACGGCGCGCAAACCCTGACCCAGGAAGGAATCCTGGATATAGCGTGCCACTGCCAATGAGCCCAAAGCCAGCAAGCCCATCACAAAGAACAGAAAACGGGTGTAGCTCTCAAAACCCAGAATCGGGTCGGGCCGGGTGAATTGCACCCCGGTGGCACCACCCACGTAGCGCCAGTTCATCACCACCGCCTCCAGGATGAACACCACCGCCACTGTCGCAATCGAAAAGAAAATGCCGCGCAACTTCAGCGTGAGCAAGCCCACCCCCAGGCCCAGCAGGCCGGCCATGACAGCCCCGCCCAGCAATTGCACCAGCAAAGGGGCATGAAATGCCTTGAACAGCACCACTGCGGTGTAGGAGCCCACCGCCACAAACGCCGGCACACCAAAATTCACATAACCGGCATAGCCACCCAGGATGTTCCAGGCGGTCGCCAACACGATGAATTGCAAAACCACGAACCCGGCGAAAAACAGGTATTCGTTCAGGTTGGACATGGCCAGGCCCAGAAACACCAGGGCCGCCACCAAAGTCGATATCCAGAATTTCATTTTTGTTTTACCTCCCGAACAGGCCCTGCGGGCGCAAGCCCAGCATGACGAGCAACAGCCCGAAAGCCACCGCCGGAGCCCAGGAGGCACCGAACATCATCAACACGATCGACTCAGCCACCCCCAACAACAATCCGGCCACCAAGGTGCCGCTCATGCTGCCCAGACCGGCCAGCACCACCACACAAAATGTGCGCCCGATGTAAATGCGGTCCATGGCGGGCTCGACCGGCCCGACAATGATCAGCATGGCACCGGCCAAGGCATTCACCGCTGTGGCAATCCCGAAGGCCCATTGCTTGACGCGCACCGGGTCAGCCCCCATCAGACGCAAGGCGCCCTCGTCTTGGCCCACCGCCTTGATGGCGCGCCCCGTGAAGGTGCGGGAGAAATAAATCGTCAATGTCACCGTCAACAGCAAGGCCACGGCAAAGGCAATCAGCATCCGGTAAGGCAAGCGGTAGTCACCCAACTCGAGGCTTGAGCCGATGTAATCGGCCTGAACAGATCGCTGGTCCACACCAAAAATCAGGATCAGCACCACCTCGATGATGAAAGCCAAACCAAAGAAAAAGCCCAGCCCTCGCACACCCGCATCGCTGCCCCGTCGCTCAAAAGTTTCGTAATAGAAACGGTAGAGCAACACCCCCAGGACAAAAAACACCGGCATGGCCAACACGCCGGCAACCAAGGGGTCCAAGCCCAGGCCCCACAAAAAATAGGTGAAATAAGAACCGGTGATCAGCAATGCCGGGTGGGCGACGTAAGGCACGTCGAGCAGGCCAAAGGCGACCGACAGGCCGAGACTGACAGCGGCATAGAAACAGCCCAGCAAAAGGCCGAACAAGACCGCCTCAAACAAGAGGTCAATGGAGAACATAGGCAATCAAAAAAAAGGGGCGAGTGTGGCCCGCCCCTGTTGGGATGCTGAAAAATCAGGTGGCCTTGCGCGCCGCGTCAAACGGGGTGATCAGGTTGCCTTGCTTGAGGTTGTCAGGCCAGACCACAATCTGTTTGCCCTGCTGCTTGAACTGATCGACGTCATCGTTCTTGACGCCACGGAACTGGGCCTGGAACACGGCCGACTTGGCGCGCTCGCCGTTGGCGTTGAAAGACACCGGACCGACGATGGTCTGCATCTCGCTCTTGCGCAAATAATCGGCGATTTTGCGGTCTTCAAAGCTCTTGGTGGCGTTGACGGCAGCCTCCAGCATCTGACCGGTCGAGTAGTTGAACGGAGCGATGTAAAAGCCCAGCGGATCGACCTTGGCGGCATTGGCCCGATCGGCATAACGCTTGAAGAAATCGTCAATGCCAGGGTACTTCACTCCTGGCACCCAGGTGTTGTAGTTGGTCACACCATTGAGCAAACTGCCCAAGGTTCTCATGATCGGGGTGAATTGCAGGCCCACCATGCCGCCCCCAAACAACACGGTCTGCGAACCCAGACCGATCTCGTTGACCGAGCGCATGAACGCCACGGCTTCGGAAGGATAGCAAGCCACGAAAATGACTTCGGCGCGCGAGGCGCGGATGGCGCGCACGATGGACGAGAAATCGGTGCTGTTGGGGGGGTAGTTCTGGTCGAACACGATGTTCAGACCACCGGCGGCCTTGAGCACTTCACGCGCCCCATTGGCCAGATTTTGCTGGAATTCGCCATCAGCGGCCACGATGGCAGCGGTTTTCGCGCCGGCGTTCTTGCCCATGTCAAAGAAGCCCTCGGACCAGCCACGGGCATCATTCCAGGGCGCGTTGTTGAACCACATGTCGTGCTGCGGCTTGGCGTTGACCTGGAAGGAAAAGTTACCCATCAACAGTTTCTTGCGCTCTTTGACCAGAGGCATGATGGGGGCAGTGACGTTGGTGGCGTAAGGGGCGATCAGCAGATCGACTTTGTCCACGTCAAGCAACTTGGTGTAGATGCCCGGGGTGTTGGCGCCGTTGGACTGATCATCGTAGGCAGTCAATTCAACCTTTCGACCCAGCAAGCCACCCTTGGCGTTGACATCGTCGACCCACATGCGCAATGCCAACAAGGCCGACTGGCCACCCGCGCCCAAGGGACCGGTTTGCGGCATGCTCATGCCCAGCTTGAGCGGACCGCCCTGGGCCCAGACCTGACCCACACCCAGCTGAGAGGCCACGACTGCGGCACCGGCGGTGCTCAATACTTTGCGACGATTCATTTTCATGTGACTGACTCCTGAAGTTATAAGAACCACCAAAAACACTCAATCCACACGGGTCATTTGGGTGTAATTTTCGCCACCAAAAGCGGCGACATCTTCGACCCCGAAGAAATTGAGCTCAATCATGACCCCATCCGGGTCACGCAAAAAAAGTTGAAACAACTGGCTTTCGGGCAAAAAGCGGGTGCGGTACTTCACACCCTGGCCATCAAGTCGCTGCTTGAATTGTGCCGGGTCTTCGCACAAAAAGGCCACATGATCGATGACGCCGGTTTGGCCGTTGGCCGCATCGTCCGGGGTGCCCAGATAGTAAAAACTGCGGTTGTCGATGCCGTCTTGCGCCACATGCACCTGGATGCTGCCATTGGCGCCCAGCCAATAACCCGGAAAAGGGAAATCGGGCCTGGGCGCGACCTCAAAACCCAATACATCGACATAGAAATCCTTGGTGCGTTCTATGTCGGCGGCGCGGATCAGAAAATGATTGATGGAAGTGACTGGCATGATCGGACTCCGGGTTCGACCTTTCTAGGACAAAACAATAGCGTTTTCCCGAGAATAGGTCATTAGGGCAAACGATGAAGTAATCACCCGATAATTGATGAGGTTATCGGGTCATTCAGAGCAGGAAACCCGCCGGCGAAGGCAGGCCCAATGCGCTTTGGCCATAAGCCGCGCCATGGATGTCCCAGGTCAGCGCGATATGGGCCGAGGCGGCATGAATGTCGCGGAACTGGCGCTGCAGCGGCCCCTCAGCCGACAAACCTCCGGCACCCGAAGCGGGCATGAGTGCGTCAACTGCGCGCACCGCCAACTGGGTGGCAAATGCGGCATTGCGCTTCCAGCTCAGCTTGGTCTCCATGCTGGGGTAGTCTCGGGCTTTGGCACAGGTCTCCAGGGCCTGCCAATCGCGCCGAATCACGGTCTCGGCAAACTCCACACAGGCACTGGCCTCGGCGATGCGCATCTGCACTGAATTCATCTCGGCCAGACGGGCCCCGGTGTAAGTACCGGCGCGTTGCCGCAGGTTAGAGGTGAGCTGCTCGACCGCGCCCTTGGCAGCGGCCACGGGGGTGGCGCACAGCACATAGGCGAAGGCGGCAAAAGTCGGCATGCCAAACAAAGGGTTGTCATACAAATTGGCACCCGGCAGATGCTGGGCAGCGGCGAAGATCTCCGCCGACACGCTGCGGTGCGCGGGCACGAAAGCATCTTTCATCTCGATGTCATGGCTGCCCGTGCCCGTCAGGCCAAAGGTGTTCCAGTTGTCGTAGACAGTAAAGTCTTTTTCGTGCACCAGGAAAAACCGGCGCTGCGGTGGCCCGCCTTCTTGCTCAGTCATGGCGCCGACCAGCATCCAGGTGCAGGCGTTGATGCCGCTGCAAAACGGCCAGCGCCCGGACAACTGATACCCGCCGTCAACCACCTTGGCTTTGCCGCAGGGGAACGCCAAACCCGTGGCGGCCAATGCATCGGGGTCTTTGGCCCACACGTCTTCCTGGGCTTGCCATTCAAACTGACCGATGTTCCATGCATGCGAGGCCAGGTTGGAATAAACCCAGGCGGTCGATGCACAAACCTTGCCGATTTCAAACACCACGTTCATGAGGTCATCGAGCCAAAGCTCAGACCCGCCGTAGCGCGCCGGCTGCATCAGTCGCATCAGCCCGGC
>JBEAZY010000087.1:0-5929 GCA_041159205.1 Pseudomonadota bacterium
TGCCAGAAAGCGGCCCTGTGCATCGTAAATGGCAAAAAAGAGCGACTCGCTTTGATCGAACAACACGGCCTTCATTTCGGCCGGTGAGAGCCGGAAATCAAGCTCGCCGTCGCGCCCATGCACATGGCCCGCCACCATGAGGGCATCGTCGAGCAAAGAGCGGTCGTAGGCCTCGCTGGTGAAATATCTTGCGACCATCGCGACCGATATGGCGCCGATCACGCCCGCCCAGAACAAAGGCCGCAAGACGTGGCGCAACAAGCGGCTGAGCAGGGTGGGCAGTCGCACCTCGGTCATCCGGCCACCTCTTCCAACACGTAGCCGATGCCGCGCAGCGTGCGGATACCGGCACCCGATCCCTGTAGTTTTTTGCGCAAGCGGGAGATGAAGGCCTCGAGGGCGTTGTCGCCCAACAACTCGTCAAAGCCCGACAGTTTTTCGGCCAGCTCACGCTTGCTGATGACCCGACCGGGCGGGCTGAGCAATTCGCACAAGACCTCGTACTCGCGGGCAGGCAAAGCCATGTCCTCGGGCCCGAGTTGCAAACGCCGCAACGATCGGGTGAGGGTCAGCTGGCCCACCTGGACCACATCTTGTGCCCCCTGGCTGCGTCGCACCAGGGCGCGCAAGCGGGCATCGACCTCGGCCAGGTCAAACGGTTTGCCCAGATAGTCATCGGCCCCGGCGTCCAGGCCGGCGATGCGCTCTTCGGTCCGGTTGCGGGCGGTGAGCACCAGCACGGGGGTGCGGTCGCCACGGCGGCGGCGCTCGCGCAACAAGTCCAGGCCACTGCCCTGGTCTGAGCCGGCTTGGCCTGACAGGGGCAAATTGAGGTCCAGCAGCACGGCGTCGTAGGTTTGTACCGACCAAAAATGACGGCCATCCGCGATATGGCCCGCCACATCCACGCGATGTCCTGCATCGGTCAGACTGCGCCACACCATTTCGCGCAACACCGCGTCGTCTTCCATCCACAAAATACGCATGCCGGGGCCTTGGTCAGGTATAGGTCAGGCAAAACCTGCCATAAATCAACCATGAGCATACGACAATTGAAGCAAATTGGCTGGCTGAGCTGTGGCTGGGTTTGCCTGGCCTGGACGGCTTGCGCCTGGGCTCAGACCCCGCTGGGTCTGGAACAGGTGCTGGAGTCGGCCAGCGCCAACCTGGAGGTCAGCATCAGCCGCAGCACGCTGGAGGCCGCGCGCGCCGACATCACCAGCGCCGACCGCAACCCCTTTCCTGTGCTGTCGGCACGCACCTCGTCGCTGGATTTGCAAAACGGCTTGGGGGGGGGCAATGTGTGGCGCGACAAGCGCATCGACAAAGGCCTGGGGCTGGATATCACGCAGGAACGCGGCAATAAAAGAGAGTTGCGCACCCGCAGCGCCCAAAGCAGCGCCCGGGCGGCCGAGCAAGACCTGGCCCAAACCCGGCGGCAACAGATGTGGCTGGCCAGCATGGCTTATTACGACTGGCTGGCGCAAATTGAAAGGTTGGGTCATGTGAGCGCGCTGGCCCAGGCCAGTCGGCAACAGGCGCAGACGGCCCTGCGCCGACAACAGGCGGGGGATGTCTCGGTGCAAGACCGCCTGCGTTTTGAAATTGAGGCCCGGCGCAGCGAGTCGGATGTGCCCACGGTTCAGGCCAGTTTGCGCCTGGCCGAGTTGTCTTTGCGCCAAGTGACACGGCTGGAGCCCCCTGCGCAGGGTTGGTCACCCGTGCAAGGCTGGCCCGAGGCCCGCGCCGACTGGCTGGATGCGAGCCCCTGGGCAGGGCGACTGAGTCTGGCGGTCGATCAGCGCCCTGATGTGGTAGCGGCGCAAGAGCGGGTCGATGCGGCACGCCAGGTCCTGGACTTGGCGCTGGCGCAGAAAAAGTCGGACATCACATGGGGCGGCAGCGTGGACCATTACCCGGGCACTTCTAACCGCCTGCTGGAGCTGCGCATGCAAATGCCACTGCAGTGGAGCTATCAGTATCAAGGTGAAATCGCCAGGGCGCAAGCCCAAGTCACCCAAAGCGAAGACCTGCTGGCCCAGGCACGGCTGCAAGCCCGCACCGAGCTCGACGGCCTTTACCAAAGTTTTGTGGCCGCACGCGAACGTTGGCATGCCCACCGCGACGACATCCTGCCGCAAGCCCGCCAGGTGCAGGAGCAGGCCGAGGTGGCGTATCAGAAAGGGGGCTTGTCGCTGACCGACTTGCTCGATGCGCGGCGCACCTTTCACAACACCTGGCTAGAGGCGCTGGCGGCCCGCCAGGCGCATGCCAACGCCTGGGCGGGTTTGGTGCTGAACACCGAAACAGAACTGCAAGCCCGTCGCCTGCTGACACAGATCGCCGAGGCGGCCCCCATAAGAAATCGAATTGAGAGCACCCGATGAACGCACATGCATTCGGCAAACTCGGCCTGTACGCGGGCCTGGCCTTCACCCTGTCTTGGCTGAGCGCCTGCCAGGACGCACCCGCGCCCGTGGCGGCACCCGCCCAGCCCATCATTCAGAACAGCCAGATCCGCTACCCCGCCGATCACCCGCAACTGGCCTTGCTCAACACGGCCGTGGTGGCGTCGGCCCAGCAACTGCACGTCGAGCTGCCAGCCAAGCTGGTCTGGAACGAGGAGCGCACACAGCGGATATATCCGGCGTTTTCAGGCCGTGTGGTCGGCATTCATGTGGACCTCGGACAAGCGGTTCAGGTGGGCACCCGTCTGGCGCAATTGGCCTCACCCGAGTTCGGCATGGCGCAGGCCGAATCGGCCCGTGCGCAAGCCGATCTGACCCTGGCCCAAAAGCAGTTACAACGGCAACAAGAATTGTTTGACACGGGGGTGCTGGCGCGCAAAGACCTGGAGCTGGCGCAGGCCGATGAGGCCAGAGCCCGGGCCGAATTCGAACGGGCCAACAGCCGTGTTCGTTTGTACAGCACACATGCCGGGGTGGATCAAAGCCTGTCTCTGGCCAGTGGCGTGTATGGCGTGGTGGTCGAGCGCAACATCAATCCGGGGCAAGAGCTGCGCCCCGACCAGAGCGGGCCGGGGGTTCCCCCTTTGTTCGTGATCACCGACCCGCAACAACTGTGGGTACAGATCGACGCCCGTGAAGTGGACCTGACCAGTCTGAAACCCGGGCGAGACATTCTGATTAAAGTGCCCAGTCTGCCCGACGCCTCGTTCAAGGCCCAGGTGCACGCCGTGGCCGATTACATCGACCCCAGCACCAGAACCATCAAGGTGCGCGCCGTCGTGCCCAACCCGCAACGTTTGCTCAAGGGCGAGATGCTGGCCACGGCACACTTTGAACGCTCGTTCACCGACACGCTGGTGGTGCCGGCCAGCGCCGTCTTTCTGCGCGGCAAAGAGCATATGGTGTTTGTGCAAAGCGCCCCCGGGGTGTTTGAACCCCGCAGCATTGTGGTGCTGTATGAGGGCTCGAAAGAGGTGCTGGTGAGCGAAGGCCTGCAGGCGGGCGAACGGGTGGTGGTGCAAAACGGCCTGTTACTGGCGCGCGAGTTGCGCAATGCGCAAGATGAGGCCCAGCAAAATCCCATGACCCCGGCAGCGAACAAACCATGAAGCGCATCATTCAATTCGCCGTCAATCAGCCCCTGTTCATTATTCTGGGGGCCTTGCTGTTCATTCTGGCGGGGGTTTACTCTTTCAAAACCCTGTCGGTCGAGGCCTTCCCCGACGTCACCGATACCCAGGTGACCGTGATCGCCCTGTATCCGGGGCGCGCCGCCGAAGAGGTCGAGAAACAGGTCACTTTGCCCATAGAGACGGCGCTGGCCGGATTGCCCAATTCGATCCGCCTGTTCTCACACACACAATTCGGCCTGTCGTACACCGTCATTACCTACAACGACAACGCCGAAGTCAATCTGGCCAGGCAACAGGTCAACGAGCGGCTTCTAAGTGTCGATCTGCCGCCTGGCGCGCAGGCCAATATCGCCCCCAATGCCACGCCGGTGGGCGAGATCATGCGCTATCGGGTGCGTGGGGACGGCCAGAACACGACCGACTTGCGCACCCTGGAAGACTGGGTGATCGAGCGCGCCCTGCGTCAGGTGCCGGGGGTGGCCGATGTGGTGGCCATGGGCGGCTTCATCAAACAGTACGAAGTTCAACCCGACATCGACCGCCTGCGGGCCCACAAGCTGACCTTTCAAAACCTGCTTGACGCCCTCGGGCGAGGCAACTCGAACGCCGGTGGCAGCTATGTGGCGCAAGGATCTCAGCAATTCGCCATACGGGGCATCGGCCTGCTGCGATCGGCCGACGACATCGGTGAGATCGTGCTGGCTTCGCGCAACGGCACCCCAATCCTGATTCGGGATGTGGCACAGGTCAAAGTGGGGGCGGTGCCGCGCCTGGGGATCGTGGGACAAGACAGTGACGATGACGCGGTGATCGGCATTGTCATCATGCGCAAGGGCGAGAACCCCAGCGTGGTGCTGAAGGCCGTCAAAGAACGCATCGACCTGCTCAATCAGCGCGGTCTGCCGCCCGGTGTGCAGATCGTGCCGTTTTATGACCGCACCTGGCTGATGAACAAAACACTCACCACGGTGTTTCGCAACCTGGTCGAAGGGGCCTTGTTGGTGTCGCTGGTGCTCTACCTGTTTTTGTCCAATCTGCGCGCGAGCCTGGCGGTGGTGGTCATCATCCCCTTGTCGCTGCTGGCCACTTTCATGGGACTGAAGTTCATGGGCGTGCCGGCCAACCTGCTCAGCCTGGGGGCGATGGACTTTGGCATCATCGTCGACGGGGCCGTGATCGTGATTGAGAACATCATGCACCGGCTCGCGCAACGCGGCGAGGGCATGAATGAGAAAGAACGCAAGACCCTGATCATCCAGGCGGCCAACGAGGTCGGGCGGCCCACGCTGTTTTCGATGCTGATCATCATTGCGGCCCATATCCCGATCTTTGCATTGCAACGCCATGAGGGCCGCATCTTCCAGCCCATGGCGCTGTCGGTCAGCACCGCCCTCTTGGGTTCGCTGATCTTGTCGCTGACGCTGGTGCCCTTGCTGGCTTACTGGATGTTGCGCCGAAATCTGCCGCACGACGATAACCGGCTGGTGGCGGCGGCCAAGCGCTTGTATGACCCGGTGCTGCAATGGTCACTGGCCAACACCCGCAAAGTGGTGGTGGTGGCGATCGCCAGTTTTGCCATCGCCTTGGGTCTGGGCTCGCGCCTGGGCTCGGAGTTTTTGCCCGAACTCAATGAGGGCACATTCTGGGTCAACTGGGATCTGCCGCCCAGCATCTCACAGGAAGAGGCGGCGCAGGTTCTGAGGCTGGCGCGTAAGGCCTTGCTGACCATTCCAGAGGTGCGCACCGCCGTCTCTAAAGCCGGGCAGCCCGAGGATGGCACCGACCCCAAAACGCTGAGCATGGCCGAGGTGTTTGTGGATGTGAAACCGCCGGAAGAATGGCGCAAGGGCTTGACGCGGGAACAATTGATTGAAGAGATGGATGCCCGCCTGTCTGCCATACCGGGCGTCAACCCGGCGTTTTCGCAGCCCATCCGCGATAACGTGCTGGAGTCGATCTCTCAGATCAAGGGCCAAATTGTGGTGAAGGTGGCGGGTGACGACCTGAACGAGCTGCGACAAACGGTTGAAGCGATGCAGCGCCAGTTCAAACAGGTGCAGGGCGTGCAGCGGGCCGAGGTAGACCGCAATGGCGAGCAACCCCAGTTGCTGATTGATATCGACCGTGAGCGGGCCGCCCGTTTTGGCTTGAATGTAAGCGATGTGCAAGACGTGATCGAGGCGGCGTTGGCGGGCAAAGCCGCCACCCAAATCTGGGAGGGCGAGCGCAAATTTGCCGCTGCCGTGCGTTTGCCTGCTGAGCGTCGCAGCCTGGAACAATTGGCCCGCACGCCGATTGCCACGCCGGACGGTGGCTACACCACCATGG
>JBEAZY010000088.1:0-2580 GCA_041159205.1 Pseudomonadota bacterium
GAGGGCATCAGCCGCCATGGCGAGATCATCGACATGGGCGTGGAAGCGCGCATCATCGAAAAATCGGGCGCCTGGTACGCCTATAACGGCGAAAAAATCGGCCAAGGCCGCGACAACGCGCGCGAATTCCTGCGCGAGAACCGCGATCTGGCTTTTGAAATCGAGAACAAGGTGCGCGAATCGCTGGGCATCCCCCTGCTGGCCGCCGAAGTCGGGGCCGAATAAATCAGGCCCATGGAAACGCCGCAGCGCATGTCAGCCGCACAAGCCAGCACCGCGCGCAGCGGCCCCTCATTGAAAGGCCGGGCCCTGCGTCTGTTGGCCTTGCGCGAGCACACCCGCAGCGAACTGGAAAAAAAACTGGCCCGTCACGGGCCCGACCCCGATGAGTTGCGCCAGGCGCTGGACGAGCTGCAAGCCAAGGGCTTCATCAGCGAACAGCGGGTGCTTGAGTCGGTGCTGCACAGCCGCGCCAGCCGCCTGGGCGCACGGCGGGTGCAACAGGAATTGCAGGCCAAGGGGGTGAGCGCCCCCGCTCAGGCGCAAGCCCTGGCCTTGTTGCGCGATACCGAATTGGCCCGCGCGCGTGAGGTGTGGCGCAAGAAATTCGGACAGATCGCGACCGAGCCCAAAGAGCGGGCGCGACAAGCCCGGTTCTTGCTGGCCAGGGGCTTTGCGGGCGAAGTGGTGCGCCGCGTCACGCAATGTGAGGAGGCCGAGTGAGGTTCAAAGGCCCAGCATCAGACGCAGGTTTTGCACTGCCGCGCCACTGGCCCCCTTGCCCAGGTTGTCCAGCCGGGCGATGACCACGGCCTGTCGCTGGGCTTCGTTGGCGTAGACCCTGATTTCAAGCAAGTTGCTGTCATTCAGGGCGGTGGCATCGAGTTTGCCGTCGGCGGTGGCCTCGCACACCGCCACACAGCCGCCTTCGGTTCGGGCATAGTGCCGGCGCAATGCGGCTTCGAGGTCTTGCGCCTTGGGGCGGCCGGGCAACTGGTCCAGGTGCAGAGGCAGTTGCACCAGCATACCCTGGCGGAAATTTCCGACCCCGGGCAGGAACAAGGGACGGCGGGTCAGGCCGGTGTATTTCATGATCTCGGGCACATGCTTGTGCTGCAGGCCCAGGGCATAGGCTTCAAACAAGGGGGCTGTAGCTGCTTCGTAGGCTTCGATCATGGCTCGACCGCCACCAGAGTAACCACTTACTGACGGCAAACTAACCGGAAAATCGGCAGGGAGCAGGCCGGCATCGATGAGGGGGCGCAGCACGGCGATGGCCCCGGTGGCATAGCAGCCGGGGTTGGCCACGCGCTGGGCAGAGCGAATGGCGTCGGCTTGTCCGGCACACATTTCGGGGAAACCGAAGACCCAGTCGGGGTGGGTGCGATGGGCGGTCGAGGCATCAATGATGCGTGGGCGCGGCCCGGGCAAGGCATCGATCATGGCCACCGATTCAAGGGCGGCGGCGTCATGCAGGCACAAGAGCACCAGGTCGGCGCGGGCCATGATGTCGCGCTTGGCCCCGGGGTCTTTGCGCAGGGCCGGGTCGATGCTGAGCACAGCGACCTGGGGCATATGGGCCAGTCGCTCGCGAATTTGCAGGCCGGTGGTGCCTGCCTCGCCATCAATGAACACGGTGGGCATGATTTGTCAGCGTCGAATCAGGTTGGTGCATTGCAACATGATACATTTCACGGCGGAGAAGTCCAGTGGCGACCTGTGCCGCAGGCGCCCTGGGTTTGACACCCAGTATCACCCCGTGCAAAGAGAGACCTCATGAAGATTCACGAGTACCAGGGCAAGGAGATCTTGCGTCAGTTTGGTGTGCCGGTGCCCCGGGGCATTGCGGCCTTCACGGTGCAAGAGGCGGTCGAAGCCGCGCAAAAATTGGGCGGCCCGGTTTGGGTGGTCAAAGCCCAGATTCATGCCGGCGGTCGCGGCAAAGGCGGCGGCGTCAAAGTGGCCAAGTCGGTCGACCAGGTCAAGGATTTGGCCAGTCAGATTCTGGGCATGCAGCTGAAAACCCACCAGACCGGCCCCGAGGGCCAAAAGGTGCGGCGCCTTTATATTGAGGAAGGTGCCGACATCAAAAAAGAATATTACGTCTCGATCGTGACCGACCGCGCCAGCCAGAAGGTGGCCCTGATCGCGTCCAGCGAAGGCGGCATGGACATCGAAGAGGTGGCGCACAGCACGCCTGAGAAAATCATCACGGAATTGATCGACCCTCTGACGGGTCTGGGCCAGGCGCAGGCGCTGAAGGTGGCTCAAGGCATCGGCCTGACCGGCGCATCGGCCACGCAAGCCGCCGATGTGTTCCAGAAGATTTACCAGTGCTATATGGAGACCGATGCCTCTTTGGTCGAGATCAACCCGCTGAACTGCGACAG
Organism: Pseudomonadota bacterium; assembly: GCA_041159205.1. GTDB lineage: Bacteria > Pseudomonadota > Gammaproteobacteria > Burkholderiales > Burkholderiaceae_C > Limnohabitans. The sequence continues at coordinate 2,391 of JBEAZY010000088.1, forward strand.
CCAGGGCAACATCATTGCCTTGGACGCCAAGTTCAACTTTGACAGCAACGCGCTGTTCCGTCACCCCGAGATCGTGGCCTACCGCGACCTCGATGAAGAGGACCCCGCCGAGGTCGAGGCCTCGAAGTTCGATTTGGCCTATATCAGCCTGGACGGCAACATCGGTTGCCTGGTCAACGGCGCGGGCCTG
>JBEAZY010000089.1:0-4636 GCA_041159205.1 Pseudomonadota bacterium
GCCCGTGATTTTTTGGTCGCTGCGGCTGGCACTGAGGTTGAGTTGCAACTGCGCACCACTTAAGCTGCCATACAGCCCGACGGTGGGAAAGCCTGTGTCCAATAATTGCAGGTTGATCAAATCTGTGCCGCTCAGTGTCCAGAGGTTGGTGTTGCCAGCGCCAGTGGTCGAGGTGGGGAGGATGGGTGTCGCGAGGGCTGTACCGTCGACCTTGGTGGACAACTGCGGCGAGGCCGTAGAGGCCAAGGCGTTGCGATACAGGGTGCTGATGCGCAGCCCGGCCAGCCGTGCAGTTTCCAGTACCTCGGCCTGGCGCTGCACCTGCTGGATCTGGTGGTCTTGCACCCAGATTTTGATGATGGTGCCGATGGCGACCGAGAACACGACCAAGGACAGCATCGATTCGACCAAGGTCAAACCCAGTGCGGCCATGCGCAAGCACTTGACGGTGTGTTTCATTGAAGGGGTTTTATGCACATCCATGTTCAAAGCCCCGACCAATTGCCGCCCCAGCAAATCAGTAATTTGAAGTCGTTGACCGCAGCGGTGTTGCTGGTGCGGTAACCCAATGAGTTAATGGCAGTGGCGTCACAAGGAATGCTTGCACCGGGGTCTGACTGAAATTGGACCCTGGTGAGTTGATACCTGCCGCCATTGTAAAAATCATTATTCCAAATCAAATCGTTGTAATTTTTGTTGGATGCCCTGGCCACAGATTGGCAACGATAGATTTTCTGATCTGCTTTGCCTATGGCCAGTATTCCTAAATTGCTGTTGTCGCAGGTGAGGTTTTCTTTCAAGGGCACCATGCGACCGGCCACCATGGTGTTGGATGGGCCGCACATGAGGGGCTGCAAATAAGTGGCTGAACTGGCGTTGGCGTCGACCCCCATGGCCCCGTCGTTGCAGGTGTCGCCGACTTGGGCGCCCTGAAACAATTTCCATTGGCTGCCATTGCACCACAGCGCATGGGTCGGCTGGGAAGAGGTACTGTCGGGTGTGAGCCAAGCCAAGGCATGGGTCTCGGTGCAAGCCCCATTGAGGGTGGCGGCGGGATAGGCCGTTCGACCAGTGTTCTCGAGCCCGCCCCAATCGCCCACCAAGGCACACACAACGCCCTCAGGGCTGCCCGCGATGGGGTTTGCGATGTTGATGCCCGAGGCACTGCCCTTCAAATGGGCGCCATCACCCGGGTAAGAAGCCACGAATACACCGCTTTGATGGCTGGTGTTGTTGACGGTGCCGGCGCTCACCGCCGAACTGCTGCGCGAGACCTGGGCTTGCAAAGCACCCAAGGCCGACAAGTCGGCCTGCCCGTCTTTGAGCAGGGGCTGGTTGTAGCAGAGCGTGCCCGTGATTTTTTGGCTGCTCTGACTGGCGGTGAGGTTGAGTTGCAACTGGGCATTGATCAGGCTGCCGTACACCCCGCTGCCGGGGAAGTTGCCATCTAGTATTTGCAAGTCGATGAGTTGTGCTTGCGTCAGAACCCAGGTGTTGTATCCACCCGAGGCAGAGCCGGTAATGGGGGACGTGAGCGTCGAGCCATCGACCCTGTTCAACAACAAGGGAATGCCGACCGGGAAGGCCAAAGTTCTGCGATAAAGGGACACGAGGCGTTGACTGGCCAGACGTGCGGTTTGCAAAACATCGGCCTGACGCTGCACCCTCTGCATTTCATGGTCTTTAACCCAGACCTGGATGAGCGCGCCCGTGACGACCGAAAAAACCACCAAGGCCAGCATGGACTCGACCCAGCCAAACCCCTGCAAGGCAAGGCGCCGCAGATGAGCGATGGGCAGGCGAACTGAACTCATGGCAGAAAGGATAAAGATCGGGTGAGCGAACCCAACCCGGTTTGTCGACGTTCATCGTGCAAACCGGGTTGAGATAGTCACCAGGAACATGCGAACAGCAGATCAGGTGCGACCCACCCAGAACCAGAGGTGGACGTTTTCACCACCTGAGGCACAAGCATCGTTCAGGGCGCCTGCGTTGAGTTCCACATCGTTGTTCTTGACCACGACACCCCGATTGCCTGCGGAACCCGGCGCAACAGCCGCCACAGAGGCCGCAGTCACCACCGCTGCACCCAGCGCCCCCGATTGATTCAAGGGGTCGCCTGCCGCAGCCGCAGCCAGCGCAGCACCCGCAGCGGACACTTGCACTTCGACCCGGCGCATGAGGCCTGCCACCTGGGTGACGATTTGTTCACATTGGTCTTTGGGCACGTTTTGCCACACAAAGGTCATGGTGTCACCATTGGTGGAGAGGTTGCTGAAACCCACCAGGATTTGGCCGCCAAAGTTGTTGAAAGCGGTGTCGCCATATTGTTGGGTGGAGGGGTCAAAGCTGCGCAACTCGCGCGGCACCACGGCGCGAACTGCCCGAGCCGTCGTGATGGCCGTGTATTGGTTGGTGACGCCGAAAGATTTTTTGCCGTTGGCTGCGATCTGCGTGATGTGGTTGGTGTTGGAAGTGATGCTGGACGAGGTGCGCAAGTTGATCGACAAGGCCACGGCGATGGCGACCAAAATGGCAATGATGACCAGCGAGATCATGACCTCGACCAGGCCATAACCGCGCTGGCGGTTTTTCGGGGGGGATACGTGGTTTTGTGGCGACATGGTGGCTCCTGAAAAAGGTTGAGAAATGGGGAACGAATAAACAACATTCCTGAACCCCCGTGGAGAAATGTATTACAAAGGAATGTATTTTTCCTTGGAAATAATTTCTTTATATTATATTTTTTTGTTTTTTTGATACAAAATTACAACACTTTGGGTAAAAATCCCAGAAACGATGTGTGGATCATTAATGGGCTCGATCCTGCAAGGACTACAGATGAATTTATCATACTTTTTAGTGAAATAACAACATTCTAAGCCTTAAAAAGAGTAAAATAAAATACATTTCATCGTTTCAAGTCTTGTGACGGGTTGCAAAGCATGAACTCAAAATATGTGCGTTTCAGCTATCTCCTGGCGACTGTCTGGCTGATGGGGCTGATTTATATGGTGAACTGGTTTCTCAGTCTGGATGAGGACAAGGGTTTGCCTGAATTTTTCACCAATGCCCACTATTCCTGGAATGCCCAAACCCCGCCCAGGGGCGGCCCAGAGCCCAGACTGGACGGGTTTGTGCGCGGCAGCCGCAAAACGACCCTGAACTTGCCGCCCATGCCCCCAAGCCGCGAGACCGACATTGTTCGCAATTCAAATGCGAAGTCGCAAAGCGATATCAAAAGCTGTTTCTGGCCCGGCCCGCGCGGGCGCATCGGGTTTTACACCACCGACCCGGACAACTATGCGCACGAGAGGGAGATGGTCGATTTGGGCCGCACCAGCAGCATGAGCTGGTTCCAATTGCCCGAGGCAGGGCAGTTGGTGCTGAAGGGCCAATACCCGCATGCAAGGATGATGAGTTTGACGCTGTACGATGAAAAGGGACAGGTGCTGGACCGAACCTATGACGCTGCACTGGAGCCCGATGGCGGCTCAAGCAACCCCTATCGGCGTGGCGTGCGGCGTGACATCGGCCTGCGCAACTACACGGTCTTTGTTGTGAATGGGAAGGCGCCCGCGGCCAACCGGCCCTACAACACGCTTTATACCCAGCGCAAACCCGGCGAAGCCATAGGCATAGACCTGCGGATTTTCGTGCCCGACCAAGATCGCGATTGGACCGGTGGCGTGGGTTTGCCCAAGATCTCTCTGAAGGTGGGTGAGCAGGTGCTGGATGAAGACAGCGCCTGCATCAGAACCCTGACTGAAATGCGGGGCCTGGGCCTGCCCAATCAGGGCTTGTCACCCAAAGTCTGGTTGGCGCTGAACGAGTTGCCCTGGAAAGAGGTGTCGAAGTCGCCGGCCGATGACTTTGATTTTCTGGGCATGCAGCGCTTTTTCAATATGGAATTCAGTACGTTGCAAAGTTATGTGCCTTTGCTTGAACTGATTCAGGAGTACATCCCCAGTTTGGTGAAACCGGAAATCCGACCCCAGCCCTTTAGCGACCCCTACACCCAATTCGGGTATGGCCTGATCAACCAACTGTATGCCAAGGTGTTCGTGGTGCAGGGCCGATTGCCCAACACGCCACGCACCCACGATCAGACCACCTTGCCGATGTCTGACAACTATGAGATGCGCTATTGGTCTTTGTGCACCAGTTCTTTTCCGGTCACAGGCTTGACCACCGACTGTTTGCATGATGAGAATTTGCGAACCTTGCTCGACGCCCAAAACCAGTACACCGTGGTGGTGTCCCGGCTGTCAGAGCGACCCAACAATGCCACCCCGCGCTGCGGGGTGCAGTGGCTGGAGTTGGGCCATGGCGATGGCGTGCCAAGCGGCTCGCGGAGCTATTCCGCCCTGATCAATCGCTTTACGCTGTCTGACCCGGAATTCAAGCGGGGTTGGTCTGATGTGGACGCCCCCAAGCGGGAACGGCAAGCCATGGGCGCCTACAGACCTTTCGTGGTGAACCTGACCGATAAGGAGCGGTTTGAGTTGCTGGGCTGCCCCGTCAGTGCGGTGGTGATTGAGCGACTGAAAACCGGCAAAGATCGCAGCTGGCGCCGCCGTTGACCGGCCTGGCCCCATTGTCGGGGGGCCGTGCTCGGGGTAAAGTCGCCTTTTCC
>JBEAZY010000090.1:0-3103 GCA_041159205.1 Pseudomonadota bacterium
ACGTGTTCTTGTTCCAGGCCCAGGGACGCAGGCGTTGGCGCATAGGCCGACAGGACGACCTGGAGATCAAGCCCGATTTGCCAGTCAAGATTTTGCGACGCTTTCAGCCCGAGGCCGAATATGTGCTGGAGCCCGGCGACATGCTCTATTTGCCGCCGCGCTATGCCCACGATGGCATTGCCGAGGGGGAATGCATGACCTGGTCGATAGGCTTTCGTTCCCCCCGCAGGGACGAGCTGGCCCGGGAAATCCTCTCTCGTCTGGCGGACCATTTGCCCGAAGACCAGCGCCATTACACCGACGCTGCTCAAGTGCCCAATTCGCTTCCGGCCCAGGTGCCCAACGCCTTGCAAGACCACTTGGCGCAAGTGTTGAAACAAGCATTGGCGCACCCGCTGAGCGCCCAACGCGCCCTGGGCGAATGGTTGACCGAGCCCAAGCCCCAGGTTTGGTTCGTGGCGGGGCAGTCTTGGCAGCCGGGTCAGGGGCTGCGCCTGGATCGGCGCAGCCGCATGCTTTACGATCGGCACCATGTTTTTCTGAATGGCGAGAGCTGGCGTGCGGGGGGTGCCGATGCAAGGCTGCTGCGTTTATTGGCCGATCAAGGCCGACTGACCCCGGCGCAGGCCCAACGCGCCAGTGCGGAGGTCAAGGCTTGCTGGCAAGACTGGACAGAGGCCGGCTGGTTGGTTGCTGAATAACCATGCGGGCTGAATGTAAAGATATTTGTACGCTAAGGTTTTGAGTATTAACCCTGTAAAATTTGTTTTGGTCCGTGAATAGCGGATTTTTTAAACTCAGTGAAACATAGGAATCGACATGCAAAAGTCTCTGATCCTGGCCGCCGTTTTGGCTGCTGCCTTGGCTGCTTGTGGCAAAAAAGAAACCCCCGCTCCGGCTCCGGCCCCTGCGCCTGCTGCTGCTCCGGCTGATGCCCCCGCTGCACCTGCCGCCGAGAACAAAGACGCTGCCGCACCGGCTGCACCTGCCGCACCGGCTGCTCCCGCCGAAGAGAAGAAGTAATCCTTCTTGCTTTGGGCACCAGCCACCCCTCGGGGTGGCTTTTTTTTGGGCCAGTCCATGAGGCTGGGCTAAACGTCCCACCATTCTGAACCGTGTGCCGGGTCGGCCACAGGGACATCATGCACTGCACAGCCCAGCACAGGGGCCAGGGCTGCACGTGCCAGTTCCGGGTCGTTATTGCGTTCACTCAGGTGCGCCGCCAGCACCAGACTCAGGCCCGGGTGCATCACCTCGCGCAACAACTGGGCCGACTGCTCATTGGATAAATGCCCCAAATCTGAGGCAATGCGCTGCTTCAAAAAGGGGGGGTAGGCAGATCTTTGCAAACGATCGGGGTCGTGGTTGGTCTCCAGAAGCAGGCCATGCAAGCCCTGCAAAGCCCTTATCACGTGGGTGCTGGCATGTCCCAAATCAGTCACCACCCCCAGTCGCCGGTCACCGTCGGTGCAACACAGTTGGAGGGGTTCGCGCGCGTCATGGGGCACGGTGAAGGGGCGCAACTGCAAATCACCCAAATCGATGGTCACGCCATCGCTGGCCTGGTTCCAGTCCAGTTCGCTCAAATCGGCCCCTTCGCCCAGCACGGCATGCATGGTGCCTTCGCTCGACCAAAGGGGGATGCCCAGTCGGCGACACAATGAGGCGGCGTGTCCCCAATGGTCGCTGTGCTCATGGGTCACGAAAACCGCATCCAGATCTTCCAGAGTCAGGTCGCACAATTGCAGGCGCTTTTTAACCTCGCTCACGCGCAACCCGCAGTCAACCAAAAGGCGACTGTGGGTGGTGCCCGAGCGGGCTTCGATCAGAGTGGCATTGCCCGAGCTGCCGCTGCCCAGGTTGCGAATGCGCAGGCTCAAGGCTTATTTCAGCTCGTCTTGGATCAGCCGGGCGATCTTTTGCGCCACTGGTCCTTTGTCAGGCTCGCCAGATTCATTGTGCACAGCAATGCGGCTGGCGTTGGGGCCAGACTCACTGACCACGATGCGCATGCGCACCGGGGGCTGGGCTTTGCTGGAGGAGAACAGTCGGGCAAAAAAGCCAGGCTCTTTTTCTTCTTCCGGCCGATCAATGTAGCGCACATAAAAAATGCCAGCCTTGCGGTCGCGGTCTTCCACCGTGAAACCGGCACGGTCCAGTGCCACGCTGGTGCGACGCCAAGCGACATCGAAACGATCGGCAAACTGCATCTGCGATTCGCCCGCAACCAGTGACACCAGACTGCTGCCGGCGCTGGGTGCGCCCTCGCTGGCCATCTGATCGGCACGCTCTGGCGTGCTGCCCAGATGAATCATCAGTCGGCGCAACATCTCGATTTCCAGAGACGGGTCGCTGGCTCGGGGTTGCCAGCGGGTGCCTGTTTTGTCTTGCGTGGTGTAGACCTCTTCCATGCCACGGTGGGTGACAAAAATCTCGGTGCTGAGGTCGTTCACCCGCTCGATGCGAATTCGGTATTTGTCACGCTCACCGCTCGAGTAGAGGTTGTCGAGCAATTTGCCCAAGGTGCGGCGAAGGAAATCTTGCGGGATTTTGGCCCGATTTTCAGCCCAATCGGTTTCCATCACGCCCACATCGGGGCTGTCCTGGGCCAGCACAAATCCGTTCGAGATCCAAAAATCTTTGACCTGTTCCCAGACCCGCTCGGCCGGGCGCTGCACACTCAACCAACGTTGCGTGCCCAGGCGTTCAATCTTCACGTCTTGAATTTGGTCAGCGGCCACGGCACGGCGCATCCCCGCGGTATTTCCAGGCATGGCGTTGGCCGACACGCTGATGCCCCCGGGGATCGAGTAGCGGCTCTCGCGGGCCAGTTTGCTCAGGTCCGGGGGCACTTCCAGCGGAGTGGTTTTCACTTCGGCGGTCGAGCGGTAATCGACTTTGCTGCCAGTCGAAAAAGTGCCACAGGCACTCAAGAGACCCAGTCCGGCCAAGACGAGGGTCAAGCGCAGGGGGTGAAGCAATACAGAGGACACAGGGGGTATTCCTTAAATCAGGCCACTGGCACGCAGGGCGTTTTCCAGCACGGGTTGCTGTTGGGGTGACAGGGGCCACAAGGGCAGACGCAAGGTGCCGCCACACAAAC
>JBEAZY010000091.1:0-6354 GCA_041159205.1 Pseudomonadota bacterium
ACCGACCAGGTCGATGCCATCGTCGACGTGCCCACCTCATCCGTGGCACTGGCCATCAACCAGGTGGCCAAGGAAAAAGGCAAGATTCACCTCAATACGGGCGCTGCCTCGGCTGACCTGACTGGCAAGGCCTGTACGGCCAACACCATCCACTGGCTGTATGACACCTGGATGCTGGCCAATGGCACCGGCAAGGCGGTGGTGCAGACGGGTGGCGACAGCTGGTTCTTCCTGACCGCCGACTATGCCTTCGGACACGCGCTTGAGCGCGACACCGAGGCCGTCGTGACCAAAAACGGGGGCAAGGTGCTGGGTCGCGTGCGCCACCCGCTGGCCACACAAGACTTCTCCTCCTTCCTGTTGCAAGCCCAGGCCTCCAAAGCCAAGATTGTGGGTCTGGCCAATGCCGGGGGCGACACCATCAATTCCATCAAACAGGCCTCGGAGTTCGGCATCACCAAAGGCGGCCAGAATCTGGCCGGCCTGCTGGTCTTTCTGACCGACATCCATTCTTTGGGCTTGCAAACCGCTCAGGGCCTGATCCTGACCGAAACCTTCTACTGGGATTTGAATGATCAAACCCGGGCTTGGTCCAAGCGCTTTGCCGCTGCCAATAATGGCAAGCACCCTTCAATGGTCAATGCCGGCGTCTATGCCGTCATCATGCATTACCTGAAGGCGATCGATGCCGGCAAAACCGACGATGGCACCAAAGTGACGGCCAAAATGAAAGAATTGCCCACCGACGATCCTTTGTTTGGCAAGGGCGTGATTCGTCAAGACGGTCGCAAGTTACATAACGCCTACCTGTTCGAGGTGAAAAAACCCTCTGAGTCCAAGTATCCCTGGGACTATTACAAACTGCGCGCCACCATCCCCGCCGATCAGGCTTTCCGCCCCCTTAATGAAGGCGATTGCCCTCTGATCAAGAAGTAAAACGAATCTCACCGCCATGGAAATTTTCGGCATTCCCTCTCAAGCGTTGTTCGGCCAGTTGCTCATCGGTCTGATCAACGGCTCGTTTTATGCCTTGCTCTCGCTGGGCCTGGCGGTGATTTTCGGCTTGCTCAACATCATCAACTTCACCCATGGCGCCCAGTACATGCTGGGCGCCTTTGTGGCCTACCTCAGCCTGCAATGGTTGGGCATCAACTACTGGTTGGCTTTGGTGCTGGCGCCCATTTTGGTTGGGGCCACCGGCGTCCTCATTGAGCGAACCATGCTCGCCAAGCTCTACAAACTGGATCACCTTTACGGTTTGTTGCTGACCTTTGGATTGGCCCTGATCATCCAAGGTCTGTTCAGGCACGAATACGGCTCTTCCGGCATGCCTTATGCGGCTCCCCCTGAGTTTCGCGGCGCGTTCAACCTGGGCTTCATGTTCCTGCCCAAATACCGGGCCTGGGTCATCGTGGCGTCTTTGGTGATTTGCCTGAGCACCTGGTACGTGATTGAGCGCACCAAGCTTGGCGCCTATTTGCGTGCAGCCACTGAAAATCCGGCCCTGGTGCAATCATTTGGCATCAATGTCCCACGGATGATCACCCTCACCTACGGCTTTGGTGTGGGTCTGGCGGCACTGGCCGGTGTGATGGCCGCCCCCATCTACCAGGTCAGCCCCATGATGGGGGTTGACATCATCATCGTCGTGTTTGCGGTGGTGGTCATTGGCGGCATGGGTTCGATCATGGGCGCCATCGTGACCGGTTTTGGCTTAGGTCTGATCGAAGGCCTGACCAAGGTGTTCTATCCCGAAGCCTCCAATACTGTCATCTTCGTCATCATGGCCATCGTGCTGTTGCTCAAACCGGCCGGTCTGTTCGGCACCCAGAAATAAAGACCATGACGCCCATCGCTTCTTCTACTTCGTCCGGTGACCGCACTTTATGGGTGGCGTTCGCCATCATGGTCGGGTTTTTCGCCACGGCCCCATTGGTGGTATACCCCGTTTTCCTGATGAAGGTCATGTGTTTTGGTCTGTTCGCCTGCGCCTTCAATTTGCTGATCGGCTTCGGCGGCTTGTTGTCCTTCGGGCACGCCATGTTCATGGGCACGGCCGCCTATGCCTGTGCCCATGCCGCGAAAGTTTGGGGTTGGAACCCTGAATTCGCCATTTTGTTTGGAACCTTCTGCGCCATGGTCCTGTCGGTGGTGGCCGGAGCCTTAGCCATCCGCCGCCAGGGCATTTACTTTGCCATGATCACGCTGGCGCTGTCGCAGATGATTTTCTTCTTTTACCTGCAAGCCAACTTCACTGGTGGTGAGGACGGCATCCAAGCGATTCCCCGCAATCCCCTGTTTGGCTTCATCGACATCACGGACACCACCCCGATGTACATCCTGGTGCTGTGCATTTTCCTTCTGGGCTTCGGCCTGATCTGGCGCATCGTTCACTCGCCCTTTGGCCAAGTCCTGAAGGCCATCCGCGAAAACGAAGCCCGTGCTTTGTCTTTGGGATACGACACAGATCGTTACAAACACATGGCCTTCATCTTGTCTGGCACATTGGCAGGATTGGCGGGTGCCACCAAAACCCTGGTCTTCCAGTTGGCGTCACTGACCGACGTCCACTGGACCATGTCCGGAGAGGTGGTTCTGATGACCCTGGTGGGCGGTTTGGGCACTTTGTTTGGCCCGGTGGTGGGCGCCGCCGTCATTGTCACCATGCAAAATTATCTGGCCGAACTGGGGTCTTGGGTCACCATTGTGCAAGGTTTGATCTTCGTGGTTTGCGTTTTGGCCTTCCGCCGTGGCATCATTGGAGAGATTGGGCACTGGCTCAAGAAACCCCTTTGATGGAAAACCACTGAAATGTCTGCTCTTACTCTCGATCAAGCTCAAAAAATCATCGCTGGCGCGCTGGCGCATTCAAAAGCCAAGGGCTACAAGCCCATGGGTGTGGCGGTGCTCGACGACAGTGGCCACCTGAAAGCCTTTGCCCGCGAAGACGGCGCCACCATGATGCGTTGCGATGTGGCCGTGGGCAAAGCCTACGGGGCGGTGGCCTTTAGCGTGTCCAGCCGCACCCTGGCCGAGCGCGCCAAAGACAACCCCAACTTCTTTTTGGGGCTGGCCGCCACCGCTCAAGGCAAATTTCTGGCCCAACCCGGTGCCGTGCTGATCAAAGACGCGCAGGGCCGCATTTTGGGCTCGGCCGGCGCCAGTGGTGGCACCGGGGATGAAGACGAAGAGATCTGTGCCGCCGGCATCAAAGCCGCCGGCCTGATGACCTGATGGGTCGCAGCCCGTGCCAGCGGGCAGCCAGCCCCCAAGCCAACATCGATAACACCAGTGCGGCCAGCACCCAAAGCACACTGATCTCGCTCTCGCGCGTCTCCAGTGTGAATTGCTGTGTCATGTGCTGATACACCTGGTGCAAATCCTGGGCCGATTCAGCACGGTAAAACTCGCCTGCAGTGATGTCGGCCACGGCTTTCAGGGCCTCTTCATCCACCCTGGTGAAAAAAGAATAGCCCTCATAGCCCGGAATAAAGCCATTGGGGGTGCCGAACGCCACCGTGAACACGCGCACGCCCTGGCGCGCCGCCAGATGCGCCACCGCCACCGGGTCCGGCCCGTTGGTGCGGCGGCCATCGGAGAGCAACACTATCGCCCCCCCCGTGTATGACCCCGGCAGGCGGTCTTGAGCCGCCGCCGCGTCTTGGTCATTGAGGTCGAATTTCACATGCGGCAATAGAGTGGACAAAGACAGCAGCAGACCACTGCCCGTGGCCGTGGCGCGTTGCAACTGAAATCGATCAATGGCTGCCAACAAGTCTTCTCGCCGGTCGGTCACATGCTGAGCCACCTGGGCGTTACCGGCGAAGGTGACCAGTCCGACCCTGATGTTGGCAGGCAAATCCGTCAAAAACTGTCGTGCCGCCGCCTGCGCGGCCTCAATTCGACTGGGGGGCACATCTTGCGCCAACATGCTGCGCGAGACATCCATGGCCAGAATCAGGGTCATGTGGTCCGAGGGCAGGGTCAGCTTGGCCATAGGCCGGGCCAACCCCACCACCGACAAAGCGCCGGCCAAAGCCAACAAGGCCGGGGGCAAATGGCGGCGCCAGACCGAAGACCGGCCCTGGGCCTGGCGGATGAGTTCGATCGATGACCACGACACCGCCTGACGGCGCCGCCGCAACAAGTAGAGATAAACCCCGATCAAAAGGGGCCACAGCCACAAAATCGAAAGCCACTCGGGGTGCAAAAATGTCATGGTTCGCCCATAGGGGTTTCCTGATGGCGGCAATTTATCACGCCTGACTGTGCTATGTTGACGGTCATGAAAAAAATGTCCGTCTTCAGCCCCAGCGCCAGGCTTGATGCCACGGACACCACGGCCCCTGAAGGCCCCCCTACCGATATGCCGCCTCAAGCTCAGCACCTTGCACCTAGGCGCAGGGTGTGGTTACTGGGCGGCCTGGGACTGCTCCTATTGGCCAGCGCGCTGAGCGCCTGGCTCTGGACCCAACACCCCCCGACCTTGCCCCCGGAACCGGTGGAAAAAGTGTTCGACCGTTTGCTGCTGGAGCGCGGCTGGCCCTCCCCGGCCCGCTCCGCCGTGGAGCAGGTGGCCGGTGCGGTGGTGCGGGTGCAAAGCTTGGTCGCCAACCCGAAAAAGAATGCCCAAGAGGCCGAGATCGAGGCCGGGGTCGGCACCGGGGTGGTCATCAGCGATGAGGGCATGATCCTCACCAATCTGCATGTGGTCTGGGGCGCACAGCGCTTGCGCATCACCTTTGCCGACGGCACCGAGTCGAGTGCCCAAATCATCGCCACCCAGCCCAATAACGACCTGGCGGTCTTGAAACCGCAAAAGATTCCGGACGACTTGCAACCGGCCGTGCTGGGTTCATCGCGCGGGGTCGTGCCCGGCGATGCGGTCGCCGTGGTGGGGTTCCCTTTCGGCATGGGCCCCTCTGTGTCATCGGGGGTGGTCAGCGGCTTGAACCGCGAATTCCGCAATGAAAAAGGCGACCGCCAAATGTCGGGCCTGATTCAATTTGACGCCGCCGCCAACCCGGGCAATTCCGGTGGCCCCTTGATCAATATGAACGGCGAGGTGATCGGCATCGTCACCGCCATCATGAACCCCACCTCGGCGCGCACCTTCATCGGCATCGGGTTCGCCGCCACCATCGAAGCCGCCGGCGCCAGCGTCGGTTTGCCTGTTTTCTGAGGAGCATCATGCAAGACCCACACGCCTCCTGGCAATCCCCCCAAAGCGCCGCCTCCGATCAGGTGTCGCAGGCGGCCCTGTCCATGCAAAAACTGTTGTACGAGGTCAAGCGCGTGGTGGTCGGTCAAGACGCTTTTTTACAGCGGGTGCTGGTCGCCCTGCTGGCTCAAGGTCACCTGCTGATCGAAGGGGTGCCCGGCCTGGCCAAAACCCTGACCGTCAACACCCTGGCCCGCGCCATGCAAGGCAGCTTCCGGCGCATACAGTTCACCCCCGATCTTTTGCCCTCGGATGTCGTGGGCACAAGGGTGTTCAACCAAAAAACCGCCGAATTCAGTGTGCAACTGGGGCCGGTGTTTGCCAACCTGCTGCTGGCCGATGAAATCAACCGCGCTCCCGCCAAAGTGCAAAGCGCCCTGCTCGAAGTCATGCAGGAGCGCCAGGTCACCCTGGCGGGTGAGACGCACCGGGTGCCCTCGCCTTTTCTGGTCATGGCCACCCAGAACCCCATCGAAACCGAAGGCACCTACCCCCTGCCCGAGGCCCAGGTTGATCGATTTTTGATGAAGGTGCGGGTCGACTACCCCAGTGAAGAGGAGGAATTCGTGATCGCCCAGCGCGTCACGGGCCAACCCGCCACCCTCTCGGGCATTCTCAGCACCCAAGACCTGCAACACATGCAAACGCTGTGTCGTCAGGGCTATGTCGACCCGGCCCTGGTGCAATACGCGGTGCGCCTGGTCCATGCCACGCGCCAGCCGGCTCGCCATGGCCTGTCGGAGATTGAACGCTGGATCAGCTTTGGGGCCAGTCCGCGCGCCACCATCGGCCTGGTCGAAGCGGCCCGGGCCCTGGCCTTTTTGCGTGGCCGCCCCTACGCGCTGCCACAAGACATGCAAGACATCGTGCCCGACGTGCTGCGCCACCGGCTGGTGCTGAGCTATGAGGCCTTGGCCGAAGGCATCGAGGCCGACGAGCTGATACGACGCCTGATGGCCGCCTTGCCCGCCCCCACTCAAGGCTTACAGTCTCATGTGGCGTCTGTGGCCTAAACGCCAGGCCACCGAGCCAGTGCGGCCACCGGCCGCGCCCGGCCCTGCCGACGACCCGCTGGCCGCATGGCTGGCCCGGCTCGATTGGACGGTGTTGCGCCGACTCGATGGCCTCTTGCA
>JBEAZY010000092.1:0-4089 GCA_041159205.1 Pseudomonadota bacterium
GGAGGTGTGCGCGACCATGTGCTGGGTTTGGCCATGTTCAACGGCCTGGGACAACACTTGCGTTTCGGCGGACAGGTCATGAAAAACGTCGCCGGTTACGACGTCTCACGCCTGATGGCAGGCAGCATGGGCACCCTGGGTTTGATCACCGAGGTCTCTCTCAAGGTCCTGCCCATCCCCGTGGCGCAAGCCACGCTGATGTTCGCCATGCCCCAAGAGCCCGCGCTCGACATCCTGCAGCGCTGGGCCGGTCAGCCACTGCCCCTGAACGCCTCTTGCTGGGTGCATGACGACATCGCGGCCCAACCCCAAGGCTATTTGTTTGTCCGCTTGCGCGGGGCGCAGGCCGCCGTGCGCAGCGCCCAGACCAGAATGCTGGCCGATGTGCACGCCCTGGGTCACGCCGGTCAGGCCATGGACACCGCCGAGGCGGCCGCCGACTGGCGCGATTGCGTCAACCAGACCCTGCCCTTCTTCCACCAGCCACCCGGCCCCGAGCATGCCTTGTGGCGACTCTCCCTGCCCGCCACCACCCCGGCCCTCGATTGGCCCAGCAGCCCATTGATCGAGTGGCACGGTGCCTTGCGCTGGGTCTGGGCCACAAGCCGGCAATCGGGCCGCTTGCGTGAGCTCGCCCAAGGACTGGGCGGCCATGCCACCTTGTGGCGGGTCAGCCAGGCCCACGGTCAGGCAGATTTCGAATCCGGCTTCCAAAGCCCCGGCAGCCCCGCTGTGCAGGCCATCGGGCAACGCTTGCAAGCCCGCTTTGATCCGCACGGCGTGTTCCGCACAGGTCGCCTCTTTCCTCACACCGCCCCAACGGCGTCACCGGCTGCGGCCAACCCCTAGCATGCAAACCCAACTTGCTCCCCAGTACCAGGGCACACCTGAAGGGCAGGAGGCCGAGGCCATCCTGCGCAAGTGCGTCCATTGCGGCTTTTGTACGGCCACCTGCCCCACCTATCAATTGCTGGGCGATGAACTCGACGGGCCGCGCGGCCGCATCTATCTCATCAAACAGGTGCTCGAAGGGGCGCCGCCGACCCGGAAAACCCAGTTGCACCTGGACCGTTGCCTCACCTGCCGCAATTGCGAAAGCACCTGCCCCAGTGGGGTGCAGTACGGGCATTTGGTCGATATAGGCCGCCACATCGTCGAGCAGCAGGTCGAGCGTCCCCTGGGCGAAAAAATCATGCGCACCACCCTCGCTCAGGGCCTGAATTCATCGCTCTTTGCCCCTGCCATGAAGTTGGGGCAAAGCGTGCGCGCTTTGTTGCCCCGCGCCTTGCGCGACAAAGTGCCAGCACCGCAAAACCCGGGGCGCTGGCCCACCCGCACCCACGCGCGCCGGGTCCTCATGCTGGCCGGTTGCGTCCAACCCAGCATGCAACCCAACATCAATGCCGCCACCGCCCGGGTGCTCGACGCGGCGGGCATTCAGACCCTGGTGGCGACCTCGGCGGGCTGTTGCGGCGGCGTCAAGCTCCACCTCAATGACCCCGACGGCGCTCACGATCAAATGCGCGCCAACATCGACGCCTGGTGGCCGTACATCGAACAAGGCATCGAGGCCATCGTGGTCAACGCCTCGGGCTGTGGCGTCACGGTCAAAGACTACGGCCACTTGCTGCGCCACGACCCCGCCTACGCCGACAAAGCCCGCCGGGTCAGTGAATTGACCCGAGATCTGAGTGAATGTCTGCCCGACATCGCCGCCGCCCTGGGCAGCTCGGTGGCCCCTCGGGCCCGCGCCATGGGCCTGCTCGCCTATCACCCGCCTTGCACCTTGCAGCATGGCCAGCAACTGCGCGGCGGGGTCGAGCAGCATTTGGGTGCCTTGGGTTTTCAGGTGCAACTGGCCCCAGCCGAGTCGCACCTCTGCTGCGGGTCGGCCGGCACCTATTCGGTCTTGCAGCCCGAGATCGCCACCCAATTGCGCCATCGCAAGCTGGCCCACCTGTCCGGGCTACAGCCGCAAGCCATCATCAGCGCCAACATCGGCTGCATCACCCATTTGCAAAGCGGCACCGAGACCCCGGTGCGGCACTGGGTCGAGTTGCTCGACCAGTGTCTGGCCTGACGCGGCCGTCGCAGGCCGCATCAATCCGGGTCGCGCACCTCGACAGGCACCCGGGCGGCCAAAGCGCACATCAATTCGTAACCCAATGTGCCGGCCGCTTGGGCCACCTCATCGATGGGCAACAGCGCCCCGCCACCGGCCCGACCCCAGAGGGTGACCTCGGCCCCTTCGCGCGCTTCGCGGCAGGGCGTCAAATCGACAGCCAGCATGTCCATGCTGACCCGCCCCAGGGTGCGGCTGCGCTGCCCGTCGATCAGCACGGGTGTCCCGGTTTGGGCATGGCGCGGATAGCCGTCGGCATAGCCGCAAGCCACCACCCCCACCCGCGTCGGGCGCTCGGCGACAAAGGTTGAGCCATAGCCCACCGAATCACCCACTTGCAACTCTTGTACCGCGATCACCTTGGAACGCAAAGACATCACCGCTTGCAAACCCCAGTCCGGCGCCGTGTGATCCTGGGGGTCGGGCGTACTGCCGTACAGGGCGATGCCGGGGCGCACCCAATCGGCATGGGTGTGGGCGTGCCGCAACAGGGCGGCGCTGTTGGCCAGAGTGCGCTCACCGGCCAAGTCACGCGTGGCTTCCTCAAACACCCGGCACTGATCGCCCACCCCGCGGGCGCCATCGGCGTCGCTGAAATGGGTCATGTGCGACACCTCATCCACCTGAGGCAGCGCTTGCAGGCGTGACCAGGCCGAACGATAACGCCGCGCATTGAAACCCAGTCGATTCATGCCCGAGTTCAACTTCAGAAAGACCCGATGGGGCACCTGCGTCTTGTGCCGGCTCAGCGCATCGATTTGATCGTCACAGTGCACCGTGTGCCACAGCCCCAGTCGTGAGCAAGTCTCCAGATCCCTGGGTTCAAACACGCCCTCCAGCAACCAGATCGGCCCACGCCAGCCCGCCGCCCGCACCCGCTCGGCCTCTTCCAGATCCAGCATGGCCAAGGCATCGGCACCCCGCAAGGCGGCCAATACCCTTTCGATCCCATGGCCGTAAGCATTGGCCTTGATCACCGCGCAAACCCGCGCATGCGGGGCCCGCTGGCGCATCAGGGTGAGGTTATGGCTCAGGGCGGTCAGGTCGATCAGGGCCGAAATCGGGCGGGGCATGGCACGGAGAGTGGATGATTTGAGGGCATACTATGCCATCAAAGTTCAGGGAAGTCCTGCAACACGCCAAGAGGGGAAGAGTCGTACCGGAAAAGGTTATTACGGCAAGGCTTTACAAATGATTTACACTGCGCCGACTCGATCATCATGGAAGTTTTTGAATTTCTAATGCCCATTTTCACGCAATACGGTTATTTGGCCGTATTCGTGATGCTGCTCATCTGCGGCTTTGGCGTGCCCGTGCCGGAAGACGTCACCCTGGTCACCGGCGGCGTCATCGCTGGTTTGGGTCACGCCGATGTGCACACCATGTTCGCGGTCGGCATGGCGGGCGTGCTGGTGGGGGATGGCCTCATGTTCACCCTGGGCCGCCTGTATGGCCCGCGCATCATCCAACTGCCGGGTTTTCGCACCGTGCTCACCCCGCAACGCTTCGAGAAAGCCCAGGGCGCCTTTCACAAATACGGCAAATGGGTCATGTTCGTGGCCCGCTTCCTGCCCGGGCTGCGCACACCGGTTTTTTTCACAGCGGGCATGAGCCATCGAGTCTCTTTCGGCACCTGGTTCCTGATGGACGGCTTTGCCGCCCTCATCAGTGTGCCGATCTGGGTCTACCTGGGTTATTTCGGGGCCCAGAACTGGGACTGGATGTTTGCCGTCTTGCGCCAGTTCCAGCACGCCATATTCGGCCTCTTGCTGCTGGCTGCGCTCTGGCTCGCCTGGCGCTGGTGGCGGCGTCAGCAACAACTCAAACAATCTGGCCAGCCCAACACCGACGCCTGATGCGTCGCCCCTCGGCCCGTACCGGCATACACTCACGGTTTCAGGAGAAGCGTCATGGCCCAGTGGCAAGAATTCTCAATCCATCAAATCGACGGCACCCCGATGGATCTG
>JBEAZY010000093.1:0-16447 GCA_041159205.1 Pseudomonadota bacterium
AGTCGAGGGCGAGGCCCTGGCCACCCTGGTGGTCAACAACATCCGCGGCATCCTCAAGACCGTGGCCGTCAAGGCCCCCGGCTTTGGTGACCGCCGCAAGGCCATGCTGGAAGACATCGCCATCCTGACCGGTGGCAAAGTCATCAGCGAAGAAGTCGGCCTGTCGCTCGAAAAAGTGCAGCTCACCGACCTGGGCCAGGCCAAGCGCGTCGAAGTGGGCAAAGAAAACACCACCATCATCGACGGCGCCGGTGCAGCCGGTGACATCGAAGCCCGCGTCAAGCAAATCCGCGTGCAGATCGAAGAAGCCACCAGCGACTACGACCGCGAGAAGCTGCAAGAGCGCGTGGCCAAGCTGGCCGGCGGTGTGGCTGTGATCAAAGTCGGTGCCGCCACCGAAGTCGAGATGAAAGAGAAGAAAGCCCGTGTTGAAGACGCCCTGCACGCCACCCGCGCTGCGGTGGAAGAAGGCATCGTGGCCGGCGGTGGCGTGGCCCTGCTGCGCGCCCGTCAAGCGGCTGGCGAGATCAAGGGTGACAACCCTGACCAGGACGCCGGCATCAAGCTGGTGCTCAAGGCCATCGAAGCGCCCCTGCGCGAGATCGTCTACAACGCCGGTGGCGAGCCCAGCGTGGTGGTGAATGCCGTGTTGAACGGCAAAGGCAACTACGGCTTCAACGCCGCCAACGACACCTATGGCGACATGATCGAAATGGGTATTCTGGACCCGACCAAAGTGACCCGCACCGCGCTGCAAAATGCCGCGTCTGTGGCCAGCCTGATGCTGACCACCGAGTGCATGGTCGCCGAGACCCCGAAAGACGAAGCCCCCGCCATGCCGGGCGGCGGCGGCATGGGGGGCATGGGCGGCATGGACGGGATGATGTAATCACCCCCCTCGCGCTTTAAGCCACGAGAACCCCGCCAGCGATGGCGGGGTTTTTTTATGGCATGTCTGTTAAAAAATTCATAGATCTGAATGGAAAAAAAGATCAGCTCACCCTGGGTCGATAGGCCAAAGCCCCTGCCCCCAAGGCCAGGGCGGCCGCTGCAAAGGTGGGGGTGATGCCCGCATGTTGGCCCAGCAGGCTGAGCATGGGCACGCCGATCACCAAGCCCACCAAGCGCATGACATTGACCAAAGCACCGGCGATACCGCTTTGATCGGGTGGCAACCAGCGCATGGTTTGCTCGGTGTAGCCCGACTGGAAACAACCCAAACCCATGCCGCACAAGCCAAAGGCCAGAACCAGGAGCGTGACGCTACCCTGCGTCGCCGCAACAGCCGATGCCCCCAGCCCCAAAGCCGCACCCCACAAGCCCAGCCGAACCCAATGGCCCGAGTGTTGTGGCCCGGGTGGCCAAGGGCCACGGGCTGCCGTCAGGCTGGCGGCCAAGGCACCGGCCGGGAACGCGGCCAGGACGAAACCGGCACGCACGCTGTCGATGTCGGGCCAAGAGGCCAGCAGGAACGGGCCCCACAGCATGATGGTGAAGGTGGTGAAGTAAATGAGCGCCGCCGCCATTTGCAGGCCCACAAAATGGCGCGCGCGAAAAGGCCGCAAACTGAACACCGCGCCGGCCATGCGTGGGCCAGCGCGTTGCTGCCCCCAAGGGGGCAAGCACCAGGGGATGAGCATCAACACCCCCAATGAGACCGCGACCCGGTACAGATACACCCCCTGCCACCCTGCGAGGTGCACCAGCCAGCCGCCCAATAAAGGCCCCAAGATCATGCCCAGACTGATGACAGCGGTGTAAGCGGCGATGCTGCGCGCAGCCTGTGCCGGCCCGGCCGTGTGGGCCACCAGGGCCGGGGCGCAAGACACTGCCATGCCCACCGCCGCGCCTTGCAGGGCACGCCACATGACGAATGTGCCGTAGTCGGTGGACAGGGTGATGGCCCAATGCGTGAACACACAAGCGGCCATGCCCGATGCGAAGACCCAGCGGTGGCCGTGCAAGTCACCCCAACGGCCAAACAGCAGTGAGGCCATCGATTGAGCGATGACGTAGGGCAGGATGACCCATAGGATGAGCCCGGGGTCGATGCCAAACGACGCAACGATATCGGCAAAGGCGACATTGACGGACGAATCGAGCGGCGCCATCAGGGCGCCCGCACAGATCAGGGCGATGGACCGCATCGGGACATTCCAGAGGGATGACCCCGCATATTAACTGGGACGGGGTCGACCATCGCCATGGGGCGGCCAGGGGACCACGCTCAAAGCGCTTGGATCAATTTCTCAAGCTTCACGGCATCGGCCGCAAAAGCACGGATGCCTTCGGCCAGTTTCTCGGTGGCCATGGCGTCTTCGTTGAGCGCGTACCTGAACCCGGCTTCGTCGTAGCGCACATCGTCGCTCGGGCTCTGGCGGGCCTGCTCGGGGCTGAGTTGGCGCGGCACGGGGGCTGCGCTTTGACTCAGTTGGGCCAGCAATTCAGGGCTGATGGTGAGCAAGTCGCAACCCGCCAGGGCCGTGACCTGGCCGATGTTTCTAAAGCTCGCGCCCATGACTTCGGTGCGGATGCCGTGGTTTTTGAAGTGGTTGTAGATGGCACTCACCGAGCGCACGCCGGGGTCGTTGACGCCGCTGCTGGCCGTTTCATCCCACTGCGCTCCAGCGGCTTTTTTGTACCAGTCGTAGATGCGCCCGACAAAAGGCGAGATCAGTTGCACACCCGCATGGCCGCAGGCCACAGCCTGGCAAAACGCAAACAGCAGGGTCAGGTTGGTGTGCACGCCCTCGGCCTCGAGTTGGCGGGCGGCTTCAATGCCTTCATAGGTGGCGGCGATCTTGATCAGCACGCGCTGCCCGGTGTCGATGCCCTCGGCCCGGTAGAGTGCGATCAGGCGACGGGCCCGTGCCACGGTGGCGGCGGTGTCAAAGCTCAGCCGCGCGTCGACCTCGGTCGAGACCCGGCCCGGGATGAGTTCCAGAATGCCCATGCCAAAGCGCACCAGCAGCCGGTCGATGACCTCATCCATGGCCCGGCCCCGGTGCGCGGCCACCACCTGAGCCAGCAGGGGTTGGTAGTCGGGCTTTTGCACTGCTTTGAGGATCAGCGACGGGTTGGTGGTGGCGTCTTGCGGCTGGAACTGCGCCAGTTGGGCAAACTCGCCGGTATCGGCGACGACGGTGGTGTGTTGTTTCAGGGCGTCTAGGGCGTTCATGGCGCGATTTTAGAGAAGGTCAATGACCATCGTTCAGAAAGCTTTGTGTCTTTTTACCTCACGCCCCCAAGCCATTCAAAAATTCTTCGGCTTTGGCCATGTCGATGAGCCCTATCACCTGATGGTGAGCCAGGTGGCGCACCACCTGCACCGCCTGCGCCTGGGGTTGTTCACGGGCAAAGCGTTGCAAAGCGCGATGGGGTTTGTCGTCAGACCACTTGCACTCGACCAGCCGGGTAAGCTGGCCCTTTTCGCTCAGGGCGAAGTCAACTTCGGCCCCATCTTTGGTGCGGATGTAGTGCAAATCGACCTCTTTGCCCTGTGTGTCTTGCTGCCACTGCACGTGCTTGAGCAAGGCGGTAGCGACCAGGTTTTCAAAGCGCAGGCCCGGGTCGCCCTCGACCAGGCCAGTGTCGTAAAAATACACCTTGGGTTGCTGTAGCAGAGATCTTGCGATGTTGTCGTGATACGGTTGCACCAAAAAAATAATGTACAGGGCCTGCAAGATATTCAGGTATTTTTTCAGCGTGGCGGGTGACACAGCCAGGTCACGGGCCATGCTGGCCAAAGACAAGGGCGAGCCCACGCGCGAGCGCAGCAGTTGGGCAAAGAGTCGTAGGGTGGTGATCTCTTGAATGCGCGAAAACTCCAAAACATCGTTGCGTACCAAGCCATCAAAGTATTGACGGCGCCAGCGCTCAGCTTGTCCGGGCTCGGTGGCCAGACAGGGCTCTGGGAAGCCGCCGCGCTCAAGGAGATGGGTCAAGGCAGCTTGCGGCGTGGCCCCGGTTTGTTGACACCACTCGCGAACCGAAATCGGGTGCAAACGCAAGCCAAAGAATCGGCCAGCCAGTGACTCGCCACTTTGGCGAAAGGTGTCCAGGCGGGCACTGCCGGTGACCAACACCTGTTGTTGGGGGTGCTTGCCGTCGTAGACGCCCTTGAGCCATGACTTCCAATTGGGCATTTTGTGCACTTCGTCAAAAACCAAAAGTGGCGCCATCGGGTCCCATCTCTGGTTGACCAGCACGGCCCGGTCGGCGGGCACATCGTAGTTCAGGTATTGGCCACTTTTTTGGGCCAAGAGCTGGCGACTGAGCGTGGTTTTGCCGACCTGGCGCGGGCCGGTCAAAAACACCATTTTGTGGGCCAAGTCGGTTTGAACTTGCGTGTCCAAGTATCGCTTCATGGGGCTATTTTACGACTAAATTGAATGACATTGCAAAAAAGTCGCGACTTTTTGTCAATATGATTCATTTTGGTCGATTTTTCTATTCGCTTGCATAACCCTGCGCCAGACAACCACAGGCCCAAAACCGACAATCTGATTCATCGTGGGTAGGCAAGACCAAGGGAATGGCATGAAAAAAATCTTGTTGTTGGGAGGTAGCGGTTTCATTGGCCGGCATGTGGTGGCGGCGCTGGTGCGAGCCGGTCATTCGATCACGGTCCCCACGCGGCGGCTGGCACATGCCAAACACCTGCTGACCTGGCCGCAGGTGACGGTGCGCGAACTCCATGTGACCGACCCCGCCACCCTGCAAGAAGTGATGCGCGGGCACGATGTGGTGATCCATCTGATCGCGGTACTGCACGGCAATGAGTCAAGTTTTGAGCAAATGCATGTGCAACTGCCGCTGTCGGTGGCGCAGGCCTGTGTGCAGGCCGGGGTGCCGCACCTGATTCATATGAGCGCGTTGGGGGCCGACCCGCAAGGCCCCTCGATGTACCAGCGCAGCAAAGGACGCGGCGAGTTGGCGCTGCATGAAATTGCTAGCGCCCATGGGCTGCGACTGACGGTGCTGCGCCCCAGCGTGGTGTTTGGCGAAGACGATCGCTTCATCAATCTGTTTGCGCGCATGCAGCGGGTGGTGCCGCTGGTGCCGCTGGCCGGTGCAGGGGCCAGGTTTCAGCCGGTCTGGGTGCAAGATGTGGCGCAAGCCGTGCGGCAAACGATTGAACAACCCCAAGCCCAGGGCCTTAAGTATGAGCTGGGTGGGCCCGAGGTGAAGACGCTGGCCGAACTGGTGCGCCATGCCGGGCGCTGGGCGGGTTGCCCGCGGCCCGTATTGCCGCTGCCGCACGCGGTGGCTTGGGTGCAGGCGCTGTTGATGGAGTGCGCCCCGGGCGAGCCGCTGATGAGCCGCGATAACCTGGCCTCGATGCAACGCGACAATGTCCTGAGCGGGTCGTGCCCGGGCTTGCTGGAATTGGGGCTGGGTCGGGGACAGTCACTGGGCGCAGTCTTCAGGGTCTGAAGCCAGCCCCGGCGGTCATGCTCTGCCATGGTGCTAGGATGCCCTCAGTGAGGGTCAAGATGTGAAGATCTATCTGGTCGGCGGCGCGGTGCGCGATGGGCTGTTGGGCCTGTCGGGGGCTGACCGCGACTGGGTGGTGGTGGGGGCCACGCCCGAGCAGATGGTGGCACTGGGCTATGTGCCCGTGGGCAAAGACTTCCCGGTTTTTCTGCACCCCCAAACCCAAGAGGAATACGCGCTGGCCCGCACGGAACGAAAAACAGCGCCGGGCTACAAGGGCTTTGTGGTGCATGCCGCACCCGACGTCACCCTGGCGCAGGATTTGGCGCGGCGCGACCTGACCATCAATGCGATGGCGCAAGAGCGCGACGACCTGGCGCAAACCCTCATCGACCCGCATCAGGGTCTGCGTGATTTGCGGGCCGGGGTATTGCGCCATGTGACCGAGGCCTTCAGGGAAGACCCGGTGCGCATTTTGCGTCTGGCCCGCTTTGCGGCACGTTTCAAGCCCTTCACGGTCGCCCCCGAAACCCTGGCCCTGGCCCGCGAAATGGTGACTGCGGGTGAAGTTGACGCGCTGGTCGCTGAGCGCGTCTGGCAAGAGCTTGAGCGCGGCTTAATGGCCACCGCCCCCTGGCGCATGGCGCAGGTGCTGATCGAAGTGGGGGCCTGGGCCCGATTGTGGCCAGAGCTCAGTGCCACATCGCCCGAGTTTCAGGCCGCACAACTGATTTATCAAAGCTGGCCCGAGGCCGACTTGGGCCAACGGTGGGCGCTTTGGTGCCATGGCGCCGGCCCCGATCAGGTCAGGCGCATCGGCGAGCGCTTTCGGGTGCCGACTGCCATTCAAGACATGGCTTGGGCCTGGGCCACGCACCGCCATGCGCTGGCAGCGCGCCCTGCTGACGCTTCAACGGCCTGCGACTTGCTGTATCGCATGGACGCCCTGCGCAGACCCGAGCGGGTGCAGCGGCTGATTGAGCTGGCGGCGCACCTTGCGCCTGATGCCGATGGCATGACAAATGCCCAACAGTGGGCCAGCGCCCTGCAAGCGTTGCGGTCGGTCGACGCCAAAGCGGTCAACCAGGAGGCGCTGGCGCAGGGAATGCGCGGTCCTGAGGTGGGGCTGGCGCTAAAGCAAGCACACACAGACGCCATTGCAGAAATTGGGGTCTGACCCCAATTAAAAGCGGGAAATTGGGGTCTGACCCCAATTAAAAGCGCAGGCCGGCGGCCATGAGGGTGTTGGTGGCCAGCCAGCGGCGTGACTGGACGTCGAGCCAGGCGCGTTCGGCGGCAAGTGCCGAGGTTTGTGCGGTGACCACGTTGAGGTAGCTGACGGTGCCGGCCAGGTATTGGGCCTGGGTCAGGTCGAGGTTGCGGCGGGCGGCTTCCCAAGCCTGTTTTTGGGCCTGCTCTTGCTGTTTGAGTTGCACCACCGCCACCAGGTTGTCTTCGACCTGCTGATAGGCGTTGAGCACCGCCTGACGGTAGTTGGCCAGGGCGACATCGCGGGCCGCCAGGGCCTGGGCGCGGGCCGCGCGCCTTTGTCCGAAGTCAAACAGGTTGACGGCCAGACCCGGGCCCACCGACCAGAACTGATTACCGCTGCTGACGAGGTTGCCCAATTCGCGCGAGCGATACCCGGCCGAGGCGTTGAAGGTGACGGTCGGAAAAAAAGCCGCTTCGGTCACGCCCACCTGGGCGTTGGCGGCCTCGAAGCGGCGTTTGGCGGCCTGCAAATCGGGGCGCTGGTCGAGCAAGTTGGCCGGGATGTTGGGCGGCAGGTCGAGCGGCTCTTCGGGGCCCCGGGCCAGGGACTGCGCGTCGAGTGGCGGCAACAGGATTTTGGCCGGTGGCAGGCCGAGCAAGACCGCCACGGCGTTTTCAAGTTGGGCGCGCTGGGTGGACATGTCGATGCGTTGGGCCCGGGTGCCGGCCCATTGGTTTTCGGCCTGGGCGACATCGGTGCCCGAGGCCACGCCCGCCTGGCGTCGGGCCAGCGTGAGGTCGAGTGAGCGTTGATACGCCTGCTCAGCGCGGGTCAAGGCGTCGAGTTGGCGCTCGGCGGTGCGCAGGCTGACATAGGTTTGTACCAGGGTCGATTGGGCCGCGCGGCGGCCGGCCGCCCAGTCGTCGCGGCTGGCCTCGAGGCTGGCCAGTGCCGCCTGTATCTGGGCGTCGAGTTGGCCCCACAAGTCGATTTGCCAGGTCAGCGGGGCCGACAGGGTGTAGGAGGTGCCTTGCAGCGACGTGAGTTGGTTGGCGCTGCGGGTCACGCCCGCATTCAGGTTGAGGCCGGGCCACAGGCTGGACTGTGCGCCGAGCAGGATGGCTTGCGCTTGCCGGGTTTGGGCCGACAAAAGTTGTAACGACGGGCTGCCCTGCAGCAGCTGGTTTTGCAAGTCGTTCAATACCGGGTCGCCCAGCACGGTCCACCAATCTCTGGCGGCGCGGGCGTCGCGCTCGGACTCGGGCAGGGCCAGTGCGCTTCGGTCGGCGGGGGCTTGGCGAAAACGCTCTACCGCCGGCAGGCGGGCGTCGGGCAAAGGGGGCACCTGGCCACAGGCGGCCAAAGCCAGGGGCAAGACCAAGCGCAGGACCCGGCGCAGCCAGGGGCCTGGACGAGGGCATGGAAGGTGTGTCATCTTGAACCCCATGTTAGCGCCTGCGCCCGGTCCACTTTCGCTGTCGCCAGCGGTCCACGGCGACGAAGACCACGGGTGTGGTGTAGAGCGTCAACCATTGGCTGATGAACAAGCCACCCAACACGGCCAGGCCCAGCGGGCGGCGCAGCTCGGCCCCTTCGGCCTGGCCCAGAGCCAGTGGCAGCGCCCCGAGCATGGCCGCCAGGGTGGTCATGAAGATGGGGCGGGCGCGGCGCAAGGCCGCCCGCAGGATGGCGCGCGGGGCGCTGGCCCCGGCACGCTGGTGCTGTAAAGCGAGATCGATCATGAGAATGGCGTTTTTCTTGACGATGCCGATCAGCAAGATGACCGCGATCAGGGCCACCAGGCTGAACTCGGTGCCGGCCAATAGCAGGGCCAGCAATGCCCCCACGCCGGCGGAAGGCAAGGTCGAGAGGATGGTGATGGGGTGCCACAGGCTTTCGTAGAGCATGCCCAACAAAATGTAGAGCGTGAGCAGCGCCGCCAGGATCAGCCAGGGCTGGCTTTCGAGCGAGCGTTGGAAAGCGTTGGCCGCCCCGGAAAAACTGCCCCGCACGCTCATGGGCAGGCGCAATTCATCGAGCGTGCGCTTGACGGCGGCGGTGGCCTGGGACAAGGACACCCCGGGGGCGAGGTTGAAGCTGAAGGTGTCAGAGGGCACCCCGCCGTCGTGACTGACCCCCAAAGCGGTATTGGTGAGCTCGACGCGGGCGAAAGCCGACAGGGGCACGGGCTGGCCCTGGTTGTTGATGAATTGCAAGCGGCGCAAGGTTTGATCGTCTTGCAAATAACGGGGCGCGATTTCAAGCACCACCCGGTACTGATTGAGCGGGTTGTAAATCACCCCCACCTGGCGCTGGCCGAAGGCGTTTTGCAAGGCGGTGCTGATGTCGCGCATCGACAGACCCAGCCGTGCGATGGCCTCGCGGTCGATCACGAGCGAGGTTTGCAGGCCACGGTCCTCGAACTCGGTGCTGACATCGTCAATTTCTTTCAGTCGCATGAGGGCGGCGCGGATTTGCGGGCTCCAGGTTTTCAGGTCTTCCAGGTCATCGGCCTTGACGGTGTACTCGAACTGCGAGTTGGAGGTGCGCGCGCCAAAGCGCAAATCCTGGGCCGGCACCATGAAGAGGCGGGCCCCGGGCTCGCGCGCCAATTGGGGCCGCAGCCGGGCCACCACTTTGTCGGCACTGACGTCGCGCTCGGAGCGCGGTTTGAGGCTGATCGACATCCAGGCCGAGTTGCGCTGAAAGCCGCCGGTAAAGCCTGTGACATCGAGCACCGCTGGATCGGCGCGGACGATTTCTATGAAGCGATCCAAACGCTGTTGCATGCTCTGAAAGGATGTGCTTTGATCGGCCCGAATGCCACCGAAGATGCGACCCGTGTCTTGTTGCGGGAAGAAGCCTTTGGGGATGATCTGGTAGAGGTTGACGTTCAAGGCGATGACCGCCAGCAAAATCAGCCAGAGCACCGGTTGATGGCGCAGGCTCCAGGCCAGGCTGCGTCCGTACCAGCGCGCCCAAAGGCTGCGGCGCACGCGCCGGGCCGGTGTTTGCGGTCGCAACAGGGCGGCGCACATCATGGGCGTGGTGGTGAGCGATACCAGCATGGAAATCAGTATGGCCGCACACAGAACCACGGCAAATTCCTGGAACAAGCGGCCCAGCACCCCGCCCATGACCAGAATCGGAATGAAGGCCGCGATCAGCGACAGGCTGATCACCACCACCGTGACGGCGATCTCGCGCGAGCCGCGCCACGCCGCCTGCCAGGGGGTATCGCCCTTTTCCATGCGGCGGGTGATGTTCTCGAGCACCACGATGGCGTCGTCGACCACAAAACCGGTGGCGATGGTCAGGGCCATCAAGGACAGGTTGTTCAGGCTGTATCCGAGCAAATACATGACCCCGAAGGCCCCGGCCAACGAAACCGGCACCGCCACGCTGGGAATGAGCGCGGCACGCAAGCGGCGCAAAAATAAGCCGACCACCAAAATCACCAGAGCCACCGAAAAGGCCAGCGACTTCTGAATTTCAAAAATCGAAGCTCGCAGATTGGGGGTGCGGTCAGAGACCACCCGCAGATCGACGCTGGCGGGTAGGCCGGCCTCGAGGTGGGGCAACAATGCCCGCACGCGTTCGACCACTTGCAGCACATTGGCGCCCGCTTGTTTTTGCAGCATGAGGGTGACGGCGGGCTGGCCGTTGGTCGAGCCGTAGTTGCGGATGTCTTGCACCGAGTCGAGGACCTCGGCCACATCGCTGAGCCGCACGGCCCGGCCATCGCGGTAACGGATCACCATGGGGGCGTAGTCGGCGGCACGGCTGGCCTGACCGTTGGACTCGATCTGCCAACTGCGTTGCCCATCGTCGATCAGGCCCTTGGGTCGCAGGCTGTTTTGGGCCACCACGGCCTGGCGCACATCTTCCAGGCCCAAGCCCTGAGCCAGCAAGCGGTCGGGGTCGAGTTCGATGCGCACGGCCGGCAAAGCGCCGCCACTGATGTTCACCTGACCCACCCCTTCGACCTGCGACAAACGCTGCGCGAGCAAGGTTGAGGCCAAGTCGTAGAGTTGACCGCGCGACAAGACATCGGAGGTGAGCGACAGGATCAGTATGGGGGTATCGGCCGGATTGACCTTGCGATAGCTGGGTGCGGACGGCATGCCACTGGGCAACATGGGCAAGGCGGCCTGTATGGCGGCCGAGACGTCGCGGGCGGCGCTGTCGATGTGACGATTGAGCTCAAACTGCAAAGTGACGCGGGCATTGCCCTGGGTCGAATACGAGGTCATCTCGGTCACCCCGGAGATGGCCCCCAGGGTGCGCTCGAGCGGGGTGGCGACGGTGGCGGCCATGGTCTCAGGGCTGGCGCCTGGCAGGCTGGCATTGACCGAGATGGTGGGGAATTCCACCTGGGGCAAAGGCGCCACGGGCAACTGGAAATAGGCCAACACACCGGCCAAGGCCACGCCCAGGGTGAGCAGCGTGGTCGCCACCGGTCTGGCGATGAACACACCGATGGGGTTCATGGCTGTTGCCGGTCAGGGTCAGGCGCGTCCCGCCAGGCAGCGCGGGCGTGCCAGCGAGAGAAGGCCAGGTAAATGACCGGCGTGGTGAAGAGGGTGAGCAACTGGCTGAGCGCCAGACCGGCGACCAGGGTGATGCCCAAAGGCTGCCTGAGTTCGCTGCCCACCCCTTGGCTGAGCATCAGGGGCAAGGCACCGAGCAAGGCACACAGCGTGGTCATGACGATGGGACGGAATCGCAGGCGGCAGGCCTGCTCTATCGCCTGGCGTGGCGTCAGACCCTGCTCGCGCTCGGCCTCGAGGGCGAAGTCAATCATCATGATGGCGTTTTTCTTCACGATGCCGATCAGCAAAATGATGCCGATGACGGCCATCATGCCCAACTCATGCCCGCCCGCCCAGAGGGCCAGCAAGGCCCCCACCGCTGCTGAGGGCAAGGTCGACAAAATGGTGACGGGGTGGATGTAGCTCTCGTACAAAATGCCCAGTACGATGTACATGGTGACCACGGCGGCCAGCACCAGCCAGAGGGTGTCGCCCAGCGAGGCACCAAAGGCCAGGGCCGCGCCCTGAAAACCGGTCTCTATGCTGGCGGGCATGCCCTGTGCCCGCAATTCCCGGGTCGCCTCTTCGATGGCGGTCACGGCCGCACCCAGGGAAGCCCCCGGGGCAGGGTTGAAGTGCAGGGTGACGGCCGGGAACTGACCCGAGTGACTGATGTGCAAGCGGGCCGGCAGCTCAGAGACCCGGGCCACCGAGTCGAGTGACACCAGACCACCGCCCAAGCCGGGCACTTTGAGGCGCAACACGGCGTTCAAATCGCCCGCCTGGCGCGGGTCGGCTTCGAGCACCACGCGGTACTGGTTGCTTTGGGTGAAGATGGTCGAGACCAGCCGTTGGCCAAAAGCGCTGTACAAAGCCTGATCGATGGCCGCCACCGACACACCCAGCCGTGACGCCGCTTCGCGATCAATTTGTATATAAGCCTGCAAGCCGATGGCCTGATGGTCGCCCGAGACTTCGCTCAGGCGGGGGTCGATGTGCAAACGGGCCAGCAAGCGATCGGCCCAGTGGGCCAGGGCATCGATGTCGGGCCCGCCCAATGCATAACTGTATGGGGTCGGGGCGACGCGGTCAT
The DNA here is from genome assembly GCA_041159205.1 of Pseudomonadota bacterium. Lineage (GTDB taxonomy): Bacteria > Pseudomonadota > Gammaproteobacteria > Burkholderiales > Burkholderiaceae_C > Limnohabitans. Next base: position 12,275 of record JBEAZY010000093.1, read on the forward strand.
CGAGGGTCAGGTCTTGCACCGGTTGCGCATAGGCGCGGGTGCCGGGCAGCAAGGCCGCCTTTTGTTGCAAAGCCTGCAAGGTGTCGCTGATGGGTTGCTGGCGCTCGTCTTTGGGCTCTAGCGCGACCAACAAGCGGCCCCGGTTCAGGGTGGGGTTTTGTCCGTCGACCCCTATGAAGGAGGCAACCGAACGCACGCCGGGCACGCTGAGGTAAGACTGAGCCAGTTGGCGTTGTCGCTCTGCCATGGCCGTGAAAGAGGTTTGCGCCGGGGCTTCGGTCATGACCCACACCGCGCCCGTGTCCTGCATGGGAAATAATCCCTTGGGCACGACCAGATAGAGGCCCACTGTCATGAGCACAGTGACGGCGAAGACCCACAGGGTCGGTTGGGGGCGATCGAGCACCCAGCTCAGGGCCTGCGCGTAGCGGTCGATCAGGCGCTGTATGGCCTGCCAGACCTGCTGTGCCCAGCGGGGCTCTTGTTCGAGCGCGACATGGCGCAACAGGCGGGCGCACATCATGGGGGTGAGGGTGAGGGAGACCACGGCACTGATGAGGATGGCCACCGCCAGCGTGATGGCGAACTCGTGGAATAAACGCCCCACCACGTCGCCCATGAAGAGCAAGGGGATCAAGACCGCCACCAAAGAGAAGGTGAGAGAAATGATGGTGAAGCCGATCTGGCGCGCGCCATCAAGTGCGGCTTGCATGGGTGGCTGACCTTGTTCGACCCCGCGCGCGATGTTTTCGATCATGACGATGGCGTCGTCCACCACAAAACCGGTGGCGATGGTCATGGCCATCAGCGTGAGGTTGTTGATCGAGAGGCCCAGCAGGTACATGGCCCCGAAGGTGCCCACCAGTGAGACCGGCACGGCCACGCTGGGAATCAGGGTGGCGCGGGCGTTGCGCAAAAAAAGAAAGATGACCATGACCACCAGCGCCACGGCCAGTGCCAGTTCGAACTGCACGTCGCGCACCGAGGCACGGATGGTGGTGGTGCGGTCATGCATGACCTGCAGGTCCACCGAGGCGGGCAAGGCGTCGCGCAGTGTCGGCAGGATGGCCTGGATGCGGTCCACGGTTTCGATCACGTTGGCACCGGGCTGGCGCTGAACCTGAATGACGATGGCCGGATGATCGTTGGCCCAGGCCGCCAGGCGCATGTTTTCAGGGGCTTCGACCACCCGGGCCACGTCGCCCAGGCGCAAAGCGTTGCCGTTGCGATAGGCCAGCACCAGAGCGGCATAGTCTTTGGCTTGCCGAATCTGGTCATTGGCATCGATGGCGCTGGCCCGTGCCGGGCCATCGAGATTGCCTTTGGCCAGGTTGACGTTGGCCTGAGTCAGCAAAGTGCGCAAGGCATCGATGGTCAGGCCGGAAGCCGCCAACTTGTCGGCGTCGACCTGCACCCGTATGGAGGGGCGTTGCCCGCCGGCCAGACTCACCAGGCCGACGCCGTTGACCTGTGACAGTCGTTGGGCGATGCGGTTTTCCACCAGGTCATGCACCTGGGTGATGGGCAGGGTCGGGGAGGACAGGGCCAGGGTCAAGATCGGCGCATCGGCCGGATTGACCTTGCGGTATACGGGTGGCGTGGGCAGATCATTGGGCAAGAGGCTGGCGGCGGCATTGATGGCCGCCTGCACCTGTTGCTCGACCACATCGAGGCGCAGATCGAGTTCGAAGCGCAAGGTGATCATCGAGGCACCGCCGCTGCTGACCGAGGTCATTTGGGCCAGACCGGGCATCTGACCGAATTGGCGCTCCAGAGGGGCCGTGATGGAAGCGGTCGTGACTTCGGGGCTGGCCCCCGGATAAAGGGTGGTGACCTGGATGATGGGGTAATCGACCTGCGGCAGCGACGCCATGGGCAGCAGGCGATAGGCCAGCCCGCCGGCCAGCACGATGGCCAGCATGAGCAGGCTGGTGGCAACAGGCCGGAGGATGAAAAGCCGTGACAGGTTCATGCGCCGCTGAGACCCGCTTCACTGGCCCATGGATTGTCGCCGCTCGCGCATGCGCTGGAAAAAGGCGCGTCGCTCTTCCGGGCTCATGGCCTGGACTTTGGCCGCCACTTCAGGGGGCAAGCGGTCCATCCAGGCGGGGCGTGCTGCCACATCAGACTGGGGCGCAGCGGCCGGGCCTGAAGGGTTCGCCACGGGGGGTGACGGCGGTTTCAGCGTGGTGACCACATCGACACGGGCCCCATCGCGCAAACGATCGGCGCCGTCGGTGACGACCGAATCGCCCGCTTTCAGTTCGCCCAGGGGCTCGACCGCCTGCCACTCGCCATCGCTGCCCAGCAGTTTGACCTTGATCAGGCGCACCCGCTGGTCGGGCAAGACCTTGACCACAAAGGTGCCCATATTGCCGCGCTGAATGGCGGTATTGGGCACCGACAACTGTTGGGTCAACAGGTCAAGTTGCAAACGGGCCTGGGCAAACTGATTGGGAAACAAGAGCCCGTCGCGATTGTCGAACAGGGCCTTGAGTTTCAGCGTGCCGGTGCTGAGGTCTATGCTGTTGTCGATGGCCGAGACCCGGCCCAGGGCCAGTGAGCGCCCCTCTCGGTCCAGGGCCTGCACCGGCATGCCCTGACCCGTTTTCAGTTGGCGCTGAATGGTGCCCACATGGACATCGGGCACGGCGAACACCAAGGCCATGGGCTGGGTCTGGGTGATGGTGACCAGGCCAACCGGGTCGCTGGCACGCACCAGACTGCCCAGCTCGACTTGCTTCAAGCCCAGCCGGCCACTGATCGGGGCCGTGACCTGGGTGTAAGAGAGTTGCAGGCGGGCGTTGTCCACCTGGGCCATGTCGGCCTCGACAGTGCCTTGGAGTTGTTTGACCAGCGCGTCTTGCGTTTCGACCTGTTGGCGGGCGATGGCATCTTTGGCCAACAAGTCGCGATAGCGTGACAAATCGAGCTCGGCATTGCGCAGGCTGGCCTGATCGCGGGCCAGCTGTCCCTGGGCCTGCTGCAAGGCGAGTTGGTAGGCCCGGGGGTCGATTTCGGCCAGCACATCGCCCGCTTTCACCTCTTGGCCTTCTTTGAATCGGATGGCCCTGAGCTCGCCATCGACTTTGGCGCGCACCACCGCCGTGTTCAGGGCACTGAATGTGCCCAGCGCATTCAGGCTGACCCGTATGTCGAGTTCGCGCGCCAGGGCCGCGCTGACGGGCGTGCCACGCATGCCGGCAGGCCCGCCACTGCCCGGGCCACGGCCCATGCCGCCGGGGCCGCCGGCCACCGCTTCGGCATCGGCAGGCAGCAGCCAGCGGTCACGCACCGTCGGGTACCACCAGATGGCGGCGACCACCAAGGCCACGACCCCCATCCAGACCGAGGCGGAGGCCCGACGCACGCGTGTCGCAGGTTCTTTCACCATTGCCCCGTCTCCATGTGTATCGCCACCTCGCAATCATCAAAGATTTCCAGCTTGGCAATGCGCACCCGCACCCCGATCACGCCAGGCAACTGCATCAGCCGGTGGGCCAGTTTGCCGATCAGGGTTTCCAACAGGTTCACATGCTGGGCGGTGCATTCATTGATGATGATGCTGCGCACCTTGCGGTAATCGAGCACATGGTGAATGTCGTCGTCGCTGGGCAGCAGGGGTTGGGTGCCGAGGTTGAGTTCGGCGTCGACCTGAATCGGTTGCGGGGCGTTTTTTTCGTGCTCCAGAATGCCCAGATTGGCATTGAAGCGCAAACCGCTCAGGCTCAGGGTCTGATTGCCTTTGTCCGCCATGCTTCACTCTTTCATTCGAAACGCCTGGACGCCCACCGCCTCGCAGTCGGGGTAGACATCGGGTTTGCGGGTCGAGACCTGGGCCGCCCGCACCCCCGGATGGCGCATGATTTCGTCGAGCACATCGTCGCACAAGGTTTCTTGCAGCATGATGTGCCCCAGGGCGATGCGCCGGTGAACCAGGTCGCGCACAAAATCATAGTCGACCACTTCGGCGATGTCATCGGCCTGCGGGGTGTGGCCGGCCAGATCGACATAGACATCGATGTCCAGTATGAGGCGCTGCGGGCCCACGCGCTCGAAGTCATGTATACCGATGCGGGCCTGCACCGTGAGTCCACGCAAGAACATGCGGCGGCAGTGGCGCAAAGAGGGGTCATGGGGGCTCATTCGCAATACTTTCTGAGGGCTTCGATG
>JBEAZY010000094.1:0-3147 GCA_041159205.1 Pseudomonadota bacterium
CACGCCACCTGCACTGATCAGACCGAAGCCAGCGTGATGCCTTTGAATTCGCCGCTGGCGATGCGTTTCGACCATTCGGCCGGGCCGGTGATGTGGGCACTGGTACCGCCCGCATCGACCGCCACCGTGACGGGCATATCGACCACATCAAATTCATAAATGGCTTCCATGCCCAAGTCTTCAAAGCCCACCACCTTGGCGGTCTTGATGGCCTTGCTGACCAGATAGGCGGCACCGCCCACCGCCATCAGATAGGCGCTTTTGTGCTGACGGATGGCCTCGATCGCCTCTGGACCGCGTTCGGCTTTGCCGATCATGGCGATCAGCCCGGTCTTCGACAGCATCATGTCGGTGAATTTGTCCATGCGGGTGGAGGTGGTCGGTCCGGCCGGGCCCACCGCTTCATCGCGCACCGGGTCGACCGGGCCGACGTAGTAAATGACCCGATTGCTGAATGAGACGGGCAACTTCTCGCCCTTGGCCAGCATGTCCTGGATGCGCTTGTGAGCGGCGTCGCGGCCAGTCAGCATCTTGCCGTTCAGCAACAGGGTCTGACCGGGTTTCCAACTGGCCACCTGCTCGCGGGTCAGGGTATTGAGGTCAACCCGCTGGCTCTTTTGAGTATCCGGCTCCCAAGCCACGCTGGGCCATAGGTCGAGAGAAGGCGCCTCAAGGTACACAGGGCCGGAGCCATCAAGCACAAAGTGGGCATGGCGCGTGGCGGCACAGTTCGGAATCATGGCCACCGGCTTGGAAGCCGCATGGGTGGGGTACATCTGCACCTTGACATCAAGCACCGTGGTCAGTCCTCCCAGGCCCTGGGCACCAATGCCCAGCGCATTGACCTTGTGATAAAGCTCAAGGCGCAGGTCTTCCACTTGAGTCAGCTTTTCGCCTTTGGACGACTTTTGCAGCAACTCGTACATATTGAGGTCTTCCATCAGGCTTTCCTTGGCCATGAGCACAGCCTTTTCCGCCGTGCCACCGATGCCGATGCCCAGCATGCCCGGGGGACACCAGCCCGCGCCCATGGTGGGGACGGTTTTGAGCACCCAGTCGACGATGCTGTCGCTGGGGTTGAGCATGACCATTTTGGATTTGTTTTCGCTGCCACCGCCTTTGGCGGCAACCGTCACATCCACCTTGTCGCCCATCACCAACTCGGTGAAGATCACGGCGGGGGTATTGTCGCGGGTGTTCTTGCGGGCGAATTGGGGGTCGGCCACGACGCTGGCGCGCAGCATGTTGTCGGGGTGGTTGTAGCCCTGGCGCACCCCTTCATTGATGGCGTCTTCCAGACTGCCGGTGAAGCCCTCCAGGCGCACATCCATGCCGATTTTGATGAAAACGTTGACGATGCCCGTGTCTTGACAGATGGGCCGGTGGCCCAGTGCGCTCATTTTGCTATTAGTCAGAATTTGTGCAATGGCGTCGCGTGCCGCCGGTGAGGTCTCGATCGCATAGGCGCGAGCCAGGTGCTGGATGTAATCGGCGGGGTGGTAGTAACTGATGTACTGCAGGGCAGCGGCAACGGACTCGATCAGGTCTTTTTGGCGCAGGGTGGTCGTCATTTCAGTGTTCCGAAGTGGGTGAATGCAAAAGGCGGTCGGTGTAGGCAATGGCCAGGGCGCTGAGCAAGAAGGTGATGTGTATCACGGTTTGCCAGATCAGCACTTTTTCTTCGTAATTGGCGGCGTTGATGAAGGTCTTGAGCAGGTGTATGGAAGAGATGCCTATGATGGCCGTGGCCAGTTTGACCTTCAAGACCGAGGCATTGACGTGGTTGAGCCATTCGGGTTGGTCCGGGTGGTCTTCCAGGTACATGCGAGAAACAAAGGTTTCGTAGCCACCCACGATCACCATGATGAGCAGGTTGGAAATCATGACCACGTCGATCAGGGCCAGCACCACCAGCATGATGATGGTTTCGTTCAGACGTGTGACACCCGTATCACTCTTGTGGCCGATGCCCTCGACCAGGGCCTGCAAAGCGGTTTGATTGCCCATGGCCGCTTCGAGCAGATGCAGCAGTTCAATCCAGAAATGCCAGACATAGACCGCCTGGGCGGCAATCAGGCCCAGATAAAGGGGCAGTTGCAACCAGCGGCTGGCAAAAATCACCCGGGGCAGGGCGGCGGGGCGTTGTTTCTGTGTGGCCATAACCCCCCATTGTAGGGCGAAGAAGCAGCGGCCTGGGACACCAGTCCCCCCCTAAGGGCTGTCAGACTGGTGCCAGTCAGTGGCTTGTAAGAGCCGGTAGCGACAGTCAGCCTGTTTTGTCAAAAACAGGTTTGAGGAGACCCCGATGAGCACCGAAAACAACATCTATCTTCCCCCGGCCGACTTTGTCGCCAAGGCCAAAGTGTCGGGCATGGATGCCTACCGCGCCATGTGCCAGAAGGCCGAGCAAGACTATGAGGGATTTTGGGCCGAGCACGCGCGTCGCCTGATCAGCTGGAAAAAGCCTTTTACCAAGGTGCTGAACGAAAGCAACGCCCCATTTTTCAAGTGGTTCGAAGACGGCACCCTCAACGCGTCTTACAACTGCCTGGACCGCAATGTCGAGCGCGGGCTGGGTGACAAGACTGCGATCATTTTCGAGGCCGATGGCGGCGAAGTCACCAAGGTCTCCTACCGGCAGTTGTTGGCCAAGACCTGTCAGATTGCCAATGCGCTCAAGTCGCTGGGCATTAAAAAAGGCGACCGCGTCATCATTTATATCTCCATGTCAATCGACGGTGTGGCCGCCATGCAGGCCTGCGCCCGCATTGGCGCCACCCACTCGGTGGTGTTTGGGGGGTTCTCGGCCCAGTCGCTGCGCGACCGCATTGAAGACACCGGTGCCGTGGCCGTGATCACCGCCGACCATCAGGTGCGTGGCGGTAAGCAACTCCCCCTGAAAGCCATTGTTGACGAGGCCCTGACCCTGGGTGGTTGTGACAGTGTCAAAAACGTGCTGGTGGTCAAGCGTTCGGGTGCGGCTGTCGACATGAAGGCGGGGCGCGACCAGTTCATGGCCGATTTGGCCGATCTGCAAGCCACCACCTGCGAGCCCGAATGGGTCGAGGCCGAGCACCCGCTGTTCTTGCTCTATACCTCTGGTTCGACCGGCAAACCCAAGGGGGTGCAACACTCGACCGGGGGCTA
>JBEAZY010000095.1:0-7145 GCA_041159205.1 Pseudomonadota bacterium
AATACTCGATCAGATGGTCGGCACCAGGGTTGATGGCTCCGGGGCGCAAGACCACAAAGGCATGAACCGCCTCGCCCCAATGCGGATCAGGGATGCCGATGACCGCCGATTCGAGCACATCGGGGTGCGACTCGAGAGTTCGCTCGACCTCTGAGCTATAGATGTTTTCGCCCCCTGAAACCACCATGTCCTTCATGCGATCCATGATGAACAAAAAGTTTTCTTCGTCAAAACGCGCCACATCCCCCGTGCGCAACCACCCATCGACGAGGTTGTTGCGGGTTAACTCGGGATTGTTCCAGTAGCCCGTCATCATGGCCGCCGAACGCAACCAAATTTCCCCTTCAACACCCGGGGGGCAGACCTGACCGGCACGATCTCGGATTTGCATCTGGCAACCCAGATGCGGTTGCCCCGCCGAACGCAAACGATGTACGCCTATGCCCTGAGCTGCCTCAGCGTGCACATAACGATGAAGCACAGTGGCGATCGCCCCTGATTCCGTTAATGCATAAAACTGGATCAACTTGGGGCCAAACAACTTGATGGCCCGTGCCAGCGTGTCTTCTGGTATGGGAGAGGAAGCGTATTTGACACATTCGAGTTGATCGAAGGTCACGGGGCGATCTCCGATCTCATCCAGAAGCGAGCGCAACATGGTCGGCGCCAGATGGATGTCGGTGATGTGTCCTGTGCTTAATTCGGACAAGACCTGCGCTGCCTCAAATTTCCGGTGTAAGACCATGGTGCCCCCATGCACCAAATAGGCCATGCGGTGCGCCGCCGCACCCACATGAAACAAAGGCATGATGACCAATTGCCGACTATCAGGCCGGACCACCGCCGGGGCAGCCAGGACCCGACCCGATTCGATCATGCCTTGGTGACTCAGCATGACCCCTTTCGGGCGGCCGGTGGAGCCGCTGGTGTAGATGATGCAAGCCGTATCATGGGCTTGCGGGGGCTCGGGCAAAGTGCATGCAGCACCTTGGGCAAGTTGTCTCAGGTTGGGTATCTGATCGACTTCGCCCCCCATGACCCACAGGGTCATTTCGTGTTTGACTTGTTCGATCATGACACGGGCCACGTCGATGAATTCGGCGTCCACCAACAACAATTTAGGGGTACAGTCACTGGCGATGAGCGAGAGTTCGGGCGTGGCCAGTCGATGGTTCAAAGGCACTGCGATGCGGCCCGACAATTCGCAAGCCGACAAAGCCAAGACCATGTCTAGGGTATTGCGCGACAAAATGGCGACCCGATCACCGTATTGGACACCTGCTTGACAGAAAGTCTGACTGATGCGGGCAGCATATTGCAACAAGGCGAGGTGCGTCATCACCTGGCCTTCAAATTCCAGCGCTGGGCGGTTTGGGTAGAGTGCCGCATTTCGGCACAACATGGCGTGTAAATGGGGGTCGATCATAGGGTCTGCATCGTTCAAAAAGTCGCCAACTGCATGCCATCAAACCAGTCGATGTCGAACCAGATCGACCATCCGTTTCCAGTAATGTCGGTCTTCCTGCATGAATTCGGACATTGCAGAGGGCTCGGTGGTCGGTACCTCGTAACCATTTTTCAATATGGTGTTGATTTGATATTCACTGCTTTGCACAACCGACCAGATCGTCTCAGACAGCCAGGCCCGAATCGGCTCGGGGGTGGCACTGGCCATCACCAGGCCAAACCAGCCTCGCGGATTGAAACTGGGCAGTCCGGCCTCGGCAAATGTGGGGACATTGGGCAACTCGGGCAAGCGCTTGGATCCTGAATACGCCAGGCCGCGCAACTTCTGGTCACGCACATGCGGCAGGGGTGTCGATGGGGCCGAGATCATGGCCTGAACATGGCCTGCAACCAAATCGTTGGTCGCCGGGGCCACGCCCTTGTACGGCAGATGCACCGTATCGATGCCAGTCATCTGGTTCAGTGTCTCCATCATGATATGAGGCTGACTGCCGAGACCGAACGAGGCAAAGTTGATTTTTTTCGGGTTCTTGCGCGCGTAATCGACGTACTCTTGCAAGTTTTTGGCAGGAACATCGGGGTTGATGGTCATGAGCGAACCATAGTGACCCAAAAGCGATATGGGCGAAAAATCGCGATCCACCCGGTAGGGCACCTCGATCTTGGTGATAGGGGCCAATTCGGCGGCCAGCGACAATCCGGCCTCGCTGCCCATCAATAGGGTATAGCCGTCGGCCGGGGAAGTCGCGACATGGTTGGCACCGATCACGGTGTTGGCCCCGGGCTTGTTGTCGATCAAAACGGGTTGTCCGATGCGTTGACTGAGTTGTTGGGCCAAGGGCCTGGCCAATATGTCGGCCGCTCCGCCGGGCGGGAACGGGACCACGATGCGCAAAGGACGTACAGGAAAACCGCTGGGCTTGGGGGGCGGGGCCGACCATGCGGCCCAAGGGGCCAAAATGGCCGGAGTGGCGAGCAATTGGCGTACGATCAGGCGGCGTTTCATGGCGGTACTCCTCGATACTTTGAGCGTACAGATGATGGCTCAAGGCAGCGATTTTGGCCATGAGGGAAAACGCAAGACCGTCACCCAGGTGTCTGCCACACCTGTGAGGCGCCCTTTTGACAGAATCCCCTCCTTGTTTTTCTATTTGTCCAGCCAATTTGGACGCCGCTTTTCTTTCAATGCGGCTTGCGCCTCTAAAGCCTGAGGGCTTAATTTTTGCTGGTCAACGTGATCTTGCAAGGATTCAGCCAGCTCCAAGGTGGGGGTCTGGTGTTCGAGCTCGCGCCAGACTCCTTTGACCGAAGTCTGAGCCAATGGTGCAGCCCACAACATTTCTTCGATGGTCTGATCCATGAGAGCCGGGGCCTGGTCCTGTTCGGCAATCCGGTGCACCAAACCCATGGCCAGCGCTTGCCTGGCATCAAAGCGCGCACCCGATAGCACATAGGGCATGAGTTGGCGGGCTGGCACAGCGCGGGTCAGGTAGGGAAGGAGCGAGTTCGGGGCAAAGCCGAGCCGCACCTCAGGCAAAGAAAAAAATGATTCCTGATGCGCGAGCACCCAATCGCACCCTGCCACCATGGCCAACCCTGCCCCCAGGCATGCGCCCTGCACTTGGGCCAACATGGGTTTGGGGCATAGATAGAGGGAATGACACAGCTGGTGCAGCCGGACCGGTCTGGACTTGACTTCATCCGGCGGCGCATCGGTGTCGGCGCCTGAGCAAAAATGCTTGCCTTGCCCCGACAAAACCAAAAGGCGAACCTGATCATCGACGACAGCTTGGTGCAAAGCCTCATGGAGGGCGAGCAACATGGCGCTGTTCAAGGCATTGCTTTTATCGGGGCGTTGCAAGGTCAAGCGCAAAACGCCGCGATGGTCCAGTTCGGTGACGAGTCCAGTGGTCAAAAGATACTCCTTTGGCCAGATCCATTTGGCAGGCCTGACTATGAATAGAGCTTAGCATCACTCAGGCGACTTTGCGCCCTCACAATTATTGGTATATTCCATGTGCATGATCCCCCGAATGGATCGCTTTTGCGTCACGATGTCTTTTTTCCATCGGATGGCCTCACATTCATGACCCTGCGCCAAGCTGATCAACTGACCCAGTCGGTACTGGCCGAGATGGCGCGGGCGCAAGACCCGCGAACCCGTCAGATTTTGCAAGCACTGGTTCGTCATCTGCATGGCTTCGTGACCGAAGTGCGTTTAAGCGAGGCCGAGTTTCAACAGGCCCTGGGCACCATCGCCCGACTGGGTCAGGCCACCCACGCATCGCACAACGAAGTGGCCCTGGCCGCCGGCTCTTTGGGGGTTTCCGCTTTGGTCTGCCTGATCAACAACGGGCAAGGTGGCACCACCGAAACCACCGCCAACCTGATGGGGCCGTTCTGGCGCATGAACTCACCCGTGACGCCTCAAGGCGGCAGCATCGTGCGCGGCCCGACCCCGGGTGAGCCGGTGTTTGTCCATGCGCAAGTGCTCGACACACAGGGGAGTCCAGTGATCGACGCTGAAGTCGATGTCTGGCAGTCTTCCTCCGAGGGCTTTTACGAAAATCAGGACCCGCAGCAGGTGGACATGAATTTGCGCGGCAAATTTCGCACCGACGAACAGGGCTGGGTCAGGTTTCGCACCATCAAGCCCAGCGGTTATCCGATTCCGGTCGATGGGCCAGCGGGCGATCTGATCAAAACCCTGGGTCGTCACAATATGCGACCGGCACACATCCATTTCATGATCTGCAAGCCAGGCTTCAAAACCCAGTTCTCGCAGGTCTACTCAAGTGACGACCCGCATCTGAGCACCGACGTTCAATTTGGTGTGACCGATCGCCTGATTGGACACTACCAGCGTCAGGATGCCCCTGCCCCTGACGCCGATGTGCGTGGCGCCTGGTACACCTTGACCCATCAATTTGTGCTCGAAACCGGCCAGAGCGGCCTGCCCAAACCCCCCATCACTGCCAAAGCCGAGGGCGACCGCCCCAAGCTAAAGGTGCTAACCAGGCGATAGCCCCATGACCTCTTCCCGCAGCCCGGACTGGTACAACGAGCAATACAACAACCGAGCCCGAGTGCCCGACTGCCAGGTTCACCTGAAAAACTGGGCCGCCTGGTCGGCCATCTCCAGACTTCATTTGCGCGGTCGCATCGATGTCCCTTATGGACCCTCCGGTGGACAAAAGCTAGACGTGTTTGAAGCCAACAAGCCGCGCGCCCCCATTGTCGTGTTCATCCACGGCGGCTACTGGCGGTCGCTGGACAAATCGGATCACAGCTTTGTCGCGCCCGCCCTCATTGACGCTGGCGCTTTGCCGGTTGTGGTGAACTACGATCTGGCCCCACAGGTGAGCGTGAGCGAAATCTGCCGCCAGATGGTGCGCGCGCTCGCCTGGGTGTGGCGCAACGCCCAAGCACTGGGCGGGGACCGAGAACGCATCCATGTGGTCGGCCATTCGGCGGGTGGACACCTGGCGGCCATGATGCTGTTGGCCCAGTGGCATCGTGAGGCCCGTGATTTGCCCCAAGACCTGGTCAAGTCGGCCATGTCAATATCGGGGGTCCATGAGCTCGACAGCGTGCGCCAAGCCGCTTTTGTGCAAGCCGACCTTCAACTCACCCCGACCGAGGCCATCCAGTGCAGCCCGGCCTGGATGCCATGTCCCGGCCTAGGTCACATCCACTGCCTGGCTGGCGCACTGGAGAGCCCTGAATTCTTGCGCCAAAACGCTTTGCTGCAAGCGGCATGGGGCAAAAAAGTGGTTCCCACCACCGAGTCCCTGCCCAAAGAGGATCACTTCAGCATCCTGAGCCAGTTTCGACACTGGGACAGCCGAGTGATGCAACTGGTGCGACAGATGGTGAGTGACTGACACGAACATGTATGAAAGGTTTTAGATCCATGAGTGAAATCATTGGGGTGGTGGGATTGGGAATCATGGGCTCGGCTTATGCTCGCAACCTGATGCGCAAAGGCTATACGGTGGTTGGTCACGATGCCCACACCGAGCGACAACGCGCGCTCGAAGCCGAGGGCCTGAGTGGCGCAGATTCACCCGTGGCCGTGAGCGAGCAATGCGACGCGGTCATCACCTCTTTGCCCACCCCGGCAGCCTTTCATGCGGTGATGACAGGCCCCAAAGGCCTGATCGAGGCTCGCAAAGGCACGGTGGTGGCAGACACCTGCACCCTGGGTCTCGAGGACAAACTTACGGCCCAACAGGCCTTGTCAAAGCGTGGCATCAACCTGCTGGACTGTCCGGTCAGCGGCACAGGCGCTCAAGCCGCCAAAGGCGATTTGGTCTTTTTTGCCAGTGGCGACCTTGACGCTTATGAAAGCCTCAAACCGGCCTTGCATGCCATGGGAAGAATCTCGCACTTTTTGGGCGAATTCGGCAACGGCAGTCGAATGAAGTACGTGGCCAACCTGCTGGTGGCCATCCACAATGTCTCCACTGCCGAAGCGATGGCCTTGGGCATGAAGGCCGGCATTCCCCCCGCAACCATCTACGAGGTCTTGTGTGGCAGCGCCGCTACGTCGCGCATTTTTGAGGTGCGCGGTCCGATGATGGTGCAAAACAACTACCAGGAAAACGTGTCTGCGACCTTCGCGACCATGTCCAAAGACTTGGCCATCATTCAAGAGTACGCCAAGAGCATCGACTGCGCGACTCCCCTCTTCGCCGTCGCCTCCAGCATCCACTCGGCTGCCATGGCCCAAGGCATGACCACCTTTGACACAGCCGCCGTATGCGCTGTGATGGAGCGCTTGTCAGGCGTGCAGCGGCCCAAGGGCTGACTTCAAGCCCCTGTTCGCCGGCAGACTCAAACCGGCGCCCACAACTCTTGTCGCACACCGCGCGCGTCCATCTCGAACTCCAATTCGAGGATGGGGGGGCGACACAAGTGCCAGGTCAGACCGGGGGGCAAAAAACCCCGTGGCCTGAACTCGGTATCGACCAGGCTTGAGAAATCATGCACGGTATAGACCTGCGCCGCACTCATGCCCCGGGGGTTCACACCCAAGGCCCGCATGCGGGCCACCATGGTGTCCAACACATACGCCACCTTGCGACGCAAGCCCGAGGAGGTGACGTCGCCCCGGGCCACGATGCCCTCTGGAAACGGTTGATCTTCGGGCCATTCACCACTGCCGGCCACCACCCAGTCACGCGAGCCGCCCTCGGGCACTGCATAGGTGAAGGCGAAGAAACCAGGCTGTTCCGGTGGGTCATGGCGGGGAGACAGATTGCTGCGCGCCACCGGGTTGAGACCGTTTTGAATCAGGCCCCATTGGTTTAACACTCGCACATAGCCCTGGTTGAACGATTGAAAGTCTTGCAAGCTCAAGGCCGCAGGCGAGCGCAATTCGCAAGCCGCCAATTGGTGCAAGGGCAAGCCCTGGCTCTTTAAATGGGTCTCAATCCATTCAAATCCCTGCTGCATGGGCAAGACCCGAGAAAACCGAACCCGGCGCAAGGCATGCCCCGCTTGTGCCCGCACGCCCGCGCTGTAGGGGAAGCCACCCAGCACGAAGTCATAACCGCCGGGGGTGAAACTCAAGGTTTTCAGCATCAGATGTCTCCAAAAATGAGCTGCGTCAGCCACCGCTCTTGCGCTCTAACCATGTGCCCAGAATGCCGCGCGGCATGCGGATGATGAAAAAC
>JBEAZY010000096.1:0-11880 GCA_041159205.1 Pseudomonadota bacterium
CGCGATTTGAAAAGTCGCATGGTGATCGGCACTTACCGGGTCTTGACCCCGGCGCAGGCCAAACGGGTGGGGGGGTTTTATACCGAGACCGAGTTTGACTTGACCCGACTGCGCGCCTGGCGCGAGCGCATGGTTGAACTGGGGCGCAGCTGTGTTCACCCCGAGCACCGCCATGGCGGGGTGATCATGGCCTTGTGGGGCGCTTTGGCTGAATTCATGGTTCGCAATCAGCTTGACATGATGGTCGGTTGCGCCAGCATTCCGATGTGCCATCAGGGTGTGATTGACACGGAGGCGGCCGCCAGCATTTGGCTCAAACTCAAAGACCAGCATTTGGCCCCGATCGATCTGCAAGCCCGGCCCCGCTTGCCACTGCCCATCCGACTGCAAGCACCCCTGGCGCACGCCGAACCGCCGGCATTGATCAAAGGCTATTTGCGATTGGGGGCCAAAATCATGGGGGCGCCCGCCTGGGACCCGGACTTCAATACGGCTGACTTGCCCATGGTCATGAAAATCTCTGACATGCCCAGACGGTACAGAAAACATTTTTTGGGGGCCTGAGTGGATCTCATTTTGTGGCGACATGCCGACGCCCTGGATGCCGAACCCGGCAACGACGACATGACTCGTGAGTTGTCAGACAAAGGCCATCGACAGGCGGCCCGCATGGCCAAATGGCTGGACCGACAATTGCCGCAAGGGGCCCGGATTTTTTGTAGCCCGGCGCGCCGAGCTGAACAGACAGTAGCTCATTTGGGGCGCAAATTCAAAATCAGAGATGAACTCTCGCCCCAATGTGATCACCACGGGCTGTTGACACTCGTTCAATGGCCCCACGCCAAAATGACGGCGCTGGTGGTGGGTCATCAACCCGCACTGGGCCACACCATCGCAGAATTGTTTCACCTGCCGCACGACACGGTGGGCGTGCGCAAGGGATCGATCTGGTGGATGCGCGCCAGGCAGCGGGAAGATCAAATTCAAACCCAGTTGTGGACGATCCAACTGCCCGAGTTGCTCTGACCCAAAAGCACCTGGGTCCTTGACGGGTCAAGGCAGTGCAGGCACTGCAGGATTGACCAGTACTGCCGTCGGGTTTTGCCAGCAAAGAATTTCAAGGGTGCCGTCGTGGTGCTCGACCAAAGCGGTCATGCTCTCGACCCAATCGCCGTCGTTGCAATACAAAATACCTTCAATATCGCGGATTTCTGCATGATGGATATGTCCGCAGACCACACCCTGGTAGCCTCTCTTGCGGGCCTCATGGGCCACGGCTTCCTCAAAATGACTGATGTAGCTGACCGCTTGCTTGACTTTATGTTTTAAATAGGCTGAAAGCGACCAATAAGGCAAGCCGAGGTGTGCGCGAATTCGGTTGAAGTGTCGATTGAGTTTTAATACGAATTCGTAGGCATGATCACCCAGCATCGCCAGCCACTTGGCCCGTTGAACCACGGCATCGAAATAATCGCCGTGCACGACCCAGAAGCGCCGACCATCCAGCAGGGTGTGGTCAGCATGGCGGGTGATGTGGATACCACCGAAATGGTGACCCGTGAACAGTCGGGCAAATTCATCGTGGTTACCGGCGATAAATGTGACTTGGCATCCCTTGCGGGCTTTACGCAGAATTTTTTGCACCACATCGTTGTGGGCCTGTGGCCAATACCAGCGCTGTTTGAGCTGCCATCCATCAATGATGTCACCCACCAGATAGAGGTAGTCACTGTCGACCCGTTTGAGGAAATCCAACAGTGCATCGGCTTGACATCCGGGGGTGCCCAGGTGCAAATCTGAGATGAACACGGAGCGGTAATGAGTCATAAATCTATTCAACGTTCCAGGCCATTGTCGGTAGCACTTGTGTCAGGGAGACAACAGAAATTTGAAATTTAGATGACAAGGCTTGTCTTTGATTTGTCATCCGGGTCTGTTCTCATGTCGACATGCCGCGCCTGCCACAAGGTTTCTTTTTTCTGCTCATCGCACAGTTTTTTTCTTCCTGGGCCGACAACGCCTTGCTGATCGTGGCCATGGCCCAATTGATGGCACAAGGGCAGCCGGCCTGGACCGTTCCTTTGCTGAAGTGCGTATTCACGATCTCTTATGTTTTGCTGGCTCCCTGGGTGGGGGTCAGTGCGGATGGCTGGCCTAAAACTCGCATCATGTGGATCTCTCATGCCCTCAAGCTAGCTGGCGTATTCGCGATGTGGGCCAGCGCCGATGTGTTGGGGGCCTATGCGCTGGTAGGTGTGGGGGCTGCCCTGTATTCACCGGCCAAATATGGATGGATGACGCAGCGCGTTCCGGCCACCCAGTTGGTGCGTGCCAATGGCTGGATCGAAACGTCCACAGTGTGCGCGGCCATGGGTGGGGTGGCATGTGGCGGATGGTGGGTAAGCACCTCGTTTCAGGACAGCGCGAGAGTCTGGCTCAGTCCCTGGACGGATCAGGCGTCATCCTCTGACTTGTCCATAGGACCGGTGCTGGCGGTATATGCCCTGGCTTTGATACTGACCTGGTGGGTACCCGGTGTGCCCGCACAAAGTTCGATGCCGGGCAAGTGGTGGCCCAGATGTTTTGAGTTCTTTCGCCATGACTGGTTGGCTTTGTGGCGCGACCCGCCTGCCCGCACCTCTTTGTGCATCACCACCTTGTTTTGGGGCGTGGGGGCCAGCATGCAACTCATGGTTTTGTCATGGGCGCAAACCGGTCTGGGTCTAGGTCTGGATCAAGGGGCTTATCTGCAAGGATGGGCCGGGCTCGGGGTGATGGCAGGTGCCTGGTGGGCGGGCCGGTATATCCAGTTGGCTAATCATCATCGGGTTTTGGGGTGCGGGTTGTTGTTGGGCTTGATGTTGCCTGTCATGGTCTGGATAGACGATTGGCTTTGGGCTTTGCCGCTGACTTGGGGGGTGGGTGCCCTCAGTGGTTTGCTGGTGGTGCCCATGAACGCCATGTTGCAACATCGGGGAGGGCAGGTGCTGACGGCGGGTCGCTCGATTGCCGTGCAGAATTTCAATGAGAACCTCAGCATTCTGCTGATGCTGGGCATGTATGCGGTATTGACCCAGGCAGGGTGCTCTTTTTCAGTTCTGCTGGGTGTTTATGCCGCCCTGATATCCATTTCCACCATTGCTCTCATGTGGCGTCCGCACATCGACGCAGCAGAGCCTGTCCCATCCAGAGCCGATCCCCTTCCTTAAGGCCCTCGCACATGCGCAGGCTGGCAGGGGAAATCAGGACGATGGTCGAGCCGTGCTCGAACCACCCCATTTCCTCCCCTTTGCGCACCTCGAACCCGGGTGTGAGTGGCCTTGGATTGGTCCAATCACGCCAGTCGGTCTGCTCCAGCGCATGAACCCTGATGCCCGCTACCCAAATGGCGGCCACAGGGACCAGGGCGATCCAGTCACCTTGCGCGGTATGCAAATGAAGGCAGGCACGTTCGTTGCGGCAAAAAAGTTGATTGACTCGAGACAGCGTGGGCGGATTGACATTCCAGGCGTCACCGGGAAAGTACTGCGAGCGTGTCAGAGTGCCCTTGCAGGGCGAATGAAACCGATGGTACATATTGGATTTGATTCGTATCGTCACAAAATGCCCATCACGCCAAGGGTGATGTTCGTCGGTAGGCCCTACCAGATCTTGCAAGGCATACGATTTACCTTTGAGCTGGAACAACATGCCGTCTTCAATGCGCCCATGGGCCCCCAGAATGCCATCGCAGGGGCTGCAAAAGATTTCCGGCTCCGGGGCGATCTTTCTGGCGTCAGGCTTAAGGGGGCGGGTGAAACATTCGTGGATGCTGGCGTAGCGCTGCGCGGGGGAGTCGTGCAATTCCAGCGGGTCAAATCGATTCCAAATCCAAAGGGCCAACCTGGTGAACAAAGGTTGTCTCCATAAACTGATTCGGCCCGCCAGTCTGGACCAGGCGCGGCGCGGGCCAAGGTTGGTGAGCACAAAATTCAAGTCATCTCTCAATTTTTGTCGCAGGGTCTTTGTCATCATGGTTTCACCAAGTGTTCATATAAATGTGCCAAGGAGAATTTGTCATGAGCTTGGAGTTGCAATGGGTTCTGGTGTCCTTGGTCTTTTTGCTGGCGTCCGTTGCCCTGTGGCGTCACTTGGCCCTGCGTTGGCTGTTGAGCAGATCCAAGGCCCCCGGCTTGGTGGGCCATGCCCGTTGGGCACGGCGACTGACCAAATGGTTGCCTGGTTACGAATACCCGATTGAACAAGCATTGCAAGTCGATGGAGCCCCCGAGAGCATTAAAAATAAGCGGCAGAAGGCATGGCGGCACTTGTCGGCAGAGCTGATGGAGAGCCACCCCAAAAGCATTCAGTGGACCCAAGAGATGCACCCTCATTTGTCCGATTTGCAATTGATCAATCGATACCGGGTGCCATTTCAATTCCGAGCATTGGTGCAGGATCTGCCCATCAGTTCTGTCTGGGTTCGCAGCGAGGGCAATCGGGTCTTCGATCTGGATGATCAACCCTATTGGGATGTCACCGGGTCTTATGGCGTGAATTTGCTGGGCACCGACTTCTACAAAAAATGCATTCAACAGGCCCAGCAAGTCGCAGCTCCGTTGGGACCTGTGCTTGGTTCTTACCATCCCATCGCGAAAGAAAATATCGAGATGTTGCGAGCCGTGTCGGGCATGGACGAGGTGACCTTTCACATGTCCGGTACAGAGGCGGTCATGCAGGCTGTGCGGTTGGCGCGATATCAGACGGGGCGACGCAAACTGGTGCGGTTCGCAGGGGCATACCATGGCTGGTGGGACGATGTGCAACCCGGTCCGGGTAACCCCATGCCCCCCTCTGAGGACACATTGACCTTGCGGGAAATGCATGCGCCTACGCTGGAACTTTTGGCGCGCCGAAAAGACATCGCTTGTGTGCTGGTCAACCCCATTCAAGCCTTGCACCCCAACCAATCGGCACCTGGTGATTCGACCTTGGTGACCAATGGCCGCCGTCCCCGTTTTGATCGCCAGGCCTATACCCGGTGGTTGCGCGATTTGCGCGAGGTTTGTCGACAAAATGGCATAGCCTTCATACTGGATGAGGTCTTTCTCGGCTTTCGTCTGGGTCATCAGGGGGCGCAAGCTTTTTACGGGGTGGAAGCGGACATGGTGACTTATGGCAAAACGCTGGGTGGAGGGCTGCCGGTGGGCGTGATTTGTGGCAAAAAAGAGTGGATGCGACGTTATCGCCCGCAGCGACCCGCCGACCTGTGCTTTGCGCGCGGGACATTCAATGCCCATCCTTATGTGATGGCCAGCATGAACGAATTTTTGAAGCACTGGATGACGCCGGCCTGCAAGGACATGGTCGAGGCACAGAATGATCTTTGGATGCGGCGCTTGCGCCATATAAATCAACGCCTGCTTATGGCTGATATGCCAGTTCATTTCGAGGGTCTACAGTCGGTCTGGACGCTGGTCTACGAAAGACCCAGCCGTTACAACTGGATGCTTCAATATTACCTGCGACGCCACGGTGTGGCATTGAGTTGGGTGGGCACAGGTCGCTTTATCTTTAACTTTTCATACACCGATGAGGATTTCGACGCTGTGTGTGACTCGGTGCTCATGGCTTGTCAAGAGATGAGTGAAAACGGATGGTGGTGGGTCAATCCGGACGCCAAGCCCGGCCACATACAACTTCAAATCCTGAAGGAAATGTGGCAAAGCTGGCATCGCAAGGACTCAGTGCTGGCGAACATGTGACATGGGGTCTATCAATTCGCCGCGCCACAGATAAAGCGGTGCTTTGTGATACAGGATGATGTCATGGATCGGGTCAGTGATGATCTTTGAAGCCCAGGCCACACCTTGGACCCAACCGTCTCTGACCCACAACTGGCACACCCTGAAACACATTCCGCCAAAACCCAACATGACCCAGGCCATGCCAATCAGATCGAAAGAGTTGTTCTCGTAAGACTCCGGCACCATCCAGTAGATGGTTTCGGGGGCAAACCACGCCAGCACAGGGATCAGCGCGCAAATGCTCAGCAGTATCACCTTACGAAACAGGTTATAGCCCACCTTGATTTCTTCTTTATGCGCATTGGTCACTTGGTTGACTTCGTCGTATCCATCGGGTTCGAATACAAAGTGCCCCAGTTGCCGGGTTGTCATCGCGACCAGCCACGCGATCCACCCGGACACGGCCGGGTCAATGAACAAATATGCATAAGCGGTCAGAAACGACAATGCGCTGACCAGGTGCAGACTCTGATTGATGCGACTCTGGTGATAAAAGCGATGGTCATCCCAACGTTGGGTCTTCAGGGTTTGGAAAAATAAGCTCATTCAGCCTCCGTTCTGTTTCAAGGGTTCTCGATGGCTGACATCATGCAATGGCAATGATGAATAATTGATGAAAACTGAATTCCCTGATTGCGTTGTCATCAGAACTTCATCTCATGTTCATGGTTTTGTTGCATCCGTCATGCACATTCATGGGGATGGACATACCCGAAGTTTTGATCGATGACTTGCCGCCCGCAAATCGTTCTTTGCGGATTTGCGTGGTGACGGAAACCTATCCGCCGGATGTCAACGGCGTTTCTTTGACTTTGGCCAAAACCGTCGAAGGCTTGCGTGAAAGAGGGCACCATGTATGGTTGGTTCGTCCCCGTCATCACGACAACCCGCTGCAGACAGGCGGTGCGCTGGAGGAATATTGGGTTCGCGGGGTCCCGCTACCGATGTACCGACATGTGCGCCTGGGTTTACCGGCCACTCGGATGCTCAAAAGGCTATGGACCCGTCAACGTCCAGACTTGGTTCATATTGCCACCGAAGGGCCCCTGGGCTGGTCGGCCTTGCGCCTGGCTCTGAAAATGAAAATTCCCGTGAGCAGTGACTTCCGCACCAATTTTCACAGTTACAGCCAACATTATCGCATGGGATGGTTGCGCGGACCGATCTTGCGATATTTAAAAAAGTTCCATAACTCGGCGCACCTGACCATGGTTCCGACCCGGGAACTATGTACCGATTTATCGAATATGGGTTTTTTACGCCTGCACCATGTGCCCAGGGGGGTAGATACCTCGCGCTTTGACCCTGTGCACCGCTCCATCGAATTGCGTCGGCTTTGGGGGGTGGATGACGACACACTGGTCTTGATTTGCGTATCTCGCTTGGCCGCTGAAAAAAATCTGGAATTGTTATTTGCGACCTGGCGCCATATTTTGGGCAAAGGAGTGCGAGCCAAATTGGTTATGGTGGGTGACGGTCCGCTGCGTGAACAGTGGCAACGCCAGCATCCCGATGTGATTTTTGCGGGGTTCCAAACGGGCGAAGCCCTTTCCAGGCATTACGCCAGCGCAGATTTGTTTGTATTTCCCAGTCAGACTGAAACCTTTGGCAACGTGACATTGGAGGCCATGGCCAGCGGGCTGGCCGTTTTGGCATACCGTTGTGCCGCGGCCGGCGAGTTGATCGAGTCGGGTGTGGAGGGGGTGTTGGTGGATGGCTCGGCCGCCACTTTCATGGACAACGCCGGACAAATGTCACATTCCATCCAAGCATTGCGACTGATGGGTGCCAGGGGTCGTGAGCGTGCCTTGCGTTGTAGCTGGTCGCAGGTGATCGCCCAAACTGAAGACGTGATGCGTAGCGCCACCGAAACCGATTTCGCCCTATCGCATTGAGCCGCAATCAGGTTCCGATCACCCCACCGTTGTTTTTGCGAATCACGACTGTGGCCGAGCGAGGCAATGCCTGACCGCCGTCGGGCCAATGGCTGGCGCCCAGGCCTTCCTCTCCAGGGTGCTGAATATTGATAAAGGCTGTCCGGTGATCCGGGGTAAAAGTGATGCCCGTGATCTCGCACTCTTTAGGACCCACCATAAAGCGGCGAATCTCGCGCGTCACAGGGTCGGCGCACAGCAAACTGTTGTTGCCTTGCTGGGCATATGGGCCTAGACCTGTATGGTTGCCATCGGTCTCTATCCAAAGACGTCCGAAGCGGTCGAAGGCCAAACCATCAGGGCTGTTGAAGGTGTTCAAGGCGTTGATCTGATTCGATCCGGCTTTCAATGTGCCCTGATGGCCTTCCACTGTGGGGTTGCCCGCCAGGACGAACAAATCCCATTCAAACCGGGTGGCTGAGGCATCCTGGCCCATTTCCCGCCAGCGGATGATTTGGCCGTAAATATTGGCAGCGCGCGGGTTGGCGTCATTGACCAGGGTGCGCCGGGCGTGATTCGTCAGGGTGCCGTACACCTCGCCTGTTTGGGGGTGGACGGTGACCCACTCGGGGCGATCCATCGGGGTGGCGCCCAAGGCGTCAGCGGCCAGACGGGCATGGATCAATACCTCGCCCTGGTCTGCAAATTGCGGGTTGTCCCGCAAGATCGGGTTGGACTGCTTGTCCAGCAATAACCATTCGCCGGTGCCCATGAAGTCGCCCTGCACCGGACCATCGTCAAATCGGGCCACATACAAGCGCCCCGAATCAAGTAACTGGCGATTGTGGGCATGGTCACCCGGTCGGTAAGCCTGGTCGGAGACAAATTTGTAGATGTAGTCGTCAGCCTGGTCATCGCCCATATAGATCACCACCCTTTGATCTTTGCTCAGGGTCCATGCTGCGCTTTCATGTTTGAAGCGACCCAAGGCCGTGCGCTTGATAGGCATCGACTGCGGGTCAAAGGGGTCGATTTCCACCACCCAGCCAAAGCGGTTGGATTCATTGGGCTCTTTTTTGTAGTCAAAACGGGCCTGGTGCGCCTCCCAGCCATACGGTGTCTGTCCAGGCGTGATCCCATACCGTTTTTGGGCCACGGTGCGGGTGTCGGTTTTGACGTCAAGGCGTGTGCCAAAGTTGTTATTGAAGTTTTCTTCACAAGTGAGGTAAGTGCCCCAAGGGGTGTACCCGTTCCCGCAGTTATTCAGGGTGCCCAGTACCAGGGTGCCGCTGGGGTCGGCCAGGGTGCGCATCAGGGGGTGACCAGCTGCCGGTCCGCTGATCTTCATCGGTGTTGCGCCTGTGATGCGTCGGTTGTACTTCGAGTCAAGCACCACACGCCATTCGCCTTCGGGCAACTGTCGGACATGGATGACCGAGCAGCCCCAGGCCGCAATGGCTTTGTTGACCTGCTCTGAAGTCAGGGCTGCTGCGGCGGGTCCAAAAAGGGTGATGTATTGACCTTTGACCACGGTGGTGTATTCGTGGTTCATGACCAGCAAACCCTCGGTGCTGGATTTTCCGTCGATGGGGAAAAAATGAATGCCGTCGTGGTTATCGCCCACCTGTCGCGCTTGATCCTGGGCCGATTCGCTGCCGTCGCCACGCCAGGTCGACCCCGGGCCCTCCGAGAACAACGGGGTTCCCCAAGGCACAAACGGTTGCGCCATGTAGCCTGGTGCGATGGTGATGGTATCGGCTTGGCTGGCACCGATGCCAACGAAGCCCAAAAGGGGCGGCTTGATCGCCTCTAACGTGGCGCAAGCGCTCAGGGGGCCAGCCAAAAATGAGGCGGCGGCAACCCCACTGCCCATGCGCAAAAACTGACGTCGTTCGACCACACGGCGTGTGACATCAGAAAAGTGGGGGTTACCGCTTAGATTGGTGGGATGGTCGTCATTGAACATATCAATACTTCTCAGGCACGATCATGTGTGCCGGAACAGGGTGTCTGATGTAATCGGGGTTGCGCACCCGCTGCGGCAGTTCGACGGTTTCATGCGCCACCTCATGGTAGGGCACTTGCGAGAGCAGATGGTCGATGCAATTGAGGCGGGCTTTCTTTTTGTCCACGGCCTGCACCACCCACCAAGGGGCCTCTTCGATGTGGGTGCGTTCCAGCATGACCTCTTTGGCGCGCGTGTAGGCCTCCCAACGACGGCGGCTCTCCAGGTCCATGGGGCTGAGTTTCCATTGCTTGAGGGGGTCGAGGATGCGCCCCAAAAAGCGTGCGTGTTGTTCATCGTCCGAGATCGAAAACCAGTACTTGATGATCTGGATGCCACTGCGCACCAGCATTTTTTCGAACTCGGGCACCGATCTGAAAAAATCTTCGTATTGTTCATCGGTGCAAAAACCCATCACCCGTTCGACCCCGGCCCGGTTGTACCAGCTTCGGTCAAACAACACCATCTCGCCCGCGCCGGGCAAATGGGCGACGTAGCGCTGGAAATACCACTGAGTCCTTTCGCGCTCGTTGGGCGCGGGCAGGGCAGCGACGCGGCAGACGCGCGGGTTAAGGCGTTGGGTGATGCGTTTGATCACCCCCCCTTTGCCGGCGGCGTCGCGCCCCTCAAAGATGATGACCAGGCGATGCCCCGAGGCCACCACCCAGTCTTGCAATTTGACCAATTCGGCCTGCAGGCGAAGCAGGTTGCGAAAATAGGAAAGGCGGGCGCCGGGTGCCTGGGCCAGCATGGCGTCTGGGCCGCGCAAATCATCCAGCTCCATCTCCAGCTCTTCGTCCAAGCTATCCAGAAAATCGGCATGTAAGCGATCCAGGTCTTCGCTGGGTATTTTGTTCTGCTGGGGCATGATTCATTAAGATGCGAAATAATCCGCATCTTGCCCCTGAAATGTGTCAATTCAATGACAAATGGCCGGGCAATTCCAACAGCCAGCCGGTTTTTTGCCAGGCCTGCACCTCTTCGCGCAGCAAATGCGCCGACTGGGGATACCGTTCGGCCCAGGCTTTGGACACCTTGAGGTGGAATCGGCTGCTTTTCACATCGATGGACAATTGCAGTGACTCATGATCAGGGTCACGCCGGGCATGGCACAAAATCACGGCCAGGCGAAGGCTGATGAGTTGGCGACAAAAGTCGATGTCATCGAAATTGATATCCAGCTTGCGCAATTTGCCCCGGTGTCCGAGGACCAATTGGCCCAGCCGGTGTAATTCGGGCAAGGCAAAGCCCGTGGCATCGGCGTGATCAAGAATGTACGCGCCGTGCTTATGGTAATCGCTGTGCGAGATGATCTGGCCGATTTCGTGCAGTTGTGCGGCCCATTGAAGCTTGCGGCGCAAACGGGTGGCGTCTTCGGCGGGCAGATCGTGCAGCAAGGGCCGCATGAAGTGTTCTGCCACAGTGGCGACGCGGCGGGCCTGCGCGAGATCGGCCGCACAGTTGGTTTGCAGCCGGGTGACCGTCTGGTGCCTGACATCGGCCCCGATCGACTCGCGATCGAGCATGTCAAAAAGAACGCCATGGCGCAGCGCCCCCTGGGCCACCTGCAGTCGGTCTATCTCGAGCAGATCCATCACGGCATCGAGCACACTGATGCCACCGCCGATCACTGTTTTACGGTCTTCTTTCAAGCCCTCGAGCTTGAGCTTGTCGCTGTGTCCCGTGCGGATCAGGCAGCGCTTCAACCAGTCCAAACCTTCTCGATCTATCCATCCGGCGCTCCAGCCCGACTTGGCCAGCACATCGGCCACAGCCCCGACAGTGCCCGAGGAGCCATACGCCACATCCCAGGAAGTTCGAGGGTACAGGCTGAGGGCTTCGTCAAGGATGGCCTGGGCGGCGATGCGGGCGCGCTCAAAAGCCGCCGCATTGAATTCACCATTGGGAAAATATTTCATGCTCCAGGCCACACTGCCGACTCGATAAGAGGTCATCACGTCCGGATTCAACTGTTGGCCCAGAATCAATTCTGTGGAGCGGCCCCCGATGTCGATCACCAACCGCCTCTCAAGCGATTGCGGCAACAAGTGCGAGACCCCCAGATAAATCAGGCGGGCCTCTTCCGGTCCGGAAATCACCTCGATCGGGAAGCCCAGTACATCGCGCGCCCGTACCAGAAATTCATCACGGTTGCGGGCTTCACGCAGGGTTTGGGTCGCCACCGCCCGCACTTGGCGCGGCTTGAAACCGGCCA
>JBEAZY010000097.1:0-26962 GCA_041159205.1 Pseudomonadota bacterium
TGGCGCGCAAAACCCCCCTGGTGGTCATGGTCAGCCTGGAAGGTTGCCCCCATTGCCGGGTGGCCCGCCAGAGCCATTTGCTGCCGCTGTCGCGCGAGGGCTGGACCATCGTTCAGGTTGATTTCCACAGCGACCGCCCGCTGATTGATTTTCAGGGACAAAAAACGACGCATCAGGCCCAAATTGCGCGTTGGCGCGTGACTCTGGCCCCGACCCTGCTGTTTTTGGGGCCGGGCGGGCGCGAGTTGGCCGAACGCATGGAGGGCAGTTACCTGCCCGATTTTTACCGGGGCTATCTGGAGCAAAGGTGGGAACAAGCCCGAGCAAAATTGTGAACTTTTGCGCTTTGGGCGAGAATACACCCCGCAACTCTTTTGCAAGGAACTTCAAAAAATGAAACTCATCATCCAAACCGCCATCGTCGTCGCCACCGTGGGCTTGAGCGCCCCTGTGCTGGCCAATCAGGCACTGGCTCAGAAAAACGGCTGCCTGGCTTGCCATGCGGTCGACAAAAAAGTGGTCGGCCCGGCCTATCAGGAAGTGGCCAAGAAATACGCCGGCAAGAGCGCCGATGAACTGGCCAAGAGCATCAAGGCTGGCGGTGCCGGCAAGTGGGGCCCCGTGCCCATGCCCGCTCAGGCTGCCCTCAGCGACGCCGACGCCAAAGCCCTGGCGACCTGGATTTTGGGTGGGGCCAAGTAAGCCAGGCTGTGCCACGTCATGACCTGATCTCTGCCCTGGCCCTGACCCTGTGTCTGGGCGCAGGGGCAGGTCATGCGTGGGCCGAACCCGAGATTTTCAAAGACGCCGACCTCCCACTCGGCGCCGAGATGCTCCAGACCCACCGTTGTCAGGCCTGCCACATCCGGCAGGTCGGGGGCGACGGCAGCGACATCTACAACCCGCAAGGCCGCATCAATACCGCCGGTCTCTTGCGAGGCGCCGTCGAGCAGTGCAACACCCAGCTGAACCTGGGCATGTTCCCCGAAGAGGTCACCGCCGTGGCCGCTCTGCTCAACCGCCGTCATTACCGTTTGACCCGCTGAACCCGGCCACTCGGGTATACCACTATGGGTATGCGCTTGGCTTGAGCCTAATATATCAGTAATTGATGATGTACCAATAAAGCCGTGCCGTCGCCATGGCAAGGAGTGGCAGTGAACCCCATGCAAAAGCCTTCCGGGCGTTTGATCAAGGCACCCGAGCATTTTCTCGACGCGCAGGGCGTGCAACGCCACCTCGAGCAAAGCCGCCAGGGACGGCGTGACTTCATTCGCCAGGCTTTTGCGGCAGCGACCGGTGCCGGTGCCGCGTCTGCCCTGGCGGCCCCCAACCCGGTGCCCCCCGAAGGCGGTGACCCCTACATTCTGAATTTGCCCGCGCACAGCACCGGACTGGGCCTGGGGGTGGCCACCGATGGCTATGGACGACCGTCGAAATATGAGTCGAATATCCAGCGCCGGCAAAGCCCCGGCCTGACCCAAACCACCCAGGCCTCGGTCTCATTCGCCCCTTTGCAGTCGCTGTTTGGCATCGTCACGCCCAGCGGCTTGCACTTCGAGCGCCATCATCAGGGCTGGTGGGACATCGACCCCTCCAAACACCGCTTCATGATCAATGGCCTGGTCAAAACGCCCATGGTGTTCACCATGGACGAGCTCATGCGCCTGCCCTCTGTCTCGCGCTTTCATTTCATCGAGTGTGGCGCCAACACGGCCGTTGAATGGGGCAATGTCGCCGTGCCCACGGTGCAATATACCCACGGCATGATTTCTTGCAGCGAGTTCACGGGCGTTCCACTGATCACCCTGCTGGAGATGTGCGGGGTCGATTTGAACAAAGGCCGCTTTGTTCTGGCCGAAGGGGGCGATGGCTCATCGATGACGCGCACCATCCCGATGAGCCTGATCAAGTCTGGCGAAGTGTTGGTGGCCTATGGCCAGAACGGCGAGATGTTGCGCCCCGAAAACGGCTACCCGCTGCGCCTGGTGGTGCCCGGTGTGCAAGGGGTGAGTTGGATCAAATACCTGCGCCGGGTTGAAGTGGGCGACATGCCCTACGCGGCCAAAGACGAGGCCATCCATTACATCGATCTCATGCCCGACGGCACGCACCGTCAATACGCCAACCTGCAGGAGGTCAAAAGCGTCATCACCACCCCGTCGGGCGGCCAGGTCTTGCTTGACCAGGGGTTCTACAACGTGACGGGCCTGGCCTGGAGCGGGCGCGGCAAAATCCGCCGCGTCGACGTCTCGGTCGATGGTGGCCGAAATTGGCGCAACGCGCGGCTGGAGAGCCCGGTCATGTCCAAATCGCTCACCCGCTTCAACATCGATTGGGTTTGGAACGGCCAACCCGCCATTTTGCAAAGCCGCGCCATCGACGAAACCGGCCATGTGCAACCCACCTACCAGCAACTCAGGGCGGTGCGCGGCACCCGCTCGATCTATCACAACAACGCCATTCAATCGTGGTTGGTGCAAGAAAATGGCGAGGTGAAAAATGTTCAGATCTCCTGAGCCCCGCACACGCAGGCCGGGCCCGGTCTGTGCCGCTGTCTTGCTGTGGGTCATGGGTTTTTGGGCCCATGCCGCCTGGGCCCAATCGGCGCCGGGCCCGGTGCGGGCCGGGGTTACCCCCAAGGCGAATTTGTCCTCGTACCCCGGCCTGGGGCGCCCGGCCACGGTCAAAGAGATCGAGGCCTGGGACATCGATGTTCGGCCCGACTTCAAGGGCCTGCCCAAAGGCTCGGGCAGCGTGGCCCAGGGACAAGATTTGTATGAAGCCCAATGCGCCAGTTGCCACGGCATATTTGGCGAATCAAACGAGGTGTTCAGCCCACTGGTCGGCGGCACCACCCTCAAAGACATCGAGACCGGTCGCGTGGCCAACCTCACCCGCGCCGACTACCCCGGTCGCACCACCCTCATGAAGGTGGCCACCCTGTCGACCTTGTGGGATTACATCCGCCGGGCCATGCCCTGGACCCAACCCAAGAGCCTGAGCCATGACGAGGTCTATGCGGTCACGGCCTTTTTGCTCAGTCTGGCCGATGTGGTGCCGCAAGACTTCGTGCTGAGTGACCAAAACATCGCCGAGGTGCAAAAGCGCCTGCCCAACCGCCATGGCATGCAGACCCGGCACGCCCTGTGGCCGGGGCCAGAGTTCAACGGCGCGTCGCGTCCCGACACCCGGAACAAGCCGTGCATGAGCCAGTGCGCGACCGAGCCCAAACTGGCTTCCTTCCTGCCCGACTTTGCCCGCAACAACCATGGCAACCTGCGCGAGCAAAACCGCCTCATCGGCCCCCAGCGCGGTGCCCAGACCCAGGAGCCCGAAGCCCGGACAGCCCCAAGCGAACAAGCCCAGACACCCATCGCCTCGTCTTCCAGCGCCCCATCTGCCAGCCCTGCATCACCCGGCCCTGCATCACCCGGCCCTCTAGCCAACGCCAAAGCCGCTCTGGCATTGGCGCAAAAACACGGGTGTACCGCTTGTCATGCAGTGGATAAGAAATTGGTAGGCCCGTCGTTTCTCGACGTGGCCCAAAAGCATGCGGGTCAGGCGGATCATCTGGCGAGCAAGATCAAAACAGGGGGCCAGGGTGTTTGGGGGGCCATACCCATGCCCGCCCAGAATTTGCCCGTCTCAGACGCCCAAATCATCGCCAACTGGCTGGCGGCAGGGGCGGGCAGATCAAGCGGTCAGGAATGAAAACAAGTAAGATTCACCCCGTGATTTCCCAAGGAGAAACCCAATGCAAACCCGTCGAAAACACCTGCAGCATTCGGCCATCGTGGCCGGACTGCTTGCGGGCACCGGCCTCTTTCCCCAATTCGCCCATGCCGCTTTCAACAAGGCCGCCTTTGACGCCAAAAACATCACCGATGCGTTGAAGGCCTACGGCGCCGGTAGCCCCGCCGAGAGCAAAGACGTCACCATCACCGGCCCCGATATCGCCGAGAACGGCGCGGTCGTCCCGTTGGGGGCCTCGACCACCCTGTCCAACGTCAAGCACCTGCTGATTCTGGTCGAGAAAAACCCCTCCTCGCTGGTGGCCATGTTCAACGTCACCGACAGCATCGATGCCGCCATCTCGACCCGGGCCAAGATGGGTCAGTCCTCCGATGTCTACGCCGTGGCCATCACCCACGACGGCAAAGCCTTGTTCGCCAAAAAAGAAGTCAAGGTCACTCTGGGTGGCTGCGGCGGCTGATCGCTGACCTCACCCCACCCATCACCCCATACCTAGGAGCACCCCATGGCAGATCCCATGCGCATTCGCGCCCAAGCCAGCGGCGACAAAGCCACCGTCCGCGTTCTCATGAGCCACGAAATGGAGTCAGGCCAGCGCCGCGACTCGGCGGGCAAACTCATCCCCGCCTGGCACATCGCTGAAGTCACCGCAGAGCACAACGGCAAGGTCGTCATGACCGCCGAATGGGGCCCGGCGGTTGCCAAGAACCCCTTCTTGCAATTTGTCGTCAAAGGCGCCAAGGCGGGCGACAAAATCGCCATCAGCTGGAAGGACAACAAGGGCGATACCCGTCGCGACGAAGCCACCGTCAGCTGAACCAGAGGCCACCCATGAAATCGAAACGTGTGCTGGGCGTGGCCTTCGCCGCCCTGACCGGGCTGCTCCCTCACGCCTGGGCCCAAAAAACCGCCAGCCAGGGCATTGACGAATACCGGGCCATGTTGGCCGACGGCAACCCCGCAGAGTTGTTTGAAGCCAAAGGCGAAGACCTGTGGAAGCAAAAGCGTGGCCCGAAAAACGCCACGCTCGAACAATGCAACCTGGGCAAAGGCCCCGGCGTGGTCAAAGGCGCGTTCGTCGAACTGCCGCGCTACTTTGCCGACACCGGCCGGGTGCAAGACCTCGAATCGAGGTTGGTCACTTGCATGTCGGTGTTGCAGGGCTTCAACGAGGCCGAACTGATCAACACACCCTGGGGCAAAGGCGAGATGGCCAACCTGACGGCCTTGGCCACTTGGATATCTGCCGAGTCCAAGGGCATGCGCTTCAACCTGCCCTACAGCCACGAGAAAGAAAAAGTCTTTTACGAAGTGGGCAAGCGCCTCTTTTTCCAGCGCGGCGGCACGCATGATTTCGCCTGTGCCTCCTGCCACGGCGAAGAGGGCAAACGCATCCGCCTGCAAGACCTGCCGCTGCTGACCAAGAACCCCGGCGACGGCGTCGGGTTTGCCGCCTGGCCGGCTTACCGTGTGTCCAACGGACAGATGTGGAGCATGCAGTTGCGCTTGAACGACTGCTATCGCCAACAACGCTTCCCTTACCCCGGGTTCGCCAGCGACGCCACCATTGCCCTGAGCATGTATTTGGGTGTGAACGCCAAAGGCGCCGCCTCGGTCGCCCCGGCCATCAAGCGCTGATCGAACACGGAGCCCCCTCATGACATTTCCACGCAGACTCATCCTCGCTGGCGCTGTGACCGTGGCCCTGACCCTGGCCGCTTGTGCCCAAGGGCCTTCGGTGGCCGAGCTCAACGCCCTCACCGATCAAATCGTCAAGGCCTCCTTCCGCGACGAAAGTTTTGTCAAGGTTGAGCGCATCACCGCCACCGACGAGACCAACCGCCTCTGCAGTCAGGCCGATGTGGCAGGCAAACCGCTCGATGAAGCCACCGCCAAGCGCATCGAAGAGGCCAACTTCAGCGCCATCAAGTGGCCCTCCAATGGCCAATTTCTGGGCGACTGGAAGCGGGGCGAAGCGATCGCCCAAAGTGGCCGTGGCCTGACCTGGACCGACAAAGCCACCGACGTCAGCGGCGGCAATTGCTACAACTGCCACCAGATCAGCAAAGAAGAAATTTCCCACGGCACCATCGGACCCAGCCTCTACCAATACGGCAAGATACGCGGCGTGACCGACCCCAACAGCGCGGCGGCCAAACCCATCGTGGAATACACCTGGGGCAAGATCTGGAATGCCAAGGCCTACAACGCCTGCTCCAACATGCCCCGCGCCGGTCATTCGGGCATCCTGACCGAAGCCCAGGTGCGCGACATTGTCGCCCTGCTGCTCGACCCGCTGTCGCCGGTCAACAAGTGAATCGCCGCCCCGTCCCCGGTTCGGGGGCTGGGGTGCCAAGTGCCCGATGTTCGCGCCTCAAACTTCATTGCATTCGAAAGTAACGATATGGATCTGAGCAAACGCGAATTTCTGCAGGTCATGGGTGCGGCCAGTGTCGCCGGCATGCCCCTGGGGCGTCATGCCCTCGCTGACCCGGCCCAAGCCGGTGAGGCCATATACGATGTGCCCGGCTTCGGTCAGGTGTCTTTTTTGCACATGACCGATTGCCACGCGCAGTTATTGCCCATCCATTTCCGCGAGCCCAGCATCAATATGGGGCTGGGCAGCTTGAACGGCAAACTGCCGCATCTGGTGGGCGAGCATCTGCTCAAGGCCGCCGGCTTGCGCACGGGCACCCCCGTGGCCCACGCGCTGACCTACCTCGACTTTGACCAGGCCGCCCGGCGTTACGGCAAAGTGGGCGGCTTTGCCCATTTGGCCACTTTGGTCAAACAACTCAAAGCCAGCCGGCCCGGCGCTTTATTGCTCGACGGCGGTGACACCTGGCAGGGTTCGGGCACTGCCCTGTGGACCCAGGGCCAGGACATGGTCGAGGCTTGCAAGTTGCTGGGCGTGGACATCATGACCGGCCACTGGGAATTCACTTTGGGCATGGACCGGGTCAAGCAGATCATTGAGAGTGACTTGAACGGCAAGGTTGAATTCATCGCCCAGAACGTCAAAACGACCGACTTCGGTGACCCGGTGTTCAAGCCCTATGTGCTGCGCGAGATCAATGGCGTGCCTTGCGCCATCATCGGTCAGGCCTTCCCCTACACCCCCATTGCCAACCCCCGCTACCTGGTCGCCGATTGGGAGTTCGGCATTCAGGACGACAACCTGCAAAAGAGGGTGGACGAGGTGCGCGGACTGGGCGCGCAGGTCGTGGTGGTGCTCAGCCACAACGGCATGGATGTCGACTTGAAAATGGCCAGCCGGGTCAGTGGCATCGACGCCATTTTGGGCGGCCACACCCACGACGGCATGCCGGTGCCGACCCTGGTCAGCAACCGGGGCGGGCAGACCATCGTGACCAACGCAGGCTCCAACGGCAAGTTTCTAGGGGTGCTCGATTTCGACGTCAAGGGCGGCAAGGTCACCGACTTCCGCTACAAGCTGTTGCCCGTGTTCGCGCA
The DNA here is from genome assembly GCA_041159205.1 of Pseudomonadota bacterium. GTDB lineage: Bacteria > Pseudomonadota > Gammaproteobacteria > Burkholderiales > Burkholderiaceae_C > Limnohabitans. Next base: position 7,231 of record JBEAZY010000097.1, read on the forward strand.
ATACCTGCGCGCCGACCCCGCCATGGCCGAATTGATCCGCAAGATCCGCGCCCCCTTCGAGGTGAAATTGCAAGAGCGCCTGGCCATCACCGAAGGGCTGCTTTACCGGCGCGGCAACTTCAACGGCACCGGCGACCAGTTGATCATCGACGCGCTGATGGACGTGCAGGGGGCTGAGATCGCCTTCTCCCCCGGTTTCCGCTGGGGCACCACCTTATTGCCCGGCCAGGCCATCACCCGAGAATGGCTGCTCGACATGACGGCCACCACCTACTCCTATGCCACGGTCAATTCCATGACCGGCGAGACGATCAAAACCATTCTGGAAGACGTGTGCGACAACCTCTTCAACCCCGACCCCTATTACCAGCAGGGCGGCGACATGGTGCGCGTGGGTGGCTTGCAGTTCAGTTGCGACCCGACCGCCCCCATGGGGCGGCGCATCAGCGGCATGCGCCTCAAGGGCAAACCCATAGAGGCCGGCAAAACCTACAAGGTGGCGGGTTGGGCACCGGTCGCCGAAGAGGCCAGCCGGCAAAACCTGCCCATGGTTTGGGACTTGGTGGAGAAGTGGCTGAAAGCCCAGGGCGGCCGGGTCAAGCCACGCCAGCTCAATGCCCCCGCCGTCACCGGCGGTTTGCCCAACCCCGGATACGCCCCATGAAACAAAACCAGCCCCAGGGGGCTGCCGCGACGCTGAGGGCGTGCGCCTTATGAAACGCCGCCAGCTCCTGGGCTGGGGTCTGGGCGTGACCGGCGTGACCCTGTGGCCCGAATTGCAAATCGTCGCCCAGCAGGCGCAAGACTTCATCCAGGGCCCGCCCATGCCCGACATCGGGCCGGTGCAGGTCTCGCCCCATGTCTGGGTCATCCACGCGGCCGACGGCTTCCCCACCCCCGAGAACAAAGGCATGATGTCCAACGTCACCTTCGTCACCACATCCCAGGGCGTCGTCATCATCGACTCGGGTTCTTCCGTGCAAATCGGAGAAATGGCCCTGCGGATGATCCGCCGCATCACCCCATTGCCCGTGGTCGCGGTGTTCAATTCGCACTTCCACGGCGACCATTGGCTGGGCAACCATGCATTCGCCAGGCATTTCGGCGAATCTTTGCCCATCTATGCATTGCCTCACACCATCGAGCAAATCAAGGGCATCGAAGGCAGCAGCTGGCGCAATCTGATGGAGCGCTGGACCAATCAGTCCACCGTAGGCACCCAAGTCGTGCCCCCCAACCGCAGCGTCGAGCCGGGTCAGCGCCTGCAGATTGGCGAAATTGAATTCCGCATGCACTTCTACGGCCAGGCCCACACCCGGGCCGATTTGTGCGTGCAGGTGGTGCCCGATGGCGTCACCCATGTCGGCGACATCGCCATGGCCAACCGCATCGCCAACATCGACGACGGGTCTTACCAGGGCACCTTGAAATACTACGCGCAACTCAAGCAGGCCACCGGCCCGCAACGCTGGATACCCGGTCATGGCAGTGCCAGCACCGATTTGCTCGACACCTACGGCCTGTTTTTATCGGGCATCTACGACAACTGCCTGCAGGCCGTCAAAGACGGGGTCAGCGAAGCCGAAGCCAAGGCCCGCGTCCTCCAAGACCCGCGCGTCGCCAGCCGAGCCAAAACCATGCAAGGCTTTGACAGCAACATCGGCAAATACGTCAGCCTCGCCTACCTCGAAGCCGAAAAAGAAGCTTTCTGAATTAATTGGGGTCAGACCCCAATTTCTGTGACCCCAATTTCTGCACTGTCGCTTATTCCTGAACCAATCGGCAAGGCGCTTTAATGTGCAACTCCTGGCGCTTTTGCTCACAGTAGCTCATCGCGCGCCTGGCCCCATCAGCCGCCATGCGGATGTGAACCGAACATTTCAGCACCATCTTGTCCAGATCGCCACTGGCGTCAAAAGCGGCGGCACAGCGGCTGCGGTCGCTCATTTCGGGTTGGGTGCCCATGTAGGTGCTGCGCAAAGGTTCAGGCAACTGCTTCAAGGGCACTGTGGGGAAGCCAAATTCCGTGGAGACTTTCGGTGGACTGTTCTGCGCCAGGGCCGTGCCGGCCAGGCATAAGGCGGCCAGGCACAGCAAACCAAGGGGTCCAAGGCGGGCCAAATTCCGGGTGAAGCACTTCAACATCGCTGGCTCATTCAGGTTTTCAACAGTGTCTCGCGCAAGGCTTTGGCTTCGATCCGTACTTTCTCGGCCTCATCCCAGGCGGCCTTCAATTCTGCCGCACTCATGCGCTCGGGGTTCGAATAATCCAGCTTCCAGCCGGGGTCTTCCTGCCAGCGTTGGGGCGACACCCAAGTGGAACGAGGGACTTGGGCCTGCGCCAGCAAGTCCAGTGCCAGCGCCAGTGTGTCTCGCTGGCTGGTCACATCATGCGGCTTGCCTGCGCCATTGCCCAGAGGAAAATCGCTGAACAACAAACGCGGCACACCGCAGTGCTCCACCACATCGCGTGCGCAACCCATGATCACGGTGGCGATGCCCGCACGTTCCAATTCGCGAGCGGCCAACGAGAGGCTCTGGTGACAAATCGGGCAATTGGGCACCAGCACCGCCGCATCCGCCTCGTCGGCCCGGCAACGTGCGATCAACTCAGGCACATCCACCCCCAAGGTGTGGCGCTGGCTTCGGTTGGTGGGCACACCGTGAAAGCGGGGCGCCAATTTGAAATGACCTTCCTGGGCCATTTGTCGCATGAGCGGCAGCGGAAACCAGCTGTTGCGGTCTTCCATGTGCGTGTGCTTGCGGTCTATCGCCACATGTGCCACCCGCACATCATGGTCTTGCGAGCTGTCCCCTGAATAAACCCGATAGAACTTCGGGCCCGCGTTATAAGGCGCTCGCGGCCCCTGCGGCCCTTTGTCGGGCTGATAAGGGGCGGCTGTCGTGACCAGAGTGACCCGGCACTCAGTCAGGGGTTTTTTCAGGGGGGTGAATGGCACTTCTTCAAAACGCGCCCACTCATAAGGGTTTTCATAGCCCAGGGCCAGGTAGTAGGCGCGCGTGCGGGCCATGTAAGGGATGGGGCCGTTCAAATCGGTCATGCCCCCATTTTCCCCCAACCCCGCCCGCCCGGGAAGTCTTGCAAAACCCGCTGCGTGCAAGTGGCACCCAGGTAAGTGCTGCCATGAGGCATGGGGCTTGACATCACTCTCCTGGACAGTCGCCACCAAGACACGCCGCAAAAGGGTAAGCCCTCTGTCACCGATGGCCCCGATGGGTGCAAATTCAGCTGTTGCACAGACCCGGAGACCCAATGAACTCGATCCACCGCCGCCAATTCAACCGATGGGCCAGCACCTTGCCGCTGCTGGCGGCCATGCCCGCCGTGGGCCAGACCGCCTGGCCGACCAAGCCGGTTCGGATCGTGCTGCAGTTTCCACCCGGTGGCTCCACCGACGCGGTGGCACGCATCCTCTCGCAAGTGCTGACCCAGACCCTGGGGCAACCGGTGCTGGTTGAAAACCGCCCAGGCGCCGACGGCGCCATCGCCGGTGAGCTGGTGGCACGCGCCGAGCCCGACGGCCACACTTATTTCCTGGCCTCCAACACGCCCATGATGCAGGTGCCCCTGCTGAAAAAGAACCCGCCCTACGACCCCATCAAGAGCTTCACCCCCATCACTCTGGTGGGGCGCTACATCTATGTGCTGGTGGCAGGCGCCCAATTGCCCATCCAAAACGCCCAGGACCTCTTTCAACTGATCCGCTCACAACCCGGCAAATTTAACTATGGCAGTTACAGCGGCGTCACCCAACTCATGCACACCCGCCTGAAAAACGAGTCCAAACTCGACACCAACCTCATTCCCTATAAAGGCGAGGGCCCCACCATCAACGACATTCTGGGCGGGCATGTGCAGTTCACATACGCCACCCCCGCCAGCGCCTTGCCGCACATCCGGGAAGGCAAACTCAAAGCCCTGGCCGTCTTATTGCCCAACCGCTGGGCCACGCTGCCTCAGGTGCCCACAGCCGCCGAGTCTGGCACCCCGGCGCTGACCGCAGGCACCTGGGCCGCGCTTTTTGGGCCCGCCCGCATGCCTGCCGACATCGCCACCCGCATGAGTCGCGCCATGGCCGACGCCATCTCACGCCCCGACGTCAAAGAGCGCATCGACCGACTGGGTTTTGACCTCGCCAGCTCAACCCCTGCCGAACTGGCCGCTTTCATGCCCGAACAGCTCCAGGCTTGGGCCAAGGCCTTTGCAGACGCCGGCCTCCAACCCGAATAAAGAAATTGGGGTCAGAAATTGGGGTCAGACCCCAATTTCCTAAGAAATTGGGGTCTGACCCCAATTTCTGCATCACTGGTCGGCTTTGATGTTGTTGTCCGCGATCAGCTTCGAGTACTTGGCCTTTTCATTGGCCAGGAAGGCGCGGAATTCAGCCGGGGTGCTGGAATGCGGCTCCACGCCCAATTTGTTGAAGCGGTCTTTCAGGTCGGGGTTGACCATGGCCTTGCTGAGCGTGGCGTTGTAGTTGTCCACGATGGCCTGCGGGGTGCCTGCCGGCAGGTACACGCCCCACCAGTTCAGCGCCACCATGCCATCCACCCCTGCTTCGGCAAAGGTGGGGATCTCGGGGAACAGGGGCGAGCGTTTCTCGCTCGTGATGGCCAAGGCGCGCAGTTTGCCGCTGGCGATGTGCTGACTGACGGGCAAAGCGTCCGAGATGATCAAGGGCAATTGTCCCGAGAGCACATCGGTCACCGCCTGGCCGCCGCCTTTATAAGGAATGGCCACCATTTTGGTTCCGGTTTGGCGCATCAGCAACTCGGCCGCCAGGTGCGACATGCTGCCCGGCCCGCTGGTGCCGAAGCTGACTTTGCCCGGGTTGGCCTTGGCGTCGGCGATGATGTCCTTGACGCTCTTGTAGGGCGAATTGGCCGGCACCACCAGAATATTGGCCCCGGTGGCCGACAGAGACACCGCGATGAAGTCTTTCTCCATGTTGTAGGGCAGTTTTTGCAGCAAAGGGTTCACGCCGGCGGGGCCGAGGTTGCCAATGACAAAGGTGTAGCCGTCATTGGCCTGGCGGGCGGCGAATTCCATGCCGATCGAGCCAGCCGCACCCGGCTTGCTTTCGATGATGACAGGTTGACCCCAGATTTCGCTCAACTTTTGACCCATCACGCGGGCCATCAGGTCAGAGCTGCCCCCAGGGGGATAAGTCACAATCAACTTGACGGGCCGGTCAGGGAATTTGCCACTTTGGGCGAAGGCCGGGGCCGAGCCCAGCAGCCCGGCGGTGGCGACCAGTCCGAGCAGGGCACGGCGGGAAAACGAGGAGAGAGAAGTCATGATTGTCCTTTCAGCGACTGTCACAATGCCAATGGCCCCAGTGATTGGGCCAGCCTTCATTTATATTATCAATTGATCAATTGCACAACTCGGGGAACCCCATGCTGAATCTCACGACCCCTGGCGCACGCGGCGACCAAACCCTGTCTCACCACATGACCTTACTGGCTCACCATGACCTTGGTGGCTTTGGGGGTATGGGCGAGGGGATGTCCTTGCAAAAAACCAAAGATGGCCGGCGCATCCTCTGGATGGCGCACGAATCTGCCCCCAAAAACTTCACCGGCGTCGATGTGACCGACCCGCGCAACCCTCGCATGGTGGTGCAGACCGAGTTGCCGCATGCCAAAGTGCGCTCCAACTCACTCGACGTGGTTGGAGACATCATGGCGGTGGCCTACCAGACCCAGACTGTCGGCCTCAAACCCGCCGGGGTGGATTTGTTTGACATCTCGGTGCCCGAAAACCCGCGCCTGCTGTCGCACTTCGATTGCTCAGGGCCGCACTCGCGCGGCGTGCATGCGGTTTGGTTCGTGGACGGCAAATATGTGCACATGGCCGCCGGTGCGCCCGATTTCCAGCCCCGCAACCCGCTCGACGACCAGTTCTATCGCATCCTGGATGTGTCTGACCCGACCAAGCCGGTGGAAGCCGGTCGCTGGTGGTACCCCGGTACCCGAGAGGGTGACGCCGCACCCGCGCCTCAGCGCCTGGTGAGCCGATTCGACACCGGGTTCCGCGCCCACAACACCAATGTGTTCCCGCAGCGGCCTGACCGCGCCTACGTGGGCTATATAGACGGTGGCGCATTTGTGCTCGACATCTCCAACATGTCCGACATCAAAGTGGTTTCGCACTGGAACCATTCGCCCCCGTTCAACGGCTTTATCCACACCCTGCTGCCCCTGTTTGATCGCGATCTGTGGATCGTCAGCGATGAGTGCGTGCAAGACAACGGCGCCGATTGGCCCAAGCTGGTATGGGTGATCGACTCGCGCAACGAAAAGAACCCGGTCCCCATCGGGACCTTCCCGGCGGCACCCTTCGAGGCCTTTGCCAAGCGTGGGGGGCGATTTGGCGCCCACAACCTGCACGAAAACCTGCCCATACCCACCTCATTCAAGTCCGACACGCTCATCATCGGTACCTTTTTCAATGCCGGTGTTCGGGTCTACGACACCAGCGACCCCTACCAGGTGAAAGAGGTGGCCTACTTTGTGCCTGGCACCCCCAAGCTCTCGCCCGCCGGGGCGGTTCAGCTCAACGACGTGTTTGTCGATGAAAACCGCATCGTCTATACCCAAGACCGCTTCACCGGCGGCCTGTACATTCTTGAATTGAACCTTTAAATACCTCACGCCACTTGCCATGACCGAGCGCGACCCCCTCGCCGGCAAGCTGCCCATCACCCTGATTACCGGGTTTTTGGGCAGTGGCAAGACCACGCTCATCTCCAAATTGCTGCGCCACCCCGGCATGAACCGGGCGGCGGTCATCATCAACGAGGTGGGCGAGATCGGCATCGACCATGATCTGGTGGCGACAGTCAGTGAGAACATGTCGCTCTTGGCCAACGGTTGCATCTGCTGTTCGGTGCGCACCGACTTGCAAGACAGCCTGCGAGAGCTGTTCAACTCCAGGCGGGCGGGTCAGATTCCGGATTTCGACCGCGTCATCATTGAAACCACTGGGCTGGCCGACCCCGCACCGGTGGTGCAGACCCTGGTCAGCGATACCCTGATCAATGCCCATTTCCGGCTCGATGGCTTGGCCACTTTGGTCGATGCACGCCATGGCCATGACTTGCTGTCGCGCCAACCCGAGGCGGTCAAGCAGGCCGCCATGGCCGACCGGATTTTCATCACCAAAACCGATTTGGCCAGCCCTGAGCAGCTGCAACAACTCCGCACAGAGTTGAAGGAACTCAACCCGCAGGCCGACCAGCACACCGTCCTGCAGGGTGAGCTGGATCCGTCTCTGCTGACGGGTCTAGGTTTGCACACTTCCCGCGCAGGTGAGCACACGCTATCGTTTCTGGGTGAGTCGTTGCAAACATCCAACGCAGACGGGCAGGGCAGCCAGGGCAAGTACCTGGGCGCCCGTCCTTCGAACCACGACCCCGCCATCCGCACCCTGTCCTTGCGTTTCGCCCAGCCTTTCAAGTGGCCGGGTTTCTCTTCGGCGATGGAACTCTTGACCACCCTGCGCGGCCCTGACATGTTGCGGGTCAAGGGCATCGTCAATGTGGAAGGGCATCCGGTGGTGGTGCAGGGCGTGCAGCACATCTTCAGCCCGCCCGTCGAGCTGGATCAATGGCCCAGTCAAGACCGCGACACCCGATTGGTCTTCATCACCCGCAACATAGCGCCTGAGACAATACGCAATCTGCTTAGCGCCGTGACCTCACTTTGAGCTGACGGGCGGGGCAGCCACACAGGAGGTCATATGCCCCATAACCCGATCGATGACACCGTCGCGCAGCGCGTCGCCCGCTACCGGCAATTGGTGCCTTACAAAGACACCATGAACCAAAACAACGGCATTCCCCCTGAAGCGGTGATGATGATGTCACCCGACAAGGTCATGCCGATCATGTCCCCGCTCGGGTGGCAGGGGCGCAGCAAAATCGCGCCGGTCAAAGGGGCGCCCGGTTTGACCATCACCCTGGCCGAATGCCCGCCGGGCGACAGCGCCGGTTTGCACATGCACACCGCCGCCACCGAAAATTTTTTTTGCGTCAATGGTCGCTTCGAAATCACCTGGGGGGACGAGGGACAGCACTGCACCGTGCTGGAACCTTATGACTTTGTGTCGGTCCCGCCGGGGGTCTATCGCGATTTCAAAAACATCGGCACCGAGCTGGGCCGCCTGCTGGTGATGATCCAGCCTGAACCCGGCGACAGCCAGGACGCGGTCTATCATGCCGAACGTGTGGGTCAGGATATCGAGCGCCGCTGGGGCGCAGATACCCGTGCGGCCATGGCCCAAATCGGCATCCGCTTTGGCGCGCCCTAGGAAGAGGCAAATACACATGAGAACCATTCATCGCATCGGTTTGGCAATGATCTCTGCCACATGGCTGGGGTCTGCGGCCATGGCTCAAAGTGCGGCCGCGTACCCGGACCGGCCCGTGCGGGTCATCATTCCCTTTCCACCCGGGGGCACATTGGACAAAGTGGGCCGCATGCTGGCCCAGAAAATGGGCGAGCAACTGGGACAAAGTTTTGTGGTGGAAAACCGCCCCGGTGGCAACGGCATGATCGGCGCCGATGTGGTAGCCAAAGCCAACGCCGACGGCCACACCCTTTTGTTCAACGCCAGCACTTTTGTCACCGCACCCATGACGATGAAATCTGTGCCCTTCAAGGTGGCCACCGATTTCACCCCCATCGGCTTGGTGGCTTCCGCCCCCTTGTCCATCGCGATCGGCCACAAAATGGGGGTGACCGATGTCAAAGGTTTGCTCGCCACCCTGAAGGCCCATCCGGGCCAATTCAATTTTGCCGTCGGCTCAATAGGCTCGGCCGGTCATTTGTGCACCGTCAAACTGGAGCAGGCGGCCCAATCGACCCTCAACATCATCCCCTACAAGGGCACCGGCCCGGCCATGACCGACCTGGTGGGGGGGCAAATTGAAGGTTTCATCGACCCCTTGCTCGGCTCGGTGCAATTTCACAAGACAGGGCAATTGAGGGTGGTGGGCGTGACGGGGATCAAACGCGTGCCCAACCTGCCCGATGTGCCCACGGTGTCCGAAACCCTCCCTGATTTCTACTGCGCCAGCTGGTATGGGCTGTGGGGACCGGCCAAGTTGCCCACCGATGTGGTGGGCAAACTCAATGCGGCCATTCAGAAAGCCTTGGCCAGCGACATGCGCGACCGATTGTTGGCCGACGGCATCGTGCCCGGCGGCGGCAGCCCGGCGGAATTCGCCAAATTCCAGGCCGAAGACATGGCGGCTTCGGGCAAAATCATCGCCGATAAGAAAATCACCCTGGAATGACACGCACGCCATCCTCTGCCGCCCCCCGGGCGCTGGTCACCGGGGCCAGTTCCGGCATCGGGCTGGCCGTGGCGCGACGTTTGCTGGCCCAAGGCTGGCGCGTGCACGGGTTGGACCAGTCACCCGGACACGATTTGGGGCCCATGTACACCTCAACCCGGCTTGACCTGACCCATGGCGATGCCCTCGATGCAGCATTGACACAGATTTTGGCGGCAGGCACGCCGCAAGCTTTGGTGCATGGCGCGGGCGTTCTGCGCGTGGGCGCATTGGGCGATATGCAAGCAGATGACGGCCATTTGATGTGGCAAGTGCATGTCGAGGCGGCCACCCGTTTGGCCCAAGCGGTGCTGCCCCTGATGCACCGTGCCCAAGCCGGCCGCATGGTCATGCTGGGCAGCAGGGTTTCGGTGGGCATCGCAGGCCGCAGCCAGTACGCGGCCTCCAAGGCCGCATTGGTGGCCCTGGCGCGCAGTTGGGCAGCCGAATCCATCGCGCACGGGGTGACGGTGAATGTGGTGTCGCCCGCGGCCACCGACACGCCCATGCTGAGCGACCCCGCACGCTCATCGACCGCGCCCAAGTGCCCGCCCATCGGTCGCCTGATTCAAGCCGATGAAGTGGCGGCTTTGGTCGCATACTTGCTTAGCCCCGAGGCGGCCGCCATCACCGGACAAGACATCGCCATCTGCGGTGGCGCCTCGCTCTCGCGCTAAAGACCTGCATGGCCGAGCGGCAAACCCCGTCATCCCCACCCGTCGCCATCGTCGGCCTGGGGCTGGTGGGCTGCGCCCTGGCCAAACGCCTGCATGGCGCGGGTTATCGTTGCATCGGATCAGATGTGCGCCCCCAGGCCATGGCGCAGTTTGCGGCGCAGGGTCATGAGGTGGAAGGGTCTGTGGCCCGACTGGCCAGCGTCGCCCCGGTATGGATTTTGGCGGTGTTTGACACCGACGGGGTGCTGGATGTGGTGCGCCAGATCCGATCGGTGCGGACCCAAGGCGACATGCCGCTTACTTTGATCGACTGTTCCACCGGCGACCCCCTGGTGCTGCAAGACCTGGCCCCCTCATTAAAGGCCCAGGGCATCGGGTTCATAGAGGCACCTTTGTCGGGCTCCAGTGCCCAAATCGAACAAGGCGCAGCGACCCTGCTCTTGGGGGGCGAGGCAGACGACATTGCAACACAGCAGCCCATCCTCGACGCCCTGGCCACGCAGCGCATCCATGTGGGCGCCGCAGGCATGGCCGCCCGCGCCAAGCTCGCGACCAATCTGGTCTTGGGTCTCAACCGGGCCGCCCTGGCCGAGGGCATGGTGTTTGCCGAGTCCATCGGCATTTCACCCCAAGACTTCCTGCGTTTGGTGCTCTCCACCCCGGCCCGATCCGAGGCCGCCGTGGTCAAGGGCGAAATGATGGTGCAGGGGCAATTCGAACCCCAATCCCGCATTCGACAGCATTTGAAAGACGTGCGCTTGATGCTGGACATGGCCGAAGCCCAACATCAAAACCTGCCTCTCTCGCAAACCCATGCGGCGCTGATGAAAGCGGCGGTGGAGGCAGGCGACGGTGAGCTGGACAATGCCGCCATCATCCGGCAGATCCGGCGCGAGCAACGCAGGCCATGAAGGGCCATGGCGCCCCCGACAGGAATCGAACCTGTATCTAGCGCTTAGGAGGCGCTCGTTCTATCCATTGAACTACGGCGGCGGTTCGGCACATTCTAGCGTTTGGGGTTGCGCCCGAGAGGCCTGCGCCCGACCGATTTAAAATGCGGTCAGAAACATCCACGCCCATCCCATGCCCAAGCTGTTCATTCTGGTTCTGGCCCTGTTCGGTTCAGTCGGTGTCGCCCAAGCCCACGCCCAGGGCTTGTGTGAGACGGTGCCGGCCAAAGTACAAAACATCAACGTCAGCTACATCGACCAGCGCGATGCGCTACAGGAACTCGACGATCAGTTGCTGGACATCGTCAACGCCTGCCTCGACATCTCCAGCCCCGAACGCAAACAGGCCGCCTGCAAAAATGGCCGTGTGGCCGCCGAGCAGGTCTTGCGCGTGATCGGGCGCATAGACCAGGCGGCCAAGCACAACGACTTTCTCAAGACCGCCAAGCTGAAGTCTTACAAGCTCAGCGTGCAACTCTTGGAGCGCTCGCGCGAGATGGAGCGCCAGCCCGAATGCCGCAGATAAACCGGCTCACTTGCTCAACATCCGCATCGCGTCTTCCAGCCCCTTGAGCGTCAGCGGGTACATGCGCTGACTCATCATCTGCTGGACGATGGCGATGCTTTGCCGGTATTGCCAAACGCCGGGCGGCTCGGGGTTGATCCAGGCGAATTTGGGGAAGGCATGCACCAGCCGCTGCAACCACTCGGCGCCGGGCTCTTCGTTGTTGTACTCGACGCTGCCGCCGGGCTGCAAAATCTCATACGGGCTCATGGTGGCGTCGCCGACAAAGATCAGCTTGTAGTCTTTGTTGTACTTGCGAATCACATCCCAGGTCGGGAATTTTTCGGCAAAGCGGCGTCGGTTGTTTTTCCACAAAAAGTCGTAGACGAAATTGTGAAAATAGTAAAACTCCAGGTGCTTGAACTCGGCCTTGACCGCCGAGAACAACTCTTCGACCCGGGCGATGTGCTCATCCATGGTGCCGCCCACATCCATGAGCAGCAGCACCTTGACATTGTTGTGGCGTTCCGGGCGCATCAAAATATCCAGATACCCTGCATTGGCGGCGGTCTTGGCGATGGTGCCGTTCAGGTCCAACTCGTCGGGCGAGCCCTCGCGGGCGAAACGACGCAGGCGGCGCAATGCCACCTTGATGTTGCGCGTGCCCAGTTCCAGCGTGTCGTCGTAATCCTGATAGGCGCGTTGCTCCCAGACCTTGATCGCGCTCTTGTTCCCGCCTTTGCCGCCGATGCGGATGCCCTGCGGGTTGTAGCCCCCGTTGCCAAAGGGCGAGGTGCCACCGGTGCCGATCCATTTGCTGCCGCCCTCATGGCGATCTTTTTGTTCTTCCAACCGCTTGCGCAGCGTGTCCATCAGCTCGTCCCAGCCCATTTTTTCGATCGCGGCTTTTTGTTCCGGCGTGAGCTCTTTTTCCAGCGTTTTCTTCAACCACTCCAAAGGCACGTCTTGGGTGAAGTCGGTCAGCATCTCGACGCCTTTGAAATAGGCGGCAAAGGCGCGGTCGAACTTGTCAAAGTGTCTTTCGTCTTTCACCAGCGCCGTGCGGCTGAGGTAATAAAAATCGTCGATGTGGCAAGACTCGCTGCGAGGCCCCACCACATCCGCCTGCAAAGCTTCCAGCAGGGTCAGGTACTCGCGCACCGAAACCGGCACTTTGGCCGCGCGCAGCGTGTAGAAAAAATCAGTCAGCATGGCGCCCCCCGTGCTGCAATCGGTGATCGAGGTGCGCCCGCACCGCAGACCACTCGCTCGCCAAAATGCTGTAGACGCAGGTATCGCGCAAACTGCCATTCGGCGCGATCTGGTGGGCCCGCAGCACCCCGTCGAGTTTGGCGCCCAGGCGCTCTATGGCCCGGCGGCTGGCCTGGTTGAACCAGTGGGTTCTGAATTCAACGGCGTTGCAGCCCAGCACTTCAAAAGCATGGGCCAACAACAATCGTTTGCATTGGGTGTTCAAGGCGCTGCGTTGTACCTCGCGCCGGTACCAGGTCGAGCCGATTTCCAGCCGATGGTTAGGCGCATCGATGTGCATATAGGTGGTCATGCCGACCGCCCGGCCCCGGGGGTCGAGCACGGCAAAAGGCAACATGCTGCCCTGAGCCTGCAGTCCCAGACGGCGCTCTATTTCAGCCCGCATGCCCTCGGGGCGCGGAATGAAGGTGTACCAAAGCGACCACAACTCTCCGTCTTGCACCGCTTGCACCAGTTCGTCGTGGTGCGACAGACTCAGGGGCACCAGGCTGGCGTGCGGCCCGCGCAGTTCGACCGCTTGTACCTGCATCATTCAGTCACCCTCCCCGATCTCGCCCTTGCCGCGCATGAAGCGCGCCGCCTGCAAACCCAAACCGCCGCCCAGGCCCACCAGCGCAATGGCGACTAGGCTGCCGGCGCTGTAACCCTCGGCAAACAGCTCCAGGCCCAGCACCTGCCCCAGGCCAAAACCCAGCAACGAGCCGACCACAAAGCCCACGGCATCGGTCAATCCTTCGGCCAATGTTTTGAGCATGGCGGGTCCCCGGTTCAGCGGTTGCGGCTCTGCATGAAAACCAGTTTTTCAAACAGGGTGACATCCTGCTCGTTTTTGAGCAGGGCCCCCACCAGCGGCGGGATCGCCACTTTATCGTCCTGGGTTTGCAGCGCCGACAAGGGAATGTCTTCGGCCACCAGCAATTTAAGCCAATCCAACAACTCGCTGGTGCTGGGCTTTTTCTTCAGCCCCGGCAGATTGCGCACGTCATAAAACGTCTTGAGCGCCGCGGCCAGCAACTCTTTTTTGAGGTTGGGGAAATGCACATCCACGATCCGGCGCATGGTGTCGGCATCCGGAAACTTGATGTAATGGAAAAAGCATCGGCGCAAAAACGCGTCGGGCAACTCTTTTTCGTTATTGGAGGTGATGAACAGCAAAGGCCGGTTTTTGGCCTTGATCAATTCGCGCGTCTCATAGCAATAAAACTCCATGCGGTCGAGTTCGCGCAGCAAGTCATTCGGGAACTCGATGTCGGCCTTGTCGATCTCGTCGATCAGCAGCGCCACCGGTTCATCGGCGGTAAAGGCCTGCCAGAGCACGCCCTTCACAATGTAATTCTGAATGTCCTTGACCCGCTCGTCGCCCAACTGGCTGTCGCGCAGACGGCTGACCGCATCGTATTCGTACAGACCCTGCTGCGCTTTGGTGGTCGATTTGATGTGCCACTGCAAAAGCGGCATGTTCAGCGCCTGGGCCACTTCCTCGGCCAACATGGTTTTGCCGGTGCCCGGTTCGCCTTTGACCAGCAAGGGCCTTTTCAGGGTGATGGCGGCGTTGACCGCCAGCATCAAATCCTGGGTCGCCACATAGTTGTCTGTGCCTTTGAATTTCATGAAGGGTGATCCTGTCCTTGTTGTCTTGGGTTTGGTCCAAAGCCCCTATATAATGCTAGGTTGATTGACCCCCCCATGGCCTTGATTGTCATCTGAAAATGAAAAAGCTTCTGTCTTCCGCTCTGTTCATCGCTGTCTCTTTCGTGACCAGTCAGGCACTGGCCCAAGACCTGCAGGGTGACCCCAAGGCCGGCGAGAAAAAAATCGCCATGTGCATCGGATGCCACGGCATCAAAGGCTACCAGGCCAGTTTTCCTGAAGTCTATCGTGTTCCCATGATTTCCGGACAGAATGCCAAATACATCAGCAACGCGCTGGTCGCGTACCGGGGCGGTGACCGCAAGCACCCCACCATGCGCGCCATTGCCACCTCGCTGACCGATCAAGACATCGCCGACATCTCGGCCTACTACGCTGCCCACAGCCAGGCGGCCCCCGCCCCTGAAAAACTGCCCGAGCCCAGCGGCAAAGTGGCCGACCTCATCACCAAGGGGGCTTGCAACTCTTGCCATGGTGCCAACTACTCCAAAGGCATCGATGCCAGTTACCCCAAGCTGGCCGGGCAAAACGCCGACTACCTCTATGTGGCCCTGAAGTCCTACAAGTCTGAAAACCAGGCCACCTGGGGCCGCAACAATGGCGTCATGGGTGGCATTGCCAAGCAGTTCAGCAACGCTGAACTCAAAGAATTGGCCAAATACCTTGCTGCACAGCCCGGTGAAATGCAGGTTGTGCCTCAATCCAAATTCCGCTGATCGGGCACCGATCCCCTTCCATGGCCGCCAGCAGGGCGGCCATTTTTCCGGGTTTCTCGCCCAGGAACTCAGTCCCGCGTCGCCAAGCGCTGCAACCGATCCACATAGGCCGCGCCATCGGGCGGACGCCCGCTGCGCTGGCTCTCCCACACCATGCGCCCCAGGCAGTCCATGGCCTGATGATGGGCCTCGTGCAAAGAACCCCGGCGCGCCGCCAGCAATTCGACCGCCTGCCGCACCCCCCGGGGCTGATCGATCGAGCATTGCTCGCTGATCGACAGGTGCATGGAGAGGTGTAAAAAAGGATTGGTTTTGCCGTCTTCGACCTCGTACATGCGCGTCAGGGCTGAATTCAGGTCATCCAAATCGGCAAAATACTCGGGGTGCTCGGCGATCCACTGCGCGGCCAGCGTTTCCAGCGCATCCATGGGCTGCGAGGCCTTTTGCTTGGCCCGCACGGCGCAAAAAAAACGCCGCACATCTTCTTGTGAGGGGGTAAACATGTCGCCATTGTCACCCATGCCCCATCGATTTTGCTTGTCAGATCGCCGTCAGGCGGCATGGGCTGGTTCATAATTCACCCCCATGATCGACAAAATCTCTCCCTCCATCGCCGCCGCCCTGCAAGGCACCCCCGATGGCGCCACCGTCTTGATCGGCGGCTTTGGCACGGCCGGGATCCCCTCGGAACTGATCGACGGCCTGATCGAGCAAGGCGCCCGCGACCTCACCATCGTCAACAACAACGCCGGCAATGGCGAAACCGGCCTGGCCGCATTGCTCAAGGCCGGTCGGGTGCGCAAAATCATATGCAGTTTTCCGCGTCAGGCCGACTCACACATCTTTGACGGCCTCTACCGCAGCGGCAAACTTCAGCTTGAATTGGTGCCCCAGGGCAATCTGGCCGAGCGTTTGCGTGCCGCCGGGGCCGGCATCGGCGGTTTTTTTACCCCGACGGGGTATGGCACCGAACTGGCCAGGAAAGCGGACGGCACGCCCAAAGAAACCCGCGAGATCCATGGCCGCATGCATGTGTTCGAAGAGCCCATCCACGGCGACCTGGCCCTGATCAAGGCCGAGCGCGGCGACCGCTGGGGCAACCTGACCTATCGCAAAGCAGCGCGCAACTTCGGCCCCGTCATGGCCACAGCAGCGAAGAAAACCGTGGCCACCGTGCACGATATTTGCGAGCTGGGCGAGATGGACCCCGAGACCATCGTCACCCCCGGCATTTTCGTCAGCAAGATCGTCAAAATCCCCCGCGTCGCCACCCAAGCCGGAGGGTTCAAGTCATGAGTTACACCCGTCGCACCAAAGACCAACTCGCCGCCCGCGTGGCCCAAGACATCCCCGAGGGCGCCACCGTCAACCTGGGCATCGGGCAGCCGACCCTGGTGGCCAATCACATCCCGGCCAGCCGCGAGGTGCTCCTGCATTCGGAAAATGGCATTTTGGGCATGGGGCCTGCGCCCGCCGCCGGTCTGGAAGACTACGACCTGATCAACGCCGGCAAGCAGCCCGTCACCCTCCTGGCGGGCGGCTCGTTCTTTCACCACGCCGACAGTTTTGCCATCATGCGCGGTGGCCACCTGGACATTTGTGTTCTGGGGGCTTTTCAGGTCAGCGCCACGGGCGATCTGGCCAACTGGCACACCGGCGAAGCCGACGCCATTCCGGCTGTGGGCGGCGCCATGGACCTGGCCACCGGGGCCAAGCAGACCTGGGTCATGATGGACCTGCTGACCAAACAAGGACACTCCAAGGTGGTGCAGCAATGCACCTACCCGCTGACCGGCATCGCCTGCGTCAAGCGCATCTACACCGACTTGTGCACCCTGGCTTGCACGCCCGGCGGTCTGGCGCTGATAGACGCCGTCGACGGCCTGAGCAAAGAAGAGTTGTCCCGCATCATCGGCTTGCCTCTGGCCGACGCCAGACCTTGAGCGCAGACACCGACACCAGCCCCATCGATTGATTTTTCGGAGAAGAACATGAACCACGCTTTCATTTGCGACGCCGTGCGCACCCCTTTTGGCCGTTATGGCGGCTCGCTCTCCAGCGTGCGCACCGACGATCTCGGCGCCATCCCTTTGCGTGCCCTGATGCAGCGCAACCCCAAGGTCGACTGGCAGGCCATCACCGATGTGATCTACGGCAACGCCAACCAGGCGGGTGAAGACAACCGCAACGTCGCACACATGGCCAGCCTGTTGGCGGGCTTGCCGCTGGAAGTGCCCGGTGCCACCATCAACCGCCTGTGCGGTTCCGGTTTGGATGCGGTCGGCACATCGGCGCGCGCGATCCGCAGCGGCGAGGCCGAGCTCATGATCGCCGGTGGCGTCGAGAGCATGAGCCGCGCCCCCTTTGTCATGCCCAAGGCCGAGACTGCCTTCAGCCGCAGCAATGCGGTCTACGACACCACCATCGGCTGGCGTTTCATCAACAAATTGATGAAAGAAAAATACGGGGTCGATTCCATGCCTGAGACGGCCGAAAACGTCGCCACCGACTTCAAGATCGAGCGCGAAGCCCAGGACCGCATGGCCCTGGCCAGCCAGCTCAAGGCCGTGGCGGCGCAAAAGGCCGGTTTCTTTGACGCGGAAATCGTTCCGGTCACCATCCCGCAAAAAAAGGGTGATCCGCTGATCGTGGCCAAAGACGAGCATCCGCGCGAGACCAGCATGGAGACCTTGGCCAAGCTCAAGGGCGTGGTCCGACCCGATGGAACGGTCACCGCCGGCAACGCCAGCGGCGTGAACGACGGCGCCTGCGCGCTGCTGCTGGCCTCTGAGGCCGCCGCGTCCCGCCATGGCCTGACACCCCGTGCCCGGGTGGTCGGCATGGCCACAGCGGGCGTGCCCCCGCGCATCATGGGCATCGGCCCCGCACCGGCCACTCAAAAGGTGCTGGCCCTGACCGGCTTGAAGCTGGAGCAAATCGATATCATCGAACTCAACGAGGCTTTTGCGGCCCAGGGGCTGGCCGTGTTGCGCCAACTCGGCCTGCGCGACGATGACCCGCGTGTCAACCCCAACGGCGGCGCCATCGCCCTGGGCCACCCGCTGGGCGCCAGCGGGGCCCGCCTGGCCACCACCGCGGTCAACCAATTGCACCGCTCGGGGGGGCGCTATGCCCTTTGCACCATGTGCATCGGCGTGGGGCAGGGCATCGCCGTCATTCTCGAACGCGTGTAAACGCCGGGTTCATCGGGGCGCGACCCTGGCCCGACCAGTGCGGGTTTTTCCGTCTGCACAAGGCCCGTTGCCAGGTGTCCAATCGCTGATCAACTCATCAACAAGGAGTGAGCATGATGCGTCTGTTCAAGTCTTGGCGGCTGACCTCGCTGACCCGGCTGGCCCTGTGCGGCATGGCGGTCCTGGGTCTGGGGCAGGCGCTGGCCGCCTGGCCCGACAAGCCCATCCGCATCGTGGTGGCATTTCCGCCCGGGGCCACCACTGACATCATCGCGCGTGCCTTCAGCGCCCCCTTGTCTGAAGCTCTGGGGCAACCCATCGTCATCGAAAACAAACCCGGCGCGGGCGGCAACATCGCCACCGTGGGCGTGGCCCGCAGCCCGGCCGACGGTCACACGTTTTTGATGCACAGCGTGGCCTACGCAGTCAACCCTTCGCTTTATGCCAAGGCGGGCTACGAAGTGGGCAAAGACCTGGCTTCGGTCGCCATTGCCGGGGTCTCACCCAATATTTTGTATGTGCACCCCGCCGTGAAAGCCAACAACCTGGCCGAGTTACTGGCCCTGGCCAAAACCGACAAGCTCAGCTACGCCTCTTCGGGCAATGGCACCACCACCCACCTGGGGGCCGAGCTGCTGTTCCGCAACCTGGCCAAGGTCGATGTGCAGCACGTGCCGTTCTCACCCGCCGCCGCAGCCAATGCCGTGGTCAGCGGCCAAGTGCCGCTGGGCTCGACCTCGATCCCGCCCGTGGTGCAGTTGGCCAAGGCGGGCAAGGTGCGACCGATTGCCGTCACCAGCTCGCGCCGCAGCGGTGCCATGCCCGACGTGCCCACCGTGGCCGAGCTGGGCTACCCCGGTTTTGAGTCCAATACCTGGATCGGCGTCTTTGCACCGGCAGGCACACCCGAAGAGATTCTGGTGCGCATGAACACCGAGATCAATAAAATTCTGGCCAGCAAATCCATCATGGACAACTTCGGTGCCCAATCGCTCGAGGCGGTGCGCATGGACCGTGCCGCTACCGAATCCTATGTCGGCGCCGAGGCCCGCAAATGGGGTGCAGTGGTCAAAGAAACCGGTGCCAGGGTCGACTGACTCCTGACACTTATATTGTTCAACAGCAACCTGATAGAAAGATCAAACACATGGCCAACAAAATCGGATGGATCGGATTGGGCCGCATGGGCGAGGCCATGGTCAAACAACTGACCAAGGCCGGTCACGGCGTCGACGTCTGGAACCGCACCCGCAGCAAAGCCGAGCCCTTGGCCGAGTACGGCGCGACCGTGGTCAACGCCAAGCTCGATCTGGCCGCTTGTGAAACGGTCTTCACCATGGTCTCGACCACCGATGACCTGAAAGAAGTCTTGTTTGCCGAGGGGGGCTTGGTCACCGGCCCGCACA
>JBEAZY010000098.1:0-10530 GCA_041159205.1 Pseudomonadota bacterium
ACACCCAGTTCAATGCGCAAAGTCACCAGCATCTGCGGCTTGAGGTCCAGATGAGTGTTATCAAGCTGGGTACGGATGGCTACGGTACGGGTCTCGGGCTGAATGGTATCCCCGACAAAGACCACCTTGCCGCGCAAGGTTCGATCCAGCGCAGGGATGTCTACTTCAACAGACTGACCTTTGCGGATCAGGCTGGCCGTTTGCTCTGGCAAAGAACCCACCGCCCATACCGAGGAGAGGTCGGCCACGGTAAAAAGCGGGTCACCGGGCTGAACCACCTGACCGGCATTGACTTTGCGTTCAAACAGCACCCCGCCTTGCCGCGCGTAGACGACGCCCTCGGGCTGTAGGCGACCTTCGAGGCGCAAGCGGTCGATTGATTCTGCAGGCAGTCCAAGCAAAACCAACTGGTCTTGAGCGGCACGCGATTCGGCACGGGCCATGACCCACTCAGATTCCCGCTTTTGCAGCTCTGCCGAGCTGATCACTTCGGCTTGGATCATCTGTCGGGCGCGCTCGACTGCACGTTCGGCCTGTGTCAGGTTGGAGTTGGCGCGCAAAAACGCCAACTGGGCACTGGTGAGCTCGGCACTGGTCAGTCGGGCCAGGGTCTGCCCCGGCTTGATGGCATCGCCCAGTTCGACATTGACCGAACTGATGCGACCGACCACAGCCGACCCGACACGGCTGACCCGTTGTTCATTGGCCTCTATGCGCCCCGGATGGGTCTGGGTATCGGCCACGGCGCGCGTTGACACGATATGAGTCGGGAACTGGGCCAATTGTTCGGCGTTCAATCGCACCAACATGGGGTCGGTGACCTTGCTCGCAGCAGTGCCGGCCACCGGCTCAGTCTTGGAATGGGGCGAACAAGCCGCCAGCGACCAAGCCATGGTCAGCGCCGCAAGGGGCCATGCGTAGCGTCGGGCGGTCATTGAGGGCGTCATGGCATGCTCTTGGGGTTGGGAGATGGGGTGGATTCGATGCGCTGAGCGCTGAGGGTTTCGATTTCAATGCGGGCTTTTTGCAACTCGAAACGTGCTTGCAAAAGGTCGATGCGCACCGACTGCAATATTCGCTGGGCATCGAGCACGTCCAATATGCCGCGTTCGCCAAATCGATAGGCCGCTTGTGCCACCTGTAAAGCCGTCTCGGCCATGCGCACCGCTCCGGAGCTGAGGGCCGAAACTTTGTTGCGGGCAATTTCAAGCGCTTTCCAGGCCTGCAACAACTGATGTCGCAATTCAGCGCTGCGACCATCCAGCAGTGTTTGAGCCCGAACCCATTCGGCCTGTGCTTCGGCAATCGGCCCTTGGCGTTGGTCGAACAAGGGGATTTGCAACTGTACCCCCCAGGTGTCTTGCCTGATTTGTGGGTCTTGGGTCTGGCTGTAACGCAACTCCAAGCCGGGAATGCGTTGGGCACGGGCTGCGTCCAGCATATGCCGGGCGCGGTCCAATAAAGACCTGAGCGCAGCCAGTTCGGGGTTGCGACGTTCGGCCATGTCCTGTAATTCAACCAGTGCGTTCATATCAACCGGATGATCCAGCGACCCCTGTATGCCAGTGAGACCCAACAGTTGGCCGGCGGCAAGGCGGTTGAAACTGAGCAACACCTGCTGGGCCTGCACCTCGGCGCTTTGGTAACGCTGTCGGGCATTGATCACTTCAGCATCTGCTTTGATCAACTCGTATCGCGCAGCCTCGCCACTGTCGACCTTGACACGCACTCGCTCACGGACCTGTTCAAGCACTTGCAAATCTTGCCGGTAGACCTGGGCCGTGTCGCGGCGCCAGAAATATTCATACACCAAGGTCTCGACTTCAGCCATGAGTTGCAGCCGCATCATTTGCAAATGGTGATAAGACACACTGCGTTGTGATTGGGACGAGCGCACACGCGATTCGCGCAACCAGGGGTTTTCAATGGGCTGGGACCAACCCAGAGTGCTGACCGTTCCGGCGATAGCGCCAGGGGCTCTGGCGCTGGCCGCGCCCTGTCCAAACTCAATGCGCGGGTTGGGCAGTGCCCGAGCCGAAGTCACGCCTGCCACGGCCTGTTGCTCAGACAAGGCCATGGCCTGTAATGCAGGGTTGTGTCGCAAGACCACCTCAGTCAGGGTGGTCAGATCGGGGGGCAAAGACTGGGTTTTGACCACGCCAGACTCAAGCCAAGCCGCTGTGTTTGAGTGAGTGGCTTGGGCCAGCGCCAAGGGGCCGGCAAAGACACAAAAAACACCCACGCCGCACCTACGGGCGAGTGTCCCGCCCAAGGCCTGTTGGGCCACTGCGAAAAACCATGACAAGTGCCACATCATGGCTTGATGGTAGTGGCAATCAAATAGACCGATTCATTGTGAAGTTATTTAAACCTCAGATTTTGACGGCCATTGGATGGCCGTCAATAAGCGACCACCGCGCCATCGCTGCGCGGGTCCCAGCCCCCTTTGAGGATGCCATTGGGTTCACGGACGATACAACCGGCGTGCCCGACGGTTTCGTCAAGCGCACCTATGACTTCCACATCGTGGCCACGGCGGCGCAAGCCGTCAATGACCTCGGGTGGGAAACGGCTTTCCAGTTTGAGGGTATCGCTGGTCTGGCCCCAGGTGCGGCCCAGCAACCAACGCGGGCGACTGATGGCGTCTTGGGGGTCCAAGCCATAGTGAACCACCCGGCTGAAAATCGCTGCCTGGGTTTGAGGTTGTCCATCGCCGCCCATGGTGCCGTAAACCATGGTGCGCCCCGAGTCCAACACGGCCAGCGCAGGGTTGAGAGTGTGAAAGGGCTTGCGGTGAGGCTCCAGCGTATTGAGCGCGGAAGGGGAAAGGGAAAAGCTGCAACCCCGGTTTTGCCAGTTGACGCCGGTGGCGGGCAACACGATGCCCGATCCGAACTCGTGGTAAATGCTTTGGATGAAGGACACGCACAGGCCCGAGGCGTCAATGACCCCCATCCAGATCGTGTCGGCGGGGGGACGCCCGGCCCCCCAGGGGAGGGCCCGCTGCAAGTCGACCTGCCGAGCCATACCGTCCAGGGCCTGCGGGGTCAGGAACTCGGCTGGATCGCGTTTCATATAGGCCGGGTCGGTCAGATGTTGGTCGCGCACTTTGAAGGCCTGTTTGGTGGCCTCCACGCACAAATGCACATGATCGACACTGTCGACCGAGTGCTGTCCCAAACTGAGCCGGTCCAGCAAACCCAGAATAATGAGCGACATCAGGCCCTGAGTGGGCGGGGTCATATTGTGGACCCGGCCCTGGCTGTGTCGCAGCGTGAGCGGGTCGATCAGGCGCGCGCCGTGGCGTTGCAAATCGTCCAGTCGCAGGGGGCTGCCCAAACGCTCGAGTTCACGGGCCATGCTTCGCGCCAGATCGCCTTGGTAAAAGTCTTTTGTGCCGGCACGGGCGATTTGCGCCAGAGTCGCGGCCAAGCGGGGCTGTAAAAAGACACTGCCGGTGGCGGGCGAAGCGCCGTTCGACAAAAAAGTATCTGCGAAGCCCGGCTGGTCGCGCAACTCGGGCAGTTTGGCGGCGGTCAGTCGATGCTGACTGTGCGTGACGGGCACGCCCGAGTGGGCGTAAGTGATGGCATCGTCAAGCAAACGGGTCAGGGGCATGCGACCACCCAGACTGCGGCGCGATAACTCGTGAGCGGCGCCCCAACCCGAGATGGTCCCGGCCACGGTGTTGGCGGCCACCGCCCCCCTGAACGGAATGGCTTGATGGATGCCCTGTTCGGCATACCAACGACGCGAGGCCAGGCCAGCGGCGGCACCGCATGCGTCGATCCCGCCCATGGCATGGCCGGGACGGTGGATGACCCAAAATGAGTCACCACCGATGGAGTTCATGTGCGGATAAACCACGGCGATAGTGGCGGCCGCTGCGATCATGGCTTCCAGGGCGTTTCCACCCTCGCGCATCACAGACACGGCCGATTCAGCGGCCAAAGAATGCGGGGCCACGGCCATGCCGCGGCGGCCCCATTTGGGTTGCAAATTCATACCAGCTCTTTCAACAACAGTATCTTGACTTTATCCTAATAAAGCGTTGGTCAACTCGGCAAAACCGATGCCCCGTTGCCCCGCTGTGACAAAGCGCGGGAAATGGTGCAATTTTCCCCAATACGGGGCGATATTGGCCACGGCGACGCTATGGGTACAGTGGCGAAACATGATCTCGTCGTTGGCCGAGTCGCCAATGTACACCCATTGGTCGATCTCATGGGCCAGATCCCGCCCCAGCCACAGGCGCACCGCCCATTGCGCCCCGATCCATTTGTGGTGCTCACCGATCCAACCATTGATGTGGATCGAGCTGACCGTGACGGTCAGTCCATGCCGGCGCAAGATGGCACAGACCCGATCCATGTCGGCAGGTTCGAGGCTGGCGTGCTCGGCATGGTCGATGGCAATATCGGTTTCCCGGCCAGCGCTGTCGGTGGCCAGCCTGGCCTGGGGGAGTTGACTGAGAACGTCAGCGGCGGCAGCTTGCAGGCGCTCAAAGTTAGCCTGCCGCTCAGGCTGGCTTTGCAGCCAGGCCTTGGCCAAATGCCCTTGAGCATCGCGGCACAGCGCCACGGCACCGTTCTCTGCAACGATGCCGCGCAAAGGCCAGGCCAGCGCACCCGGCTCACTCCAGCCGGCCGGTCGACCCGTCACGGCGATCACCTCCAGGCCGGCCGCACGCAAGCGCTCCAAGGCCTGCAGAGCCTCTGACATGGGTTGACCCTGTTCGGTCAAGGTGTCATCGATGTCGGTCAGAACGCCGACGATGCGCCGCCGCTGATTCAGTGGCCAACTGGACAAAGGTGCGGCCGGATGAAAACGGAATTTGGCACTCATCCGGTCGCCGTCAGAGGCGGGGGTCAAAGACATCGATGGCATCCGTGATGATGGCTTCGTGCCCCCAATCCCACAGTCGCTTGGCGATGGCAGGTTCGTTGACGGTGTAGCTCAAGCGCCAAAGCCCCATGCGCCCTGCCTCTTGCAAGCGTTCAGGTGTCCACAGCTCGTATTGACAGATCAGGGCCTGATGTCTGTGCTGGCGCATCAAATCCCAAACATCGTCGTGCCACTCGCGCAACAACAGACCGCGCGGCAGATGCGGGGCGGTTCGGGCTGCGGCCTCCAGGGCCTGGGGCTGGAAAGAAGTCAACAAGGGCCAGATCCTGGCATCGGCCCAGAGTTGTGCCGCCTCGCGCGCCACCTGGGCCCCCGTTTCTTCAACCTGACCCGGGTTCGGCTTAATCTCAATATTGAGCATGAGGTCGCGTGACAAAAGCCAGCGCGCCACAGACTGCAACCGCGCCAGTGGTTCACCTGCATAATTCGGACCATGCCAGCTGCCGGCATCCAAGGCAGACAATGCGTTCCAGTTCTGCTGTCCGGCCAAGCCCAGACCATTCGTGGTCCGCTCGAGGGTGTCGTCATGCAACAAAAACACCACGCCATCGGCGCTGAGTTTGGCGTCGCATTCAAACATACGAAAACCACGACGTGCGCCCGACTGAAATGCGGCCAGCGTGTTTTCCGGGGCTTGTAAACCGGCGCCCCGGTGCGCCACCCAACGGGGATACGGCCATGGGTTCATTCCTTGATCCTCCGTCCAGACTCGATGTCAAACCAATGCAAATGCTCGGGCAATGCCGCCATGCGGCACACTTCACCGGCGCCCGGCGCGGCCTGGTCGGAGGGCAGGCGCCAAGTGATGGGCTCGGCGCCAAGACGGGCGTGAATCAGTCGCTCGGCCCCCAGCAATTCGACCGTTTCAATTTCAACCGACCAACCATCGCTGGCCACAAACAGGTGCTCGGGTCGCACTCCGAGCACCCGTCCCGCAGTGACGCCCGGGGCCAAGCGCAAAAGGTTCATGGGCGGAGAACCCATGAAACCGGCCACGAAGATCGAGGCCGGGCGGTTATAGACCTCTTCGGGCGTGCCAAATTGCTCGACTCGACCGGCGTTCATGACCATCATGCGCTGGCCCAGCGTCATGGCCTCGACCTGATCGTGGGTCACATAGAGGCTGGTGACCCCTAGATCGCGGTGCAGTTTTCTAATTTCCAGGCGGGTTTGGGCGCGCAGTTTGGCGTCCAGGTTCGAGAGCGGCTCGTCGAACAAAAACACCTGAGGCTGTCTCACCATGGCGCGGCCCATGGCAACGCGCTGGCGTTGCCCTCCCGAGAGCTGGCGCGGCTTGCGATCGAGCAGGGTTTGCAACTCAAGCCACTGCGCCACTTGCTCAACCCGCTGACGGATCGCAGCTTTGGACAACCCGGCGATCTTCAGGCCATAGGCCATGTTGTCGTACACGCTCATGTGGGGGTACAGGGCATAGTTTTGAAACACCATGGCGATGTCGCGTTGCGAGGGCTCCAGGTCATTGACGACGCGATCGCCTATGCGAATCTCCCCCTGTGTGATGTCTTCCAAGCCCGCGACCATGCTCAGCAAGGTCGACTTGCCGCAGCCGGACGGCCCCACAATGACGACAAACTCGCCGTCGCGTATGTCGGCGCTCAGGGCATGGATGACGGCATTGGCCTTGGGGCCATGGCCATAGGTCTTACCCACTTGGTCAAAAAGAATTGAGGCCATAGCAATTATTTTTCGGTTTCGATCAGACCTTTGACAAACCACTTTTGCATGAAGATCACCACCAGTGCGGGGGGTAACATGGCCAGCAGGGCCGAGGCCATGACCACGTTCCATTCGGTCCATGATTCACCGGCAATCAGCCGCTTGATGCCCAGCACCACCGGGTACATGTCTTCGCTGGTGGTGACCAACAAAGGCCAAAGGTACTGGTTCCACCCGTAGATGAACTGGATCACAAACATGGCGGCGATGTTGGTGACCGACAAGGGCAAAAGCACATCCAAGAAAAAACGCATGGGCCCTGCCCCGTCGATGCGGGCAGCTTCGACCAGCTCGTCGGGCACCGTCAAAAAGAACTGCCTGAACAAAAAAGTGGCTGTCGCTGAAGCGATCAACGGCACGCTGAGTCCCATATGGGTGTTGAGCAGGCCCAGGCTGGCGACCACCTCATAAGTTGGAGAGATGCGCACCTCGACCGGCAGCATGAGGGTGATGAATATCATCCAAAACACCAAGCCGCGCAGAGGGAAGCGGAAATACACGATGGCGAAGGCAGACAGCAATGAAATGGCGATCTTGCCAATGGCGATGGTGAGCGCCGTGATCAAGCTCACCTGCAACATGGGCCACATGGGAGCGAGGGTCGAACCCGCCGAATTGATGCCACCAAACAAGGTGAGGCGATAGGTCTCCAGCATGTATTCACCGGGCAGCAGAGACATGGGGTTGCCCTGGTGAATTTGCTGGGCGCTCTGAGTGGAGGCGACCCAGGTCAGGTACAAGGGGAAAGCCACGACCACCACGCCGATCACCAGGATCAGATGCGAAAAAAGGGTCAGCAGGGGACGCCGCTCGACCATATCAGTACTGCACCTTCTTTTCCACAAACCGGAACTGGATGACGGTGAGCGCGATCACCAAGCACATCAAAACCACTGACTGAGCCGCCGAGGAACCGATGTCCATGGCTTTAAACCCGTCGTAATACACCTTATAGACCAGGATGGCGGTCTCTTTGCCCGGCCCGCCGTGTGTGGTGGCATCGATGATGGCAAAGGTGTCAAAAAAGGCATAGACAATGTTGATGACCAGCAAAAAGAATGTGGTCGGCGATAGCAAGGGAAACACAATGGTCCAAAAGCGCCGCCATGGCTTGGCGCCATCGATGGCAGCCGCCTCGATCAGGGAGCGCGGGATGGATTGCAAGCCCGCCAGAAAGAAGAGAAAGTTATATGAAATCTGTTTCCAGATGGCGGCCATCACGATCAGGGCCATGGCATGGTCGGCATTGAGAAGGTGGTTCCAGGGCAAGCCCCACTCGTTGAGCCAATGCGAAACCACGCCCATGGGCGAGGCAAACATAAAGAGCCACAACACACCGGCCACCACCGGAGCCACCGCATAAGGCCAAATGAGCAAGGTTTTATAAAACACAGCCCCGCGCACCACCCTGTCGGCCATGACAGCCAGCAGCATGGCGATGGATAAACCCAGGACAGCCACCCAAAGGGAGAAGACCGCCGTGGTCTGAAAAGAGGCGAGATAGGCAGGGTCATCGAACAGACGCTGAAAATTCTGCCACCCCACAAACTCGGCGCTGGTGCCAAACGCGTCTTGTTCGAACAGGCTCTGAAACAGGGCCTGCCCGGCCGGCCAGAAAAAAAACACCCCGACCACCGCCATCTGTGGGGCGATTAGCAGCCAGGGCAGCCAGGTCTGGCGAAAAAAGACGCGTTTTTCCAAAAGGGTCAGCCCTTGTTGGCCTTCTCGAACCGCACCAGCAATTCGTTGCCACGCCCGATTGCGGCATCCAGGGCTTCTTTCGGGGCTTTTTTGCCCGACCAGACCTGCTCGAGTTCTTCATCGATGATGGTGCGGATCTGGACGAAATTGCCCAGTCGCACGCCGCGCGACTTGTCGGTGGTTTTGCGAATCATTTGTGTGACAGACACGTCGGTACCCGGATTCTTTTTGTAGAAACCTGATTGATCGGTCAACTCGAACGAGGCCTTGGTGACGGGCAAATAACCGGTGCGCTGGTGACTGGCCGCAGCCACATCAGGCTTGGACAAATGGGCAAAGAATTGACCCACACCTTTGTACTCAGCGGCCTTTTTGCCGCTCATCACCCACAGGCTGGCACCCCCGATGACGGTGTTTTGCGGCGCACCGGTCACATCGGGGTAGTAAGGCAAGGTGCCGATGCCATAGGCGAATTTGCCGTTGCGCACCACGCTGCCATACAGGGCCGAAGAACCGGTGGCCATGGCGCATTCGCCCGATACAAAAGTGGCGTCTGCGGCGTTGCCACGCCCCTTGTAAACAAACAGACCGCTCTTGGCCATATTGGCCAGGTTTTCAATGTGCCGCACATGCAGTGGGGTGTTGAAGTTCAGGCGGGCATCAAGCCCTCGCATGCCATTGCCCTTGCTCGCAAATTCGGTGTTGTGCCAGGCGGAAAAACTCTCGAGCTGGGTCCAGCTGATCCAGCTGGTGGTGTAGGGGCATTTGTGGCCCGAGGCCTTGAGCTTGGCGGCAGCCAACGCCACTTCGGGCCAGGTCTTGGGCGGGTTATCGGGGTCCATGCCAGCGGCCTTGAAGGCATCTTTGTTGTAATGAAACACCGGGGTCGAGCTATTGAATGGGAAGCTCAGCATCTGGCCACTGGGTGAGGTGTAATAACCCGAGACGGCCGGCACATAGGCTTCGGGGTCAAAGGTGACGCCCGCTTCTTTCATGACCTCGGCGACGGGGCGGATGGCGCCTTTGCTGGCCATCATGGTGGCGGTACCGACCTCAAAGACTTGCAAAATATGAGGGGCGTTGCCGGCTCGGAAGGCCGCAATCGCTGCGGTCATTGATTCATCGTAGCTGCCCTTGAAGACAGGCACCACCTTGTATTGGTTCTGGCTTTTGTTGAAGTCCTGGGCCAGGTCATTGACCCACTCGCCCAAGGCGCCCCCCATGGAGTGCCACCACTGGATTTCAGTCTGGGCATGAGCAGCGCTCAGTCCGGCGAGGGAAAGCAACAGGGCCGCGCCCTTTTGAGTCCAACGTTTCATCGGTTTTTCCTCCATCGATCAATCATAAAAACACGGGCCGCAAAGCCCACACTCGAATGAGCGTAGCACGGTTCCGTGACGCTGTGACTTCAGGTTAGCCATAAGGAAGCGGCTCTTTCTCCCCACCCACGGTCAAGGCCGATTCAGCGCTGACACAGGTCTTTGGCCGCTTGAAGCACTTCTTCGACCCCCACGCGGGCGAGGTTTTCCAGGCAGGCCGCGTAACCGACCGGAATGCGGGGCGCGCCGCAACGAGCCACGCGACACGCTGCGGCCTGGGCGGCTGTGGCGGCCACTTCAGCCCCGAAACCGCCAACCTGCACGGCGTCGTGAACGACCAGCAAACGTCCGGTGCGGGAGGCGTCGGCCAGCACGGTGTCCCGATCCCAGGGCCAAAGCGTGCGCAGGTCGATGACGCTGGCCGAAATGCCATGTTCTGCCAAGGTTTGGGCCGCCCTAACACAGGTGTGTACCGCGGCCGACCACGACACCAGGGTCAGATGCTCGCCACGGCGCAACACAGTCGCTTGGGCGGGGGCCTGGACCGGGCCAGATTCAACCGGCCCGGTCAGGGTCCAGAGTTCCTTGTTTTCCAGATAAACCACCGGGTCCTCGGATTGCAGGGCCCAGGTGAGCATGTCATGGTTGTCTTGCGGGGTGGCCGGGCATAACACCACGACGCCGGGCAGATGGGCAAACCAGGCCTCCAGGCTTTGAGAATGCTGGGCGGCTGAATTGACCCACATCCCGATGGGCATGCGCATGACCAGTGGCACCCGACCCTGCCCCCCGAACATATAGCGGTTTTTGGCGGCCTGGTTGACAATCTCGTCCATGGCACACAGGGCAAAGTCGATCACCCGCATTT
>JBEAZY010000099.1:0-10963 GCA_041159205.1 Pseudomonadota bacterium
CTTTGCCCTGCTGTTTGCCATGGCCAATTGCGGCCTGCCCGGCACCGCAGGTTTTGTCGGCGAATGGATGGTCATTCTGGCGGCGGTCGAGGTCAATTTCTGGGTCGGCATGGCGGCGGCATCGGCGCTGATTTTTGGGGCTGCCTATACCCTTTGGATGGTCAAACGGGTCTATCTGGGCCCGGTGACCCACGACCATGTGCGTGAGCTCGAAGACATCAACGCCCGTGAATACCTGATGCTGGCCTTGTTGGCCGTGGCCGTCATTGCCATGGGGGTGTACCCCAAACCCTTCACCGATGTCATGGATGCGTCGGTGGCCCAGTTGCTGAGCCATGTCGCTCAGTCCAAGCTGCCCAACTGATAGGAAAAAACCATGGACATTGCAAGCTGGGTCGTCGCTGCCCCTGAAATTTTCCTGCTGATCTCGGCCTGTGTGATCGCCCTGGTCGATCTGGGCGTGAATTCCCGTGGCCGTCGCCTGACCTATGGCCTGACTTTGCTGACACTGGCGTTTGTGGCCTATGTGCAAGCCCAGTACGCCATGACCGAAGGCACCGCCTACGGTTTTGGCAATATGGTGGTCTCTGACCCGATGGGCAATTGGCTGAAGTGCTTTGCCGCCATTGCCGTCGCCGTGACTTTGGTCTATGGCCGGCCCTATGCCGCCGACCGCGACATGTTGCGTGGGGGTGAGTTGTTCAGCCTGAGCCTGCTGTCACTGCTGGGCATGTTTGTGATGATTTCGGGCAATCACTTTTTGGTCTTGTATTTGGGCCTCGAGTTGTTGACCCTTTCCAGCTATGCCCTGGTGGCTTTGCGCCGCGATAACGCCGTGGCCACCGAAGCCGCGATGAAGTACTTCGTGCTCGGGGCCCTGGCCAGTGGTTTCTTGCTGTATGGCCTGTCCATGCTTTACGGGGCCACCGGCACCCTCGATGTGTCCGAGGTGTTTGCCATCATCGCCAGCGGTCAAATCAAGCACCAGGTGCTGGTGCTGGGTGTGGTCTTTGTGGTCTGTGGCCTGGCATTCAAACTGGGCGTGGTCCCTTTCCACACCTGGGTGCCCGATGTTTATCAGGGGGCACCCACCGCAGTGACGCTGATGATCGGCGGCGCGCCC
The DNA here is from genome assembly GCA_041159205.1 of Pseudomonadota bacterium. Lineage (GTDB taxonomy): Bacteria > Pseudomonadota > Gammaproteobacteria > Burkholderiales > Burkholderiaceae_C > Limnohabitans. The sequence continues at coordinate 1,124 of JBEAZY010000099.1, forward strand.
AAGCTGGCGGCATTCGCGCTGGTCATGCGCCTTTTGGTCGATGGCATGATGCCGCTGGCCAATGACTGGCAACAAATGCTGACCGTACTGGCCGTCGCTTCGCTGCTGGTGGGCAATTTGGCCGCCATCGCGCAGACCAACCTCAAGCGCATGCTGGCGTTTTCAACCATTGCCCAGATGGGGTTTGTGTTGATCGGTCTGCTGTCGGGGGTGGCGGGCGGCGACTCGGCCCCGGCCGCCAACGCCTATAGCTCTGCCATGTTCTACATCGTGACCTATGTGCTGACCACATTGGCCACCTTTGGCATCATTTTGCTGTTGGCGCGCGAAGGTTTTGAGAGCGAGGAAATCAGCGACCTGGCGGGTCTGAACCAGCGCAGCCCCCTGTATGCGGCCATCATGTCGATCAGCCTGTTCTCTCTGGCGGGTGTGCCCCCGATGGTGGGCTTTTATGCCAAGCTATCGGTCTTGCAGGCCCTGATCGCCTCTGGCCAGACCGGCAGCCTGGTGTTGGCGGTCTTTGCCGTCATCATGTCCTTGATCGGTGCTTTTTACTACCTGCGGGTGATCAAGGTCATGTATTTCGACAACCCGATCACGGCCACCACCGTCAGTGCCGGCAAGGATGTCCGGGTGGTTTTGTCCATCAACGGCGCGCTGGTGCTGTTGTTGGGCCTCATGCCCGGCGGCCTGATGACCTTGTGTGCGGCGGCCATTGTTCAATCGCTGGGCAGTTGAGCGACCCAGCAAGACCCGGGCGCCGATCAGTCTCTGGCCCGGCCGCATGGCTTCGTGATCGTATTTGACCGATAATGCGTCCATGAAAGTTCTGGACCTTCATTGTGAACACCAGCACGAATTCGAAGGTTGGTTCGGCAGCGAGGATGATTTTCAGTCCCAACTGACGCGCCAGCTGGTTCAGTGTCCGGTGTGTGCCAGCCATCAGGTGAGCAAACGCCTGAGTGCGCCCAGACTCAACCTTTCCGGCGCACGTGAAACCCTGCCTGCGCCCACCGCCGATTCGGCCTCGCTGCCGGCCCCGGCCGCCCCCTCGGGCGAATGGCAGGCCGCCTGGCTGAAAATGGTGCGGCATGTCATGGCCCATACCGTCGATGTCGGTGACAAGTTTGCCGAAGAGGCCCGCAAGATCCATTACGGCGAAGCCCAAGAGCGCCAGATCCGTGGTCAGGTGTCCGCTCAGGAAACCCGCGAATTGCTCGAAGAGGGCATACCCGTCATGCCCCTGCCCATCCCCGAAGCCCTCAAAGGCCCCATGCAATGAAAGCCATCCTCTGGGCTGTGCTCGGTGCGCTGGGGCCGGCCTGGGTGGCGGCTCAAAACGCCACCCCTGTGGGTGACTGGAAAACCATCGACGACAAGACCGGACAGGCACGCAGCATCGTGACCATCACCGAAAAAGCGGGCGTGCTCACCGGGCGCATCAGTCAGAGCTTGAACGCCTCCTCGACGGTGCTTGAGCGTTGCGAGGCCTGCACCGACGACCGCAAAAACCAGCCCATCATCGGCCTGGAAATCATTCGCGATGTCAAGCTTTCGGCCAATGGCAGCTATTGGGAAGGCGGTCAAATTCTCGACCCCGAAGAGGGCAAGCTGTACCGGGTTCGCCTCACCCCCATCGAAGGCGGGCGTCAACTGCAGGTGCGGGGTTACCTCGGGCCGTTTTGGCGCACGCAGGTGTGGGTGCGGCCCTGACCCGGGTCTGATGGCGCAGGTGACCCATGTCTGAAGCACCCATCCGATGGGCCTCTGAATCGTCTTCTCGGATTCCGTTTGCGGTCTACACCGGGCCCGAGTTGCACCAAAAAGAGTTGCAACGCTTTTTTTACGAAAAGCATTGGTGTTACGTGGGCCTGGAAGCCGAAATTCCAGAGCAGGGTGACTTCAAGCGCACCAAGGTCGGCGAACGTTCCGTCATCATGGTGCGTGGCACCCAGGGTGCAATCCATGTGGTGGAGAACATCTGTGCCCATCGGGGCATGGCCTTTTGTCGTGAGCGCCACGGCAACACGCAGGGCTTTGTTTGCCCTTACCATCAATGGAGTTATGCGCTGGACGGCCAGTTGCAAGGGGTGCCATTCAGGCGCGGGGTGCGCCAGGACGGCAAGGTTCAGGGCGGCATGCCGGCCGATTTTGACCCCAAGGACCATGGTCTGCGCCAGCTCAAGGTGGCCACCCGGGGCGGGGTGGTGTTTGCCTCGTTTGACCATCAGGTCGAGTCTCTTGAAGACTTCATGGGGCCCACCATCCTGTCGTATTTTGATCGTCTATTCAATGGCCGCCAACTGAAGATTTTGGGCTACAACCGCCAACGCATCCCGGGCAATTGGAAGTTGATGCAAGAGAACATCAAAGACCCCTACCACCCCGGTTTATTGCACACCTGGTTCGTCACCTTCGGCCTGTGGCGGGCCGATAACAAATCTGAACTGCGCATGGATGCGCACCATCGCCATGCCGCCATGATCTCGACCCGGGGAAGTGCCGGGCAGGCCAGCGGGCAGGCCGCTCAGGTGACCCAGGTCAGCAGCTTCAAGGCCGGCATGCAGTTGCATGACCCGAGTTTTTTGGACATCGTGCCCGAGCCCTGGTGGGGCGGGCCCACGGCGGTCATGACCACACTGTTCCCGAGCGTGATATTTCAACAGCAGGTCAATAGCGTCTCGACCCGACACATCCAGCCCGATGGGCATGGGGCGTTTGATTTTGTCTGGACCCATTTTGGCTTTGCGGACGATGACGACGACATGCACCAGCGTCGCTTGAGGCAGGCCAATCTGTTTGGGCCGGCAGGCTTTGTCAGCGCCGACGATGGCGAGGTGATCGAACTCTCGCAGCAGGCTTTTGAAACCCTGCCGTCGCACCGCGCTTTGGCCGAGTTGGGCGGCAAAGAGGTGGGCGAGACCGATCACATGGTGACTGAGACTCTGATCAGGGGCATGTATGCTTACTGGCGGCAGGTGATGGAAGCGCCATGATGGATTTCAGCACCTGGCTGCAAATTCAGCAGATCTACAGCGACTATGCCGCTGTTCTCGACGCAGGTCAGTTTGACCGTTGGCCCGATTTTTTTGTCGATGACTGCGTCTATCAGATCCAGCCGCGCGAAAACCATGAGCGGGGCTTTCCGCTGGCCACCCTGTCGCTGACCAGCAAAGGCATGTTGCTGGACCGGGTCTATGGCATTCAAGAGACGCTCTACCACGACCCCTATTACCAGCGCCATGTGGTCTCGGCCCCGGTGATTCGACAATTCACACCTGATCGCATTCACGCCGAGGCCAACTACGCGGTGTTTCGCACCAAGTACGATCAGCTGAGCACGGTCTTCAACGTGGGGCGCTACATCGACGAGATCGTACCCACCGGGGCTGGCTGGCGTTTCGCGCGCCGTTTGTGCGTCTACGACTCTGAGATGATCCCCAACTCACTCATCTATCCCATTTGACGGTGTACACCATGAGCCAATGGCACGACGTGGCCGCGCAGGCCGATTTGTTCGAAGACGCAGGCATCGCCGTGACGGTGCAAGGCCTCGAGGTGGCCCTGTTCAGCGTGGCGGGGCAGGTGCACGCCATCGACAACGCCTGCAGCCACGGCCCCGCGCGTTTGTGCGAGGGTTGGGTGGTGGGCACCGAGATCGAGTGCCCCCTGCACCAGGGGCGCTTCAGCCTGCACACCGGCGAGGCCATGTTTGGCCCGGCTTGTGAGCCGGTGCGGGTGTGGCCGGTGCGGATCGAGAACGGGCGGGTTTGGGTGTCAGTCGACGCGCCCTTGACCCCCTGATCCCTTATTGGCCCCAGCTGTCTTTCAGCCCCACCGACCGGTTGAACACAGGCTTGCTCGCACGGTGGTCTTGACGGTCGGCCACAAAGTAGCCGTGGCGCTCAAATTGGAATTTTTGATCGGGCGCGGCCAGCGCCAGCGAAGGTTCCACATAGCCCTGCACGACTTTCAGGCTGCCGGGGTTGATCGCCTGTAAAAAATCTTTGCCACCCGCGTCGGGGTGCGCATCGGCAAACAACCGGTCGTACAGGCGGATCTCGGCGCTCACCCCATCGGCCACGCCCACCCAGGTGATGGCCGCTTTGGCTTTGACGCTGTCGGCCCCGGGGGTGCCGCTCTTGGTGCCGGCAACGACCTTGGCGTGCACCTCGGTCACGCGGCCTTGCGCGTCGCGGCCGCAGCCGGTGCACTCGATCACATAGCCGCCCTTCAGGCGCACCACATTGCCGGGAAAGAGCCGTTTGTAGCCCTTGGGGGGCACTTCTTCAAAATCTTCGCGCTCGATCCAGACCTCGGCGCCGATTTTGAACACCCGATCCGCCGGTGGGGTCTGTCCCTCGGCCAGGGCGCTGGCGGGCAGGGCGGGTTGGCTGCAGTCCTCGGTGTAGGCGGCAGAACCGAACACCTCGACCCAATTGGTCAATACCAGCTTGACCGGGTCAAGCACGGCCATGCCCCGATGGGCCTTGTGCTCCAGGTCTTCGCGCAGACAACCTTCCAGCACGCTGTAGTCGATCCAGCTGTCAGACTTGGTGACCCCGATGCGATCGGTGAACAGGTGCAGGCTCTCGGGCGTATAGCCGCGCCGGCGCAGGCCCACGATGGTGGGCATGCGCGGGTCGTCCCAACCGCTGACCCGGCCTTCCGTCACCAGTTGGGCCAGCTTGCGCTTCGAGGTCACCACATAGCTCAGGTTCAAGCGCGCAAACTCGTGCTGTCGCGGCGGCGGCGAGGCCAGCAAGCCGGCCTCGATCAGGCGTTGCAGCAACCAGTCGTAAAAAGGGCGCTGGTCCTCAAATTCCAGCGTGCAGATGCTGTGGGTGATCTGCTCCAGCGCATCCTCGATCGGGTGCGCAAAGGTGTACATGGGGTAGATGCACCAACGCTTGCCGGTGTGGTGGTGTTCGGCGTGGCGGATGCGGTAGATGGCCGGGTCGCGCAGGTTGATGTTGGGGCTGGCCATGTCGATCTTGGCGCGCAGCACCATGGCCCCGTCGGGGTGCAGGCCGTCACGCATCTCTCGGAAACGGGCCAGATTCTCGGTCGGGCTGCGGTCGCGAAAGGGGCTGTTTTTGCCGGGCGTGGTGAAGTCCCCCCGGTTGGCCCGCATCTCTTCAGCGCTTTGCTCGTCCACATAGGCATGCCCGGCCTCAATCAGGGCCTCGGCAGCCCGGTACATGAAGTCAAAATAATCGCTGGCCTGATAGGGCGCGGCGCTGCCCTTGGCCTGGCCGATCTGCGCCCAGTCAAAGCCCAGCCAGCGCACCGCATCGATGATGCTGTGCACAAACTCGGTGTCTTCTTTTTCCGGGTTGGTGTCGTCAAAGCGCAGGTGGCAGACACCGCCATAGTCGCGCGCCAGGCCGAAATTCAGGCAGATGCTTTTGGCATGGCCCACATGCAAATAGCCGTTGGGCTCGGGCGGAAAGCGCGTGCGTATTTTGGCCGGGTCAGTCTGCCCCCGGGCGTGATGCGCCGCATCCCCGGGGGTACCCGCCCAGCGCCGCCCGGCGTAGGTGCCCTGGGCCAGGTCTTGCTCAATGATCTGGCGCAAAAAGTGGCTGGGTGCGGTCGATGGGGAATGGCCTGGATCGGCGGAGGGGGGAGGGCTGGAAGACATGGCCTGATTCTAATTTAGGGAAGTCCCGCAAAACCCGCGGCGTGCAAGTGGCGCCCCCTATCTTCCAGCCTACCTTGGCCAACCGGTGTCGGCGGCGACCCGGCTACGGCGATAATCGCCGCACCTCTAGGAGCAAGCGTGGATTTCGTCATCTTGATCAAAGCCGCCCTGATGGGCGTGGTCGAAGGTCTGACCGAGTTTTTACCCATTTCTTCCACCGGGCACCTGATTTTGGCGGGCAGCCTGCTGGGCTTTCATGACGACAAGGCCAAGGTCTTTGACATCGCCATTCAGACCGGAGCGATTTTTGCGGTCATTGGGGTGTATTGGCAAAAGGTCTGGGGCACTTGGCTCGCCTTGCCGCACCAGCGCGAGGCGCGCCGCTTTGCCGCCAACGTTTTCATCGGGTTTTTACCGGCGGTGGTGCTTGGCCTGCTGTTTGGCAAGGCCATACAGGCGCACCTGTTCACGCCCCAGGTGGTGGCGACGACATTCATCCTGGGTGGCTTCATCATTTTGTGGACCGAGGCGCGCATGCGCCCGCGCCACAGCCACGACCACCCGGAAGATCTGATCCGCATCCACCATGTCGAGAACATGACCCCGCGCGACGCCCTGAAGGTCGGCCTGGTGCAATGCCTGGCCATGGTGCCCGGCACCAGCCGCAGCGGGGCCACCATCATCGGCGGCATGTGGCTGGGCCTGAGTCGCAAGGCCGCCACTGATTTTTCTTTCTACCTCGCCATGCCGACCCTCATCGGTGCCGGTGTCTATAGCCTGTATAAGCAGCGCGACATCCTGGCTTTGTCCGACGTGCCCATGTTTGTGGTCGGACTGGTCTTTTCATTCATCAGCGCCTGGCTGTGTGTGCGCTGGCTGCTGCGCTACATCGCCAGCCACAGCTTTGTGCCCTTTGCCTGGTACCGCATCGCTTTTGGTGTGCTGATTTGGGTCAGCGCCCGGCAGGGCTGGGTGCAGTGGGGTTAAGGCAATTTCCCGGCAAGCTGCTCTGAGATTCGCATCAAATCAACTTGTCCTGCGGCGTCTGAATTTTGCGCAGTGCCCGTGACTTGGCCGCCGGGCTGAGCAAAGGCACCGGTGTGGGCTCGTTGTTCCACATCGGGTCTTCCAGGTCATCAAACGCCTGCCGCAATTTCTCACCCCAGGAAGTGCGCAGCATATGAAAGTAAGCGTTGTTCTCGTCGATGCACAGCACTTGGTCACTCTGAAAGCGGTCGACCTGATAGACCACCATGTCCAGCGGCAAGCCCACCGACAAATTGGACTTCAGCGTGGAGTCCATCGACACCAAGGCGCATTTGGCCGCTTCATTCAGCGGCGTGTCGGGGGTCAGCACGCGGTCCAGCACGGGTTTGCCGTATTTCGACTCGCCGATCTGAAAATAGGGGGTCTCGGCGGTGGCTTCGATGAAGTTGCCTGCCGAATACACCTGGAACAGGCGCATGCCTTCGCCCTTGATCTGCCCGCCAAAAATCAACGAGACATTGAACTCGACCCCCGACGCCTTGAGCGAAGCGGCATCGCGCTCGTACACATGACGAACCGCACGCCCCAGAATGCGGGCGGCATCGAACATGCTCTTGGCGTTCCAGATGGTGATGGGTTCTTGCTCGGGGTCTTCCTGCAACTGCTCCACCTGCAGGATCTCGCGCACCGATTGCGAGATGCTCAGGTTGCCGGCCGATAACAACACCATGAAGCGGTCGCCCGGGTTTTCATAGACGATGGTTTTGCGAAACGTGCTGATCTGGTCCAACCCGGCATTGGTGCGCGAGTCCGACAAAAAAACCAGGCCTGCTTTGAGTTTGATGCCAACGCAATAGGTCATGACAGTTTCTTCAGTTGGTACAAGGCGTCCAGCGCCTCGCGTGGGGACAGTGTATCGGGGTCCAATTGTGCCAAGCGCACTTGCAAGGGGCTGGGGCCCGCGTCGACCGGTTCGGGCGGCGGGGCAAACAGATCCACCTGCGCACGGCTGCTTCGGGCTTGTTCCTCCAGGGCCAGCAAGGCATGACGTGCATGTTGCAACACCCCGGGGGGCATTCCTGCCAGCCGCGCCACCTGTATGCCGTAGCTGCGGCTGGCCGGGCCGCTCTGTATTTCGTGCAAAAACACGATGTCGTTGCCACTCTCGGCGGCGCTGACATGCACATTGACGGCCCCGCGGTGATTGACCGGAAACTCGGTCAGCTCGAAATAATGGGTCGCAAACAAAGTGAACGACTGGGTCTTGTCGTGCAAATGCGCGGCGATGCCCGAGGCCAGCGCCAAGCCGTCAAAGGTCGAGGTGCCGCGCCCGATCTCGTCCATCAGCACCAGGCTTTGCGCGGTGGCGGACCGCAAGATTTGCGCACCCTCGGTCATCTCCAGCATGAAGGTCGATTGGGCATTGGCCAAATCGTCGGCTGCCCCGATGCGGGTGTGGATGGCGTCGATGGGCCCCAGCGTGCAGGCACTGGCAGGCACCGGACTGCCGATGCTGGCCAGCAGCACGATCAGCGCCACCTGACGCATATAGGTGCTCTTGCCGCCCATATTGGGGCCGGTGATGATTTGCATGCGGCTCTGCGGCCCCAGGTCGGTGTCGTTGGCGATGAAAGCGCCGCTGGAAGTTTCGGCCAGACGCGCCTCGACCACCGGGTGCCGCCCGCCTCTGATCTGTATGCAGGGCGTGCGTGCGAACTCGGGCATGCACCAGCGCAGCGTGAGACCGCGCTCGGCCAGGGCCAGCAGCGCGTCCAGGCTGGACAGCACCTGCGCCAGCCGCACCAGCTCGGGCACGTGCGCTTGCAGGGCGTCCAGCACTTGCTCGTACAGCCACTTTTCCCGGGCCAGCGCGCGCTCTTGCGCCGACAGGGCCTTGTCCTCAAACGCCTTCAGCTCGGGGGTGATGAAGCGCTCGGCGTTCTTCAGGGTTTGGCGGCGGCGGTAGTCGTCCGGCACTTTGTCGATCTGGCCCTGCGTGACCTCGATGTAAAAGCCGTGCACCTTGTTGAATTGAACCCGCAGATTGGCGATGCCGGTGCGTTCGCGCTCGCGCGCCTCCAGGTCCAGCAAAAAGTCGTCGCAATTGTTCTGGATGGCACGCAATTCGTCCAGCTCGGCGTCATAGCCATGGTTGATCACCCCGCCGTCGCGCACCAGTGCGTTGGGTTCGGGCAGCAGGGCTTGGTGCAGCAGCTGAGCCAAGCCCTCGGGCGTGACCAGACCCTGGCCCAGCCCGGTCAGCGCCGGGTCCTGGCCCAGCAGCGGGCGCAAACCTTCGGCCCTTTGCATGGCCAAGCCCAATGCCACCAATTCGCGCGGGCGCACCTGACGCAAGGCGGTCCGGGCGCTGATGCGCTGCACATCGCTCATGCCCTTGAGCGCCTCGCGCAGGGCCCGCCAAGGCCCGGCACCGGCCCGCTCGCCCTGGCCTTGCAGGGCCAGGATGATCTGCTGGCGCTGCTGCGCCACGCTGCGATCACGCGGGGGCTCTAATAGCCATTGCTTGAGCTGTCGGCTGCCCATGCCGGTCATGCAGGTGTCCAGCAATGAAAACAAGGTCGGGCTGTCTTCCCCGCGCAGGGTCTGGGTCAGCTCCAGATTGCGCCGGGTGGTGGCGGGCAATTCAATCAGCCGGTCGTCGCGCTCGACTTGCAGGTGTTGCACATGCGCCAGGGCCCGCCCTTGGGTATGTTCGGCGTAGGCCAGCAGGGCCCCGGCTGCGGCATGGGCCTGGGGCAGTTCATCGGCCTGCCAGGCTTGCAGACTTTGGGCCTGCAACTGATCCAGCAGCTTGCGCTGGCCCAAACCGGTGTCAAATTGCCAGTCGGGCCGACGCGCCAGGGGGCAGGCCAATCGCAGTGCCGCGATGGACTCGCCGCTCACCTCCTGACTGCAGATCACCTCGCTGGGGGCGATGCGGGCGACCCACTGGGGCAGCTCGTCGCTGGCGCATTGGGCCAGGCGGACCACACCTTGGGTCACACTCAGCCAGGCCAAACCACATCCATCGGCACGGGCGGCACGCGCGCCCCAATGAATGGCCAGCAGATACGACTCAGTCTTGTCGGCCAGCAGCTCAAAGTCAGTCAGCGTGCCCGGCGTGACCACCCGAACCACCTGGCGCTCGACCGGGCCCTTGGATGCGCCCACTTCACCCACTTGCTCGCAAATGGCCACCGACTCACCCG
>JBEAZY010000100.1:0-16827 GCA_041159205.1 Pseudomonadota bacterium
TAGAGGGGGCTTTGAAGATCTTGCAACCCGGTGGGCGGCTCGCGGTGATCAGTTTCCATTCGCTGGAAGACCGCATCGTCAAACAATTCATCGCGCGGCACTCGCGCGAGGAAGTGGATCGTCGCGCCCCCTGGGCCGCCGGTCGCCCCTTGTTGTTGCAGGCCCTGGGGCGGATTCGACCCGACGCCGAAGAGGTGGCGCGCAACCCGCGTTCGCGCAGTGCCATATTGCGGGTGGCGCAACGCACCGGAGAACCGGCGTGACCCGGGTCCATCTTTTTCTTTTGCTGTCCGTGCTGGGCACGGCCATGTTTTTGGTGCGCACGCAGTACGAGTCGCGCAAACTGACCACCGACATCGAGCGTGCCAACGCCGAGGGGCGGCGGCTGGAGATCGAGCGCGAACGGCTTGATCTGGAAGCCCGCACCCAGGCCACGCCGTTGCGGGTGGAAAAGCTGGCGCGTGAGCAACTGGGCATGCGCACCATCACACCGGCCATCACGGTCTATGTCGCTGAACCCGGTCGGGCCAAGGCCACCGAGGAGAAGCGGCCATGAGGCGTTCGGTGCAATACACCTCCAGCCCCCTGCTGGCCAGCAAGACGCCGGTTTGGCGCAGCCAGTTCGTGGTCGCCTGCATTGCCCTGGGTTTCATGGCCCTGGTCGGGCGCGCCGCTTATGTGCAATTGATCGAAAACGATTTCTTCCAGCGCCAGGGCGCAGTGCGTTTCGTGCGCACGCTGGAGTTGCCTGCCAACCGGGGCCGCATTCTGGATCGCAACGGACACATCCTGGCCTCCAGTGTGCCGGTGCCCAGCATTTGGGCCAGCCCTGAAGACATGGATGCAGACCCGGCCCGCTTGGCGGCATTGGCCAAGGTCTTGCAAATGCCATTGGCCGATCTGCAAAATCGGGTGAGCGACAAAGAAAAGAATTTCGTCTGGCTCAAGCGACTGGCCGGTGAAGAGATCGCGGCCCAGGTCAAGGCCTTGGGCATCAAGGGCGTCTACGATCGCAAAGAATACAAACGCCTCTACCCCGAGGGCGAAGCCGCGGCGCATGTGGTGGGCTTCACCAATGTGGAGAACTTCGGCCAAGAGGGCATTGAGCTCGCCTTCAATGAAAAACTGGCGGGCAAAACGGGCACCCGGCGGGTGATCAAAAATCGACTCGGCCAAGTGGTCGAGGACATGGGGCAAACCGTTTTGCCCATCGATGGCCAGGACATCCAGCTCAGCATCGACAGCAAGGTTCAGTTTTTCGCGTATCAGAAGTTGCGCGAGGCGGTGCTCGACCACAAGGCCGCCGCCGGCAGCGTCGTGGTCCTCGATGTGCAGACGGGCGAGGTGCTGGCGCTGGCCAACTACCCCAGTTACTCGCCCGACAAGCGCGGCGACCTCAGCGGGGCCCAGTTGCGTAACCGTGCCTTGACCGATACCTTCGAGCCAGGCTCGACCATGAAACCCTTTGTGATTGCCCTGGCGCTCGAGCGCAATCTGGTCAAGCCCGAGACCCCGATCCAGACCGCGCCGGGCAAATTGGCCATGGCCGGCCATGTGATCAGTGATGCCCACCCGCACGGGGTGCTCTCCGTCAACGAAGTGATACAGAAGTCCAGCAATGTGGGCACCGTCAAAATTGCCATGCAGATGCCTGCGCAGGCGATGTGGGAGATGTTCACGCAGGTGGGACTGGGCCAAAAACCCCAGGTGCCTTTCCCCGGGGCGGTGGCAGGTAAATTGCGTGCGCCCAATACCTGGCGTCCGATCGAGCAGGCGACCATGAGCTATGGTTATGGCTTGTCGACCAGCCTGTTCCAACTGACGCACGCCTACACCATGTTTGCCCGCGACGGGATGATGTTGCCCGTCTCGATGCTGAAGCACCCGACCACCGAGACCATCTCCGGGCAGCGGGTGATCGAGACCCAACATGCCAATGCGGTGCGCACCATGCTCCACACCGTCACCCAGCCGGGCGGGACCGCACAAAAGGCGCAGACCGTGGGTTACACCACCGGCGGGAAGACAGGCACCGCGCACAAGACCGAGGGCAAGGGCTATGGGCGCAAATACCGTGGGTTTTTTGTCGGTCTGGCCCCCATAGAGCAACCGCGCATTGCGGTCGGCGTCATGATCGATGAGCCCAGCAACGGCAAATACTACGGGGGTGATGTGGCCGCACCGGTATTCAGCCAGACCGTGCAGCAGACCTTGCGCATGATGGGGGTGGCGCCTGACATGAACGTCAAGCCGCAGGTGATTGCCAAAACCGAGCCGGAGTCGTTCTGATGCAGCACTTCAGCACGCCCGAACAAGCCGCACTCTGGTTGCGGCAGCGCGGCGCCCGGCGCTTGCATACCGACAGCCGCAAAGTGGCGGCGGGTGATGCCTTTTTGGCCTGGCCCGGGGCTCGGCACGATGGCCGTCGCCATGTGGAAGCCTCTTTGCAACGCGGCGCCGCCGCCTGCTTGATCGAAGGGCGGGGTTATCAGCCACAGGCGGCCACGGCCCTGGCCCAGGCCTGTGCCACGTACACCGATTTGAAGTCGGCTTGCGGGCCGATTGCCTCGGCCTATTACGAGCACCCCAGCCGACAAATCGATGTGCTGGCCCTGACCGGCACCAATGGCAAAACCTCTTGCGCCTGGTGGCTGGCACAGGCCTTGGTTCACTTGGGCCAGCGTTGCGCCATGGTGGGCACGCTGGGCCTGGGCGAAGTCGTGGCCCGCCGTGGCCAGGGCGCGGCTTTGCAAGGGACGAGCACCGGATTGACCACCCCGGACGCGGTGTTGTGGCAAGGCGCCTTGCGCGATTTTGTTCAGGCCGGCGTTCGCTCTTGTGTGATCGAGGCGTCCTCCATCGGTTTGGTCGAGGGGCGACTGGACGGCACCCGCATCCGCTTGGCCCTGTTCACCAATTTCAGCCAGGACCACCTCGACTACCACGGCGACATGCCCGCCTATTGGCAAGCCAAACTCAGGCTGTTCGATTGGCCGGGTCTGGAATTCGCCATCGTCGGTCTGGATGACCCGAAAGGCCCCGAGTTGGTGGCCCATCTGCGGGGCCGGCACCCCGGGGTTCAGGTCTTGACTTACGGCCTGGGCGCGACGGCCGATTTGCGCGCCGAGCACATACGCTGGCAACCCGCTGACGGGGGGCAGTGGGGTCAACGCCTGACGCTGCGCCACGCCGGTCAGCGTCACGAGATGCAAATCCCCTGGGTGGGCGAACACAACGTCCAAAACATGCTGGCAGTCATGGCCGCGCTGTTGGCGATGGGGCATGACCTCGCGCATGCGGTGGCAGCCTGTGCCGACTTGCAGGCGGTACCCGGGCGCATGCAGGCACTGGCGCAAGAGGGCGCCCCATTGGCCGTGATCGACTATGCGCACACCCCGGATGCCCTGGCCAAAGCCTTGCAGGCCCTGCGTCCGCTGACCGAGGTCAGGGGCGGGCGCTTGTGGTGCGTGTTTGGATGCGGCGGTGACCGCGACCGGGGCAAGCGGGCCGAAATGGGTCGTGTCGCCGGGGCCATGGCCGATCAGGTGGTGTTGACCAGTGACAACCCGCGCAGCGAAGACCCCTTGGCCATCGTGCGCGACATCCGGCAAGGCCTGAACGCCCAGTCCAAGGTTTTGGTGCAGGTTGACCGTGCCCGTGCCATCGCGCTCACGCTCTCTCAGGCCCAGTCCGCCGATGTGGTTCTGATCGCTGGCAAAGGCCACGAGACTTATCAGGAAGTGGGCGCCGACCGCTTGCCCTTCTCCGACGCTGAACAGGTGCAACGCGCCTGGCGGGAGGCCGCATGAGCCAGCCCTTGTTCACATTGACACAGGCGGCGGACTGGATCGATGGCGCCCGGTGCGTGGGCGATGGCCAATCTGGCATTGAGCGCGTGCACACCGACAGCCGCACTGTGCGTCCTGGCGATCTCTTTGTGGCGCTGCGCGGAGAACGCTTTGACGGGCATGATTTTCTGGGTCAGCTCAAGGCCCTGGGGGTGCAGGCGGCGGTGGCTGAACATGGCTTGCAAGAGGCGGGCCTGAGTGGCTTGACGGTGCCCGATGCCCGCTTGGCTTTGGGCCAGTTGGCCCGGGCTTGGCGGTGCGCGCACCCGATCGGCCTGGTGGCCGTGGCGGGCAGCAACGGCAAGACCACGGTGACCCAGATGCTGGCCTCTATCTTGCGCGCCCAGCACGGTGCGGCCGCCTTGGCCACCGAGGGCAATTTCAACAACGAAATAGGCGTGCCGCTCACTTTGTTGCGCTTGCGTGCCGGGCACCGGTTGGCGGTGCTTGAATTGGGCATGAACCACAGGGGTGAAATCGCCACGTTGGCGGCTTGGGCCCAACCGACGGTGGCGCTGGTCAATAATGCCCAAAGGGAACACCAGGAGTTCATGCACAGTGTGCGCGCGGTGGCGGAAGAAAACGGGGCCGTGCTCCAGGCCTTGCCGTCCGATGGCGTGGCGGTTTTTCCGGCCGACGATGCACACACCGATGTGTGGCGTCAAATGGCAGGGTCGCGACCCGTACTGACTTTCGGCGCTCAGGGTAATGTGCAGGCCACTTCAGCCCAACGCACCGGGCTGGGCTGGCAGGGCCAGATGTCGTGCCCGGGCCGGCAAGTGGCCTTTGATTTCGTGTTGCAGGTGCCGGGCGAGCACAATTTGCGCAACGCCATGGCGGCCACGGCCTGCGCCCTCGCGGCCGGGGTGTCTGTTGCTGCCATCGCCCGAGGGCTGGCCGATTTCCGCCCGGTCAGCGGGCGCAGTCAGGTCCAAACGCTGAACCTGGGTCAACGCCGCCTGACCCTGATCGATGACACCTATAACGCCAACCCCGATTCAGTGCGCGCCGCCATCGATGTGTTGGCGCAATTGCCCGGCCCGCATTTGCTGGTATTGGGTGACATGGGCGAAGTGGGCACCCAGGGCCCCGAGTTTCATGCCGAAGTGGGCCGCTATGCGCGAGAGCGCGGCATAGAGCATTTCCTGACCCTGGGCCCACTGGCTGAAATTGCGGCCGGGGCCCACGGACTGGCGCAACATCACCCGCAAATCGACAGCCTGTGCCAGGCTGTGCAAGAACGCTGCCTGCAGGTCAGCAGCGTGCTCGTCAAGGGGTCGCGTTTCATGCGCATGGAGCGCGTGGTGCAGCACCTGCTGTCCGGACTCACCCAGGAGAAGGCCATATGTTGATGTCACTGGCCGCTTGGTTGCAAAACCTTTCCCCTGAATTCGGATTTTTCCGGGTCTTTCAGTACCTGACTTTCCGCGCTGTCATGGCGGCCCTCACCGCCTTGACCATCGGCCTGGCTGCGGGCCCCTGGGTGATCCGTCGCCTGACCGCGCTCAAGATCGGGCAGCCGATCAGGGGCTACGGGGTCGAGTCGCACCTGAGCAAAAGCGGCACCCCCACCATGGGCGGTGTGTTGATTTTGTTGTCGATCGCCATCGCGACCCTGCTGTGGGCCGACTGGTCCAACCGCTTTGTCTGGATCGTGCTCATCGTGACCCTGGGCTTCGGCGCCATCGGTTGGGTGGACGATTGGCGCAAGGTGGTGCGCAAAGACCCCGAAGGCATGCGCTCGCGCGAGAAGTATTTCTGGCAATCGCTCATAGGCCTGGTGGCCGCCTTGTACCTCGTGTTCAGCATCTCCGAGAGCAACAACCTGCGCGTGCTGGAATTGTTCTACACCTGGGTGCGTTCGGGCTTTGACGTCGATCTGCCACCCAAGGCGGATTTGCTGTTGCCTTTCTTCAAAGAGGTCACCTACCCCCTGGGGGTGTTTGGCTTTGTGATCCTGACCTATCTCGTCATCGTCGGTTCGAGCAACGCAGTCAACCTGACCGATGGACTGGATGGTCTGGCGATCATGCCGGTGGTCATGGTGGGCTCCGCCCTGGGCGTGTTTGCCTACGTGACGGGCAGTTCGATTTATTCCAAATACCTGCTGTTCCCCTACATCCCCGGTTCCGGCGAATTGCTCATTTTCTGTGCCGCCATGGCGGGTGCCGGCCTGGCCTTTTTATGGTTCAACACCCACCCGGCCCAGGTCTTCATGGGTGATGTGGGCGCTTTGGCCCTGGGGGCGGCTTTGGGTACCGTGGCGGTCATCGTGCGTCAGGAAATCGTGCTGTCGATCATGGGCGGCATTTTTGTCGTCGAGGCCCTGTCCGTCATGGCCCAGGTGATGTACTTCAAATACACCAAACGCAGATACGGCGAGGGGCGTCGCATTTTGAAAATGGCCCCTCTGCACCACCATTTTGAGAAAAGCGGATGGCGCGAGACCCAGGTGGTCGTGCGCTTCTGGATCATCACCATGTTGTTGTGCCTGGTGGGTTTGTCCACCTTGAAATTGCGTTGAAAGCCATGGAACCCGACACCACGCCACGCCACGTCATCGTCCTGGGTCTGGGCGACTCCGGCCTGGCCATGGCCGCCTGGTGCGCCCGCCTGGGTGATGCGGTGACGGTGCTCGATACACGCGACACCCCCCCCCGGCTGGAAGAACTCAGAACCCGGGTGCCGCAGGCGCGGTTTCTGGCGGGCCCATTCAAAGCCAGCGTCCTCGACGAAGGCCCGGTGCATGCGGTCTTCAAAAGCCCCGGCTTGACGCCTGCCCAGGTCGAGCCCATTTGGCGGGCGGCACGCGAGCGTGGCCTGTGGTGCGGCACCGAGCTCTCGCTCTTTGCGCAGGCTCTGCGCCGCCTGCAGGCCGAACGTGACCATCGCCCCTGGGTGCTGGCCATCACCGGGACCAATGGCAAAACCACAGTGACCTCATTGACCGGCGCTTTGCTGCGCCGTGCGGGTGTCGACGTGGCGATGGCGGGCAATATCGGCCCGACATTGCTCGACACCCTCGCACAGCGACTTGACACAGGCCTGCCCCAGGCTTGGGTGCTGGAGTTGTCCAGCTTTCAGCTCCACGAGGTCGAGGACTTTGAGCCGACGGCCGCCACCGTGCTGAACCTGACCCAGGACCATCTCGATTGGCATGGCGACATGGCCGCCTATGCCCGCGCCAAGGCGGGCATCTTTGGGCCCGGCACCTTGCGGGTGCTGCGCCGCGATGACCCGAACACGGCGGCCTGGATGCCCGCGACGGGCCGCGTGACCTTCGGCGCTGATTTGCCCTCACAGCCCGGCGACTATGGCCTGGAAGTGGTCAATGGCATGACCTGGCTGGTGCGCGCCTTGCCTGCCGACGAAACCTTGAAGCGCAAAAAGGGCGAGGAAGAAGAGATCTTCCTGCAGCGCCTGATGCCGGCCGATGCCTTGCGCATACGCGGGCGACACAACGCCCTCAACGCCTTGGCGGCATTGGCGCTCGCGGGCAGCACCGGCCAAGCCCTGGCGCCCATGTTGTATGGACTGCGCGAGTATGCCGGCGAGCCGCATCGGGTCGAGTCGGTGGCCATCGTGGACGACGTCGAGTATTTCGACGACAGCAAGGGCACCAATGTCGGGGCCACCATGGCCGCCATCGAAGGCTTGGGGGCCGAACGCCGTGTCTGGGTCATTTTGGGCGGCGACGGCAAGGGGCAAGACTTTGCGCCTCTGGCTGAGCCGGTCAAGCGCCATGTGGCGGGCGTGGCCTTGATCGGTCGCGACGCCCCTCTTTTGGCCGGGGTTTTATCAGGCACAGGGGTGGGCATGAACACCTTTGCCGATCTGCCCTCTGCGGTGGCTTGGTGCCGCGATCATGCGCAGGCGGGCGACGCCGTGTTGCTGTCCCCGGCTTGTGCCAGTTTTGACATGTTCGAACACTACGCCCACCGGGCCGATGTGTTTGTTCAGGCCGTGCGTGAAATCGCTGCGGCACAGGGGGTGGCATGAGCGCCATAGGAACCGGCTGGTGGTCCCGCTGGCGCGGTGGCGCCGCCGTGGCCGGGCCCGACGAATTGCCGGTGCGGGTCAAAGGCACCGAGTTCAGCCGCACCCGGGCAGCCCCGGTCCACGTCACAGGCATCGATCAGGCCCTGCTGTGGGTGGTGGCCACCTTGGTCTTGTGGGGCCTGGTCATGGTTTATTCGGCTTCCATCGCCATGCCCGACAACCCCCGCTTTGCGAACTACGCCCCGCATCACTTTCTGGTGCGTCATGCGTTTTCCATCGTCATCGCATTGGTGGTGGCGGTGCTGGTCTTCCAGACCCCGATTGACACCTGGGAGCGCGTCGCGCCCTGGGTCTTCGTGGCCTCTTTGGTGCTGCTCATCCTGGTGCTGATTCCCTTCATCGGCAAAGGCGTCAACGGGGCCCGGCGCTGGATTTCAATGGGCATCATCAACTTCCAGCCTTCCGAGTTGGCCAAATTCGGCGTGTTGCTCTACGCCGCCAGCTATATGGTGCGCAAGATGGAGGTCAAGGAAAAATTCTTCAGTGCGGTCGCCCCCATGGGCATGGCGGTGGCGGTGGTGGGGTCCCTGTTGCTGGCCGAGCCGGACATGGGCGCGTTCATGGTGATCGCCGTCATCGCCATGGGCATTCTTTTCCTGGGCGGGGTGAACGCCCGCATGTTCTTTCTCATCGCCGCCGTCTTGCTGGTGGCCTTCGGCTTGATGATTGCCTTGTCCGAATGGCGCCGCGAGCGCATCTTTGCCTACCTCGACCCGTGGAGCAAAGAACACGCACTGGGCAAGGGCTATCAGTTGTCGCATGCCCTGATCGCCATCGGCCGGGGCGAATTGTTCGGCGTCGGCTTGGGCGGAAGCATCGAAAAGCTGCATTGGCTGCCCGAGGCCCACACCGATTTTCTGCTGGCTGTCCTGGGCGAAGAATTCGGTTTTGTCGGCCTGTTGCTGGTCATCGGCCTGTATCTGTGGCTGACCCGCCGCATCATGCAAATCGGTCGCCTGGCGGTGGCCATGGACCGGGTGTTTGCGGGCTTGCTGGCGCAGGGCGTCGGCATCTGGATCGGTTTTCAGTCCTTCATCAACATGGGGGTGAACCTGGGCGCACTGCCGACCAAAGGGCTCACGCTGCCCCTCATGAGCTATGGCGGCTCGGCCATCCTGCTGAATCTGGCCGCGATCGCCGTGGTGTTGCGGGTCGACCACGAGAACCGGCAATTGCAACACGGGGGGCGCGTCTGATGGCACCCGTCGCCTTGATCATGGCCGGTGGCACGGGGGGGCATATCTTCCCCGGACTGGCCTTGGCCGAAGGCCTGCGCGAGCGGGGCTGGCAAATCCATTGGCTGGGCGCACCGGCCCCGAGCATGGAGAGCCAGTGGGTGCCCGAGCGCGGCATCGAACTGCACCCGGTCGATTTTTCGGGCTTGCGCGGCAAGGGCTGGCGCACGCTGTGGCAGTTGCCGCGCCGGCTCTGGCGCGCGCTCGGCCAAAGCCGCCGCATCATTCAGACCTTGCGCCCCCAGGTGGTGGTCGGGTTTGGCGGTTACATCAGTTTCCCCGGTGGCTGCATGGCCCGCTGGCAAGGCGTGCCCTTGTTCTTGCATGAGCAAAACTCGGTGGCAGGCATGGCCAATCGCTGGTTGGCGCGTGGCGCCCAAAAGATTTTCTGTGCCTTCCCGCAGGCGCTGCCGCAAGGCCTGTGGGTCGGCAACCCTTTGCGGGCCGAATTCTTGCGTCAGCCACCCCCGTCAGAACGCTTTGCCGGCCGCAGCGGCCCGCTGCGCCTGTTGGTCTTGGGCGGCAGCCTCGGCGCACAGGCCCTGAACCGCATCGTGCCGCAGGCCCTGGCCCTGATTGACCCCGAGACACGTCCACACGTCGTGCATCAAAGCGGCGCCACCCAAATCGATGAACTGCGGGCCAATTACGCCCGGGCCGGTGTGCAGGCAGAGTTGACCCCCTTTATTCTGGACACGGCCCAGGCCATGGCCCGGGCCGATCTGGTCATAGGCCGGGCCGGTGCCAGCACGGTCACCGAGTTGTCCGCCATAGGGGTGGCCTCGATTCTGGTGCCTTTCCCGCATGCCGTCGATGACCACCAGACCCACAATGCCCGCTTCCTCACCGAGCGCGAGGCCGCCTGGTTGTGGCCGCAAACCGAATTGACGGCCCCCGCATTGGCCCAGCGCCTGCGGCAACTCGACCGCGCGACCTTGTTGCGGGTGGCTGAGCAGGCCCATGCCTGCCGCCAAACCGACGCCGTGGCCCGGATGGTGCAAGCCTGCGAGGAGGTGGCCGCATGAAGCATGCGATACGCCACATTCACTTTGTCGGCATCGGTGGGGCCGGCATGAGCGGCATTGCCGAGGTGTTGTTCAATCTCGGCTACCAGGTGTCGGGCTCTGACCTCAGCGATGGCGCTGTTTTGCAACGCTTGTCCAAATTGGGCATACAAACCCATGTCGGCCATAGCGCCACACACATTGCGGGGGCGGATGCGGTCGTCACCTCGACGGCGGTGGATGCCCACAACCCCGAGGTCGTGGCGGCCCGTGCCAAGCTCATCCCGGTGGTGCCGCGCGCGGTCATGCTGGCCGAGCTCATGCGGCTGAAGCAGGGCATCGCCATTGCCGGCACCCATGGCAAGACCACCACCACCAGCCTGGTGGCCAGCGTCCTGGCCGAGGGCGGCATGGACCCGACATTTGTCATCGGCGGCCGGCTCATCAGCGCGGGCGCCAACGCCAAACTGGGCAGTGGCGAACACATCGTGGTCGAGGCCGACGAATCGGATGCCTCCTTCCTCAACCTGACCCCGGTGATGTCGGTGGTCACCAACATCGACGCCGATCACATGGACACCTATGGCCATGACTTCGAGCGACTCAAGGGCGCATTCATCGAGTTTTTACACCGCATGCCTTTTTACGGGGCGGCCATCCTGTGCCTGGATGACCCGGCATTGCGCAGCATCCTGCCGCAAGTCTCACGCCCCATCACCACCTATGGCCTGGATGAAGGGGCCCAGGTCAGGGCCCATGAGGTGCGGGCAGACGGCTCTCGCATGCGGTTTCGCGTCACCCGCCGCAACGGGGTCGAGTTGCCCGACATGGAGGTGACCCTGAATCTGCCCGGTGTCCACAATGTGCGCAACGCCTTGGCCGCGATTTCGGTCGCGGTAGAACTGGGCGTGCCCGACGACGCCGTCTGCAAAGCCCTGGCCGAATTCAAGGGCGTGGGCCGGCGCTTTCAGTCGCATGGCGACGTGCCCGCCAGTGCGGGGGGGCGCTTCACACTGATCGAAGACTATGGTCATCACCCGGTCGAATTGCAAGCCACCATTGCGGCTGCGCGCGGGGCATTCCCCGGGCGGGCCATTCGGGTGGCATTTCAGCCCCACCGATATACCCGCACCCGCGATTGCTTTGAAGATTTTGTCCGCGTGCTCAAAGAAGCCAACGGGGTCTGGTTGACCGAGGTCTATGCGGCGGGCGAAGCGCCGATCGCGGCTGCCGATGGTCGCAGCCTGGTCCGTGCCTTGCGCCTGGAGGGCATGCAAGACATCCATTTCAGCCCCGACATCAGGGCCTTGGCGGCACAAATCCGGGCCCAGGCCCGGGACGGCGATGTCGTCATGTGCATGGGGGCCGGCTCCATAGGCCAGGTGCCCGCGCTCATCCGGCAAGGGGGGCAAGCATGACGGTGCTTCGATTGCCCCACGCCCCGAGTTGGCCCGGGCAGGCCAAGGTGGCGGTGCTGATGGGCGGAAACTCTTCAGAGCGTGAGGTATCCCTGATGTCGGGGCAGGGTGTGCTGCAGGCGCTGCGTGCGCGCGGTGTCGACGCCCATGCCTTTGACCCCGCCCGACAAAACCTGTCCGACCTGCGGACCCAGGGGTTTGACCGCGCCTTCATCGCCCTGCATGGCCGGCATGGCGAAGATGGCACCCTGCAAGGGGCCCTGGAACTGCTGGGCATCCCCTATACCGGCTCTGGTGTTCTGGCCTCGGCGCTGGCCATGGACAAGGTCATGACCAAGCGCATTTGGGCCCATGCCGGTTTGTCCACCCCGCCCTCGGTCAGCCTGAGTCCCGAACAGCAGACGGCGGCGGAAATGGCGCAAATCATTCCCAGGCTGGGCCTGCCGCTGATCGTCAAGCCCCCGCACGAGGGCTCGTCCATCGGCGTCACCAAGGTCGAGCACGAGGGCCAACTGGAGCACGCCGTGCAAACCGCACTGCGGCTGGACCCCACGTTGTTGGCCGAGGCCTTCATCGAAGGCGACGAAGTGACCTGCCCGGTCTTGGGCCAAGGTGAGTCCGCCCTGGCCCTGCCCGTGGTTCGCATCGCTGCCCCCAACGGCGATTACGACTACCAGAACAAATACTTCACCGACGATGTGCAATACCACTGTCCCAGCGGCTTGTCGCCGCAACTCGAGGCAGAAATCCAGCGGCTCGTGCTGGCTTCCTACCGCGAGCTGGGCTGTCGCGGTTGGGGCCGTGCCGATTTGATGGTTCGGCGCAGTGACCAAAAGCCGTTTTTGCTCGAGATGAACACATCTCCCGGCATGACCTCGCATTCCTTGGTCCCGATGTCGGCGCGTGCCGCAGGCATCGCCTACGACGAACTCTGCCTGTGGCTGATCCGGGCCGCCGCTTTGGACGGGAGGTCCGCATGAAAGCCGCCGCCATGCCGCTGACCATGCCCATGGATGTCAGGCTCATGAACGGCCTGTCGGGCCTGTTGCTGGCGGGTCTGTTATTGGGGCTGGCCTGGGGCCTGGCGCAATGGGTGGCGCGACTGCCCTTGTTTGACTTGGCCGGCATCACGGTCACCGGCGATGTCAGGCACACCAATGAGGTCACTCTGAAAGCCAATGTGACCCCGAAACTGACGGGCAGTTTTTTCACGGTCGATTTGCAGCAGACCCGGATGGCGTTTCAGAAATTGCCTTGGGTGCGCAACGCTGTGGTCGAGCGCGAATTCCCCAATCGCCTGCGGGTGCATCTGGAAGAGCATCGGCCGGCGGCGTATTGGGGGTCGGCGGCCGATGAACGCCTGGTCAACAGCCACGGTGAAATATTTGAGCCCAATCTGGGCGAGTTGGAAGACGACGATTTGCCGCGCCTGAGCGGGCCTGACAACCAGTCCGAGTTGGTGCTGCAGACTTACCAAGCCTTGCGCGATCGTTTCCGGGCCATGGGCATGGACATGGCGCAACTCGAGCTGAGCCCGCGCGGCAGCTGGCGGGCGCGCACCGAGCAAGGGGCCGTCATCGAATTGGGTCGCGGCTCACTGCCAGAGTTGCAGGAGCGGTTTGACATGTTTGCGCAATCTTTGCCCGAAGCGGGCAACCGTTGGGGGCGCCAGGTGAAAGCGCTGGAAATGGCAGATTTGCGCCACGTCAATGGCTATGCCTTGCGCCTGCGTGGCGTGAGCACAGTTGACCCCAACAAAGGGATGAAATAACAGGAAATCACGAGGTCCACATGGCAAAAGAATTCAAGGATTTGGTGGTGGGGCTGGACATCGGTACCAGCAAGATCATGGCGGTGGTGGCCGAGCTGCTGCCTGGCGGCGAAATGAAAATGGCCGGTTTGGGCGTGGCGCCCAGCAATGGCCTCAAGCGCGGCGTGGTGGTCAACATCGATGCCACGGTACAAAGCATCCAGCAGGCACTCAAAGAAGCCGAGTTGATGGCCGACTGCAAAATCACCCGGGTCTACACCGGCATCACCGGCAGCCATATCCGGGGCATGAATTCCAGCGGCATGGTGGCCATCAAAGAGCGCGAGGTGTCGGCCGCCGACGTGGCCCGCGTCTTAGAGACCGCCAAAGCCATCAATATCTCGACCGACCAGCGGCTTTTGCTGGTCGAGGCCCAGGAGTTTGTCATTGACGGGCAGGACGTGAAAGAGCCCATCGGCATGAGCGGCATCCGGCTCGAGGCCAAGGTGCACATCGTCACCGGCGCCCAAAGCGCGGCCGAGAACATCATCAAGTGTGTGCGCCGTTGTGGCCTGGATGTCGAGCAGTTGATGCTCAATCCGCTTGCCTCCAGCCATGCGGTGCTCACCCCCGATGAGAAAGAGTTGGGCGTGGTCCTGGTCGATATCGGGGCGGGCACCACCGACGTGACGATTTTCACGGGGGGCGCCATTCGGCACACGGCGGTCATCCCCATTGCCGGTGATCTGATCACCAGCGACATTGCCATGGCCTTGCGCACCCCGACCAAAGATGCCGAAGACATCAAAGTCGAGTCTGGTTTTGCCAAACAGATGCTGGCCGATCCGGACATGCAAGTCGAAGTGCCCGGTCTGGGGGACCGGGGCCCGCGCATGCTCAGCCGTCAGGCCCTGGCGGGCGTGATCGAGCCGAGGGTGGAAGAAATTTTCTCGCTGGTCCAGCAAGTCATTCGTGACTCGGGCTATGAAGAGGTTTTGTCCTCCGGCATCGTGCTCACCGGCGGCAGCTCCATCATGCCGGGCATGGTGGAGTTGGGCGAAGACATCTTCCTCAAGCCCGTGCGCCGTGGCCTGCCCCACTATGCCGGGCCATTGGCCGATATGGTGTCGCAGCCCCGTGCCGCCACTGTGCTGGGCTTGCTGGAAGAGGCCCACATGGGTCGGCTGCGTGGCCTCAAAGTCGCGCAAAAAAGCGGCACGATCAAAACCACCATGGGTCGGATCAAAGACTGGTTCGTAGGGAACTTCTGATGACACACCAACACCCCATCTGTCCCCCCTTCGCGTGCCCGGTCCCGCCGGCCTTGCAGCGCCGATGGCGGCCTTGCTGCCGGGGTGCGCCGCCGATGCGATGTTGACCTTTCACCGAACCCACAGACAAAAACCATCACCATCCACAGCAACTGCATTCATTGAAAATTGGAGAGAACATGAGCATCGAAATGATTGAGACCGAAGAGTTCAACTCAGGCACCATGATCAAAGTCATCGGCGTCGGTGGCGGCGGCGGCAACGCCGTCGAGCACATGATCCGCTGTGGCGTCCAGGGCGTCGAGTTCATTTGCGCCAACACCGACGCGCAGGCCTTGCGCGCCAGCTCGGCCCACAAGGTCATCCAGCTGGGACACAGCGGTTTGGGCGCGGGCAGCAAACCCGAGCGCGGCCGTGAGGCCGCCGAAGCGGCGGTCGATCACATTCGCGAAGCGCTGGAGGGCTGCAATATGCTCTTCATCACTGCCGGCATGGGCGGCGGTACAGGAACCGGGGCCGCCCCGGTGGTGGCCAGAGTGGCCCGCGAAATGGGCATCCTCACCGTCGGCGTGGTGACCAAGCCTTTTGATTGGGAGGGCGGCAAGCGCATGGGCCATGCCAACGCGGGCTTGGCCGAATTGGAAGCCAACGTCGATTCGCTCATCGTGGTGCTGAACGAAAAGCTGATCGAAGTGCTGGGCGAAGACATCAGCCAGGACGAAGCCTTCGCCTACGCCAACGACGTGCTGCGCAACTCGGTCGGCGGCATCGCCGAGATCATCAACGTGGAAGCCCTGGTCAACGTCGACTTCGAAGACGTGCGCACCGTCATGAGCGAGCAAGGCAAGGCCATGATGGGCACCGCCAAGGCCAGCGGCCCCGACCGCGCCCGCATCGCTGCCGAGCAGGCCGTGGCCTGCCCCTTGCTCGAAGGGGTGGACATGTCCGGCGCCAAGGGCGTGCTGGTGCTGATCACGGCGGCCAAAGGCGGGCTCAAGCTCTCCGAGTCGCGCAAGGCCATGGACACGATCCGTGCTTACGCCTCGAATGATGCCCAGGTCATCTACGGTACCGCCTATGACGACAGCCTGAATGACGAAATTCGCGTCACGGTGGTGGCCACCGGCTTGCTCGGGACCGATGCCCAGCGCGGCACCCAAACCCTGAAAGTGGTGCGCACCGGTACCGACAACGCCCCGATCGTTCTGGATTCTGCCGTCGGCACGCCGGCGGCGGCTCCCCTGGGCCTGGGCCAAGGCCTGCAGCCCAACTACAGCGGTCTGGATGTGCCCAGCGTCTGGCGCAACAACCGCACCCAGGCGGCGGCCAAGGTCGATGCCCTGTCATCCGGCGGCATGGACGATCTGGAGATTCCGGCCTTCCTGCGCAAGCAGGCGGACTGAAGCGGTAAAATCGGGTCGTGTTGCCACAAAGAACGATCCAATCGCTGACCAAGGCCGTCGGGGTGGGCCTGCACAGCGGTCAACGCGTCGAGTTGACCCTTCGCCCGGCCCTGCCCGACACCGGCATCGTCTTTCGCCGGGTGGACCTCAGCCACCCGGTGGACATCCCTGTCAACGCCCTGGCCGTCTCTGACACCCGGCTGGCGTCGACCATCAGCGCCCAAGGGGTGAAGGTCCACACCATCGAACACCTCATGTCGGCCTGCTCCGGGCTGGGCATCGACAACCTCTACATCGACATCACTGCGGAAGAAGTGCCCATCCTTGACGGCTCGGCCTCTTCCTTTGTCTACCTGATCCAAAGCGCCGGCATAGAGTTGCAAAACGCCCCCAAGCGGTTTTTGCGGGTCGTCCAGCCCATCGAAGTGCGTGAAGGCGAGGATGAACAGGCCAAGTGGGCCCGCCTCGACCCGTACCATGGCTTCAAACTGAGTTTTGAAATCGACTTCAACCACCCGGCGGTGGACTCCACCGGCCAGCGTGTGGAGTTCGACATGGACACTGGGCGATACAGCCGGGACATTGCGCGTGCGCGCACCTTCGGCTTCACCCGTGATGTGGAGATGATGCGCTCCAATGGCCTGGCCCTGGGCGGCGGTCTGGACAATGCCATCGTGATGGACGACTACAAGGTGCTCAACAGCGACGGCTTGCGCTACGACGACGAGTTCGTCAAACACAAAATCCTCGACGCCATGGGCGATTTGTATGTGCTGGGCAAACCGCTGCTGGCCAGTTACAGCGCCTTTCGTTCGGGCCATGCGATGAACAACCGCCTG
>JBEAZY010000101.1:0-8999 GCA_041159205.1 Pseudomonadota bacterium
CCTGGCGCTGCTTGAAGCTGTACTCGGACAGGATGATCGGCGAAGGGTCGACGATCACCACGCCAGCGTCACCGTCGATGATGACCCAGTCGTCCTGCTGGATCAGCTGGCTGGCGGTGCGCGCGCCGACCACCGCAGGGATGTCCAGGCTGCGCGCCACGATGGCGGTGTGCGAGGTCTTGCCCCCCACATCGGTGACAAAACCGGCAAACACGCTTTGCTTGAACTGCAACATGTCGGCCGGTGACAAATCGTGCGAAACCAGAATGAGCGGGACTTCGGCCTGCTCATCGAGTGGCAGGTCGTGCTGGCGCGGGCCGCTGGCGCGGCGGGCGGTGCCTGCGCCTGCGGCCATCACTTCCGGCTGCCCTTTCAGTTGTCGCAGCAGGCGTTCGACCACCTGCTCCAAATCGCCTTTGCGCTCTCGAAGGTAAGGGTCCTCCATGTCGTCAAACTGGCGCGCCACCACTTCGAGCTGGCTGGCCAGTGCCCATTCGGCGTTGTACAGGCGGTCTTGCACCCAGCTTTTGACCCCTTCTTCCAGCATTTGATCCTGTAACAACATCAGGTGAACGTCGAGCAGCGCGGAGAGCTCGGGCGGGGCGTCTTTGGGCAGGTGGTCGTGCAGGCGCTGCACTTCTTCTGTGACCGCTAGGCGCGCCACCGACAGGCGCTGAATTTCTTGCGCCACCTGATCCGGCTCAATGAAATAGTGGGCGACATCGACCCGGCTGGAGGCGATCAGCACCGCGCGCCCGATGGCTATGCCACGGGCCACCGCCAGTCCATGCACCGCCAGGGTCATGTCATTCGCCCTCGCCGAATTTGTCGTGGATGAGTGCCAGCAAGGCGTCCATGGCCTGCTGCTCTTGTTCGCCGTCGGTCTCCAGTTCGACTTCCGCGCCCAGGCCGGCGGCCAGCATCATGACGCCCATGATGCTTTTGGCATTGATGCGCCGATCGTTGCGGGTCAACCACACTTCACACGGGAAGCTGCCCGCCAGTTTGGACAACTTGGCGGAGGCGCGGGCGTGCAGGCCCAGTTTATTGCTGATGGTCACGCGTGTTTGGATCATGGCTGCGTCGCTGCTGGTTTTGGGGGGCTGTGGTGGCCACTTGCATGATGCCCTGGGTGGCGCCATGGAGGGCGCGAGCGACCAGGGCCTCGAGGCTTTCCTGACGATAGCACACGGTGCGCAGCAGCATGGGCAGGTTGACGCCTGTCACCAGTTTGGCCGGGATGCCGTCCACCAACCTTTGCGCCACGTTGCAAGGCGTCGCGCCGTACACATCGGTCATGACCAGCGTGGCCCGGTCTCCGTCTTGAGCCAGCATGATCTGCGCTTGGGCCAGGGTTTCGGCGGGCGGTGCATTGGGCTGCACATCGATGGCCAGCACGTCGGCCGCGCAATCAGGAAAGACATGCAAGGCGCATAGGCGCAAGGCATGCGCCAGGGGGGCATGGGCGAGCAACAGGATGCGGGTGCTGGACATGGGCAGGCTCTTAACCCCCATTATCGGCGCGACGCCACATAAACCACAGGGCAGAGGCGACAGTGGTCAAGCCCAGGCCCGCCATGGCCCACTGGAAGCTGGCGGCGACCGGCCACCCCATGGCGCCGGCGATGTCGATCGCCCAACCAAAACCCCACTGCATGAGGAACACTCCGGCAAAGATGAGCAGGTTGTAGGCCGATAGCGCGCGGCCGGCCAGATGGCCTGGGAAGGCCAGCCCGATGGCCGGCTGGGCCAGCGACACGACCGAGCAGGTGACGCAAAACAGCGACCAGGCTACGACCCCGGTGCCCGGCCCTTGCCACACCAGCCAGGCGATGCTGGCCAGGTTCAGGGGCAGGCCCAGGGCCAGCAAGCGATCGGGGCCCCAGCCGTGGCGGGCCAGCCAAGGGGTCGCCAGGCCCCAGCCGGAGAAGGTGAACAACATGACCACATTGATCCAGAATAAACCTGTGGCGGCCTCTAGAGGGGTGTAACCGCTCACTTTGATCATCCAGGGTCCAGCCCACAAAGTCTGCATGGCGATCATGCCGCCGTAGACAAAAAAGGCCAGGGGGGCCATGCGCTGAAAATAACGGTGTCGCCAGACCGGGGCGTATGCGGCCCAGAATCCGGGCTCATCCGGCGTGGCCGCATCGGCGCTGGCGCCTGCGGCCTGTGGCCAGGCCGGGATTTGCCACCACAGCCAGGCGATGGCGCACAGGTTGAGGGCCGCGACGGCCAGAAATATGGGGCGCCAGCCTATGCTAGGCAGCAGCCATTGCACCGGCAAGGTGGAGGCCAGCATGCCCAGCGAGCCTGTCATCAACATCCAGGAATTGGCGCGCACCTGACTGTCCAGGGGGAGCCAACGGCGAAAGCCGGTGAGGGGCGCCATCAGACAGGCGCTGACACCGACCCCGGTCAAGACTCGCGCCACCAGCAGATGGTTGAACTCGGTGGCGATGGAGAAGGTGACACTGCCCAAGACGGCAAAAAGAAGCAAGGCGCACAACACCTTGCGCGGGCCGAGGCGGTCGAGCCACCGCCCCATGGGCAGTTGGGTGGCGGCAAAGCCCAGAAAATAGCCGCCGGCCAGCAGGCCCAGGTCTCGCGCTTGGAGGCTGAATTCATCGATCAGTGTGGGTGACAAAGTGGCCGTGATGGCGCGCACCAGGGTGGACAAAAAATAAGCGAAGGCAAAAGCCAGAAAAATCCTGGCCACTTGGGAACGATTCATGGCAGACGTATGCCTTCTTTCAGTATTTGCAAAACCGCCGGTGTGACCGGTTGACGGGTGGAATAAACCGCCAGTTGATGGCCCTGCCCGCCCCAGATCCACCAAATGAAATGGGCGTGGTGGGCGGATTCAGAGTGGGCCTGCAATTGTCTGGGCGGCACATCGAGGCGGGCCCCGACGATGGAGACCTCAAGCGCCTTGGAGGCCAAGGCCGGGTCAGCGCCCAAGGCGCTTAAACTGGCTTGTTGCCAGGCGCGCAAGACCAGCGCAGGGGCGGCGTCGCGCGGCAGGTCGAGCCGGGACCAGGTGAAGTGCATGTCCTGGGCCTCGCAGCCCATCATGCGCAGACGGGATCGTGTTTCGCCCAATTCAACCTGGCGTTCGGCGCGATCGGGCTTGCAGGGCAGCAGCAATTTTCCAGGCTGATCGTCAAAGCTGATGTCGCGCCAATTGAGCGCCGGCTGACAGGCGCTCAGCGCCCCGCACAGGCTCAGGATGAGGGGGGTCGTCGCCTTGCGTTGGCGCCTAGGGAGGTCCTGCAAAACCCATGCGGCCATGTGGGTGCGTCCTGGGAAAAGGTCAGATGATGTGGGCGGCTCGCAACTCGGCGATTCGACCGTCAGAGTAAGCCAATACTTCGCGCAATACCTCTTCGGTGTGCTGCCCCATGGTCGGCGGGGGAAGATCGCGGCGCACCGGGGTGCGACTGAGTTTGAGCGGGCTGGACACCAATTCGAAAGGGGTGCCGACCGAATGTTGCCATGGGCTGACCATGCCACGTTCACGCACTTGAGGGTCGGTGAAAACTTCGGCCAGGTTATTGATGGGGCCGGCGGGCACTTGTTGCTGCTCGAGATCGGCCAACCATTGGGCTTTGCGGCGTGTTTTGAAAATGTGTTCCAGCATGGGCACCAGCACCGCACGGTGACGCACGCGATCGGCGTTTTTGGCAAAACGTGGGTCGGTGGCCCATTCAGGGTGCCCGGCCACGGCACAAAATTTGGCGAACTGACCGTCGTTGCCGACCGCCAGGATCATGTGGTCGCGTTCACCTTGCTCGTTGGGCGCCGTTTCAAACACTTGGTAGGGCACTACGTTTTGGTGGGCATTGCCCATGCGACCCGGTACTTTTCCATCCAATTGGCCGCTGACGAGATAGTTGGCCCCGAGGTTAGCCAGCATGGCCACTTGGGTGTCGAGCAAGGCCATGTCGATGTGCTGGCCTTCTCCGGTGCGTTCGGCATGGCGCAAGGCGGCCAGTATGGCCACGGTGGCGTACATGCCGGTGAAGAGGTCGGCCACGGCCACCCCGACTTTTTGGGGGCCGCCGCCCAGGTCATCGCGCTCGCCGGTCACGCTCATCAGCCCGCCCATGCCCTGAATGGCGTAGTCGTACCCTGCGCGCAGCCGGTAAGGGCCGCTCTGACCAAAACCGGTGATGCTGCAATAGACCAACTTAGGGTTGAGCGCCATCAAACTGGGGGCATCCAAGCCATAGCGAGCCATGTCGCCGACTTTGAAATTTTCGATGAAGACGTCGCAGTGTTGGACCAATTCGCGAATCAGTTCCTGTCCGCGGGGTTTGGCAATGTCGCAAGTGATGGACCGCTTGTTGCGATTGGTGCCCAGGTAATAAGCGGCCTCGGTGGTGTCCTGGCCGTCGGGGTCTTTCAGGTAAGGCGGGCCCCAGGTGCGGGTGTCGTCGCCCGCGCCCGGGCGCTCGACCTTGAGCACATCGGCGCCCAGGTCGCCCAGGTTTTGGGTGCACCACGGGCCGGCCAGCACGCGGGACAAATCGAGGACGCGAATGCCGTCAAGAGAATTCATGACGGCATTGTAGGCATGTGGGAGGCACGGCGGTGTCGCACCGCGCACAGCCGCGCCGGATCACTCACTGGCGAAAGTTGTCGTGACAGTTTTTGCAAACGCCGCCACCGCTGGCCATGGCGGCTTTCAGGTCGTCTTGCTTGCCGCTGCGGGCCGCAGCCACAATTTTGGGGACCTCGGCAAAAAGCTTTTCTTCGGCTTCTTTGAACTTGGCCGGCTCTTTCCAGATCTCGGCTTTGGCTTTGGTGTCACCGCTCTGGGTGTCGGCCCCAAAAGCCGCCCAGGGCAGTTTGTGCGCGACTTCGACCACGGCGGCGTTGTCGGCAGCGGCTTTGGCGTCATAAGGAATGCGGCCTTGAGCCATGCCGGCCAGACGGGCCCAATGGGCGCCCATGACGGTAAAGGCCGCTTTGCGGTATTTGATGGCGTCTTCAGGTTTGGCGAATTGGGCCGATGCGGGCAGCGCGAACATCAGCGCCGTGGTGGCAACAACCAGGGACAGCATGCGTTTCATGGGATCTCCTCGGGTTAAAAATTGGATACAGTCGTGATTTAACCATGTTTAAGATAGAGGCCATGAAGAAGATCCGAATTTGGGATTTGCCCACTCGACTATTTCACTGGGCGTTGATGCTGTGCGTGATCGGTTTGGTGGTGTCGGGCAAGATCAGCGGCATGGCGCTGGATGTCCATGCGGTGCTGGGCTATGCGGTGCTCTGCCTGCTGCTGTTTCGGGTGCTGTGGGGCCTGGTGGGCGGGCGCTGGTCGCGCTTTGCCCAGTTTGTGCCCTCGCCCGCCCGTCTGGGGGCTTATGTTTCAGGGCGCTATGCCTCACCCGCCGGGCACAACCCCTTGGGTGCCCTGTCGGTTCTGGCCATGTTGGCGGTCTTGGCGTTACAGGTGGCCAGCGGTCTGGTGATCAACAATGAAGACAACGGATTTACCGGGCCGCTGTACGCCGCCGCGCCGGGTTGGTTGTCTGATCTGGCTGGCCACTACCACCAGGATCTGGGGCAGTTGCTGCTGCTGTCGCTGGTCGCGCTGCATGTGCTGGCGGTGGCCTGGCACACATGGCGCCACAACCCCCGGATCGTGCACGCCATGGTCAACGGCGACCAAGAGGTGGCCGAAGACGTCGAGCCGTCGCACGACGGCTTTGGCAAGCGCCTGCTGGCGCTGGTGCTGTGGTCGGTGTGTGTGGCCGGCGTGTTTTGGTTGGTGGCGCCCAGGGTCTGAAATGTCATGAAAACTTTGCCCGTTGAATTATCGGTGCCTCAGTCGGCGGTCGAATGGCAAGCCGCAGCCCTGATCTTCAAAGAGTATGGCGACAGTCTGGGCATCGATTTATCTTTTCAGGGCTTCGAGACAGAGTTGGCGACATTGCCCGGTATGTATGCGACCCCGCGTGGCACCCTGCTGCTGGCCTGGGTCGAGGGTGAACTGGCGGGCTGTTGCGCTTTGCGGCCCATCGATGACGTGGATGTGGCCAATGCGGCCGAAATGAAGCGGCTGTATGTTCGCCCTGCGTTCAGGCGCTTTGGGCTGGGCCGGCTGTTGGCAGAGGCGGTGCTGGATGCGGCAAGGCAGATGGGTTACAGCAGTGTGTTGCTGGACACGCTGGATGACATGGAGGCCGCCCGGGCCCTGTATGAAGATCTGGGCTTTGTGGAAATTCCGCCCTACTACCACAGCCCCATCGCGGGCTCGCACTATTTGCGGGTTGATCTGGACTGAATCATTGGGTTTTGGTCCCAATGATTGGGACATGCGAGTGGCAAACGTTGGCAAAAAAATAATTGGGGTCAAATAATTGAAATAATTGGGGTCAGACCCCAATTATTTTCAGGCTGGCGACTTTGCCGTTTTTGACCAGAATAATTGGGGTCTGACCCCAATTATTTTTTTCAGGCTTTGGCTTGGGCCAGCAGGGTGTCGGCGTCGCTGACTTCGAATTTGCCGGGGCCTTCGATGTTGAGGCTGGCGACTTTGCCGTTTTTGACCAGCATCGAGTAGCGGTTGGAACGCAGGCCCATGCCGCGTGCGGTCAGGTCGAGGGTGAGACCGGTGGCTTTGGCGAAATCGGCACTTCCGTCAGCCAGCATGCGGACTTTGCCGTCGGTTTTCTGGTCGCGCGCCCAAGCACCCATGACGAAGGCATCGTTGACGCTGAGGCACCAAATCTCGTCCACGCCGGCTTTGCGCAGTTCGTCGTACTTGGCCACATAACCGGGCACATGCTTGGCCGAGCAGGTGGGGGTGAAGGCACCCGGTAAGGCAAACAGGGCGATGGTTTTGCCGGTGCTGGCTTTATGCACGTCGACGGGGTTGGGGCCGATGCTGCAGCCATTGCCTACCACTTCATAATATTCCATCAGGGTGGCGTTGGGCAGGGTGTCTCCGACTTTGATCATTTGGATATCTCCGACAGGGTGAGGGAATGAAAAAAACGACCCACATATTGTGGGTCGTTTTGGAAAACCTTGCACAGTGGAGTGTTTGCCCCCACCGAGCATCGCAAGGTCTTAGACGGCTGCGGCTTTCTCAACCAGGCGGGTGGCCACCCAGTTTTTGGTTTTGGAGATCGGACGGCTTTCCGTGATCTCGATGATGTCGCCCAGGTGGTACTCGCCCTTTTCGTCATGGGCATGGTACTTGGAGGACTTGGCGACGATCTTGCCGTACAGGGCGTGCTTGACGCGACGCTCGACCAGGACGGTGACCGTCTTGGCACGCTTGTCGCTGACCACCTTGCCAATGAGGGTGCGCTTGAGGGATTTTTGGGTGTCCGTCATGTTCATTCCTTACTTGGCGGCCCGCTTTTCAGCGAGGATGGTTTTGGCACGTGCGATGGCACGGCGGGTCAGATTGAGCTGAGCGGTGTTGTTGAGTTGCTGGGTCGCCTTTTGCATGCGCATGCCAAAGTGGGCCTTTTGCAGGTCTTTGACTTCGGCTTGCAAGCCAGCGGCGTCTTTTTGGCGCAGTTCAGAAGTTTTCATGGTGTGCTCCGGATTACTGGCCGATCAAACGGCTGACGAATGTGGTGCGCAAAGGCAGCTTGGCAGCGGCCAGCCGGAAGGCTTCGCGAGCGAGTTCTTCGGGCACGCCGACGATCTCGTACAGCACCTTGCCGGGCTGGATTTCGGCCACATAGTACTCGGGGTTGCCTTTGCCGTTGCCCATACGGACTTCGGCCGGCTTTTGCGAGATGGGCTTGTCGGGGAAGACGCGAATCCAGATGCGCCCGCCGCGTTTGACATGGCGGGAGATGGCGCGACGAGCGGCTTCGATTTGACGCGCGGTCAGGCGACCACGGTCGGTGGATTTGAGGCCGAAGTCACCAAAGGCGACCGAGTTGCCACGGGTCGCGATGCCGGTGTTGCGGCCTTTTTGCTCTTTGCGGTATTTACGGCGTGCCGGTTGCAGCATGCTTATTCTCCTTGACCGTCCGCAGCCGTGCCAGTGGCGGCGGGCGCGGCAACCTTGCGGACGCGCTTGACGGTGGTTTTAGGGGCATCGGTCGCTTCGGCAGGCTTGTCGCTGCCATCGACCGGTGCGGCATTGGTGCCAGCGGCACGGCGGGGTGCGCCACGGCGTTCGCCGGGACGTGCATCGCGACGCGGGCCACGGGGGCGGCGCTCTTCTTCGGCGCGCGGCTCGGCGGCCACGGGCGCATCGCCACGACCCAGGGTGTCACCCTTGTAGACCCAGACCTTGACGCCGATGACGCCGTAGGTGGTCTTGGCTTCAGAGAAACCGTAGTCGATGTCGGCACGAAGTGTATGCAGAGGCACTCGGCCTTCGCGGTACCACTCGGTGCGGGCGATTTCGATGCCGTTCAGGCGGCCCGAAGACATGATCTTGATGCCCTGGGCGCCCAAACGCATGGCGTTTTGCATGGCGCGCTTCATGGCACGGCGGAACATGATGCGTTTTTCAAGCTGCTGGGTGATGCTGTCGGCAATCAGCTGGGCATCGATCTCGGGCTTGCGCACTTCTTCGATGTTCACGGCAACTGGCACGCCCAGGCGCTGGGCCAGGTCGCGCTTGAGGTTTTCAATGTCCTCGCCTTTTTTACCGATGACCACGCCAGGGCGTGCGGAAAAAATGGTGATGCGGGCATTTTTGGCAGGCCGCTCGATCAACACGCGCGAAACTGCAGCGTTTTTCAGCTTGACCTTGAGGTATTCGCGCACCTTGATGTCTTCGGCCAACATGCCGGCGAAGTCGCGGTTGCTGGCATACCAACGGCTGGCCCAGTTGCGGCTCACCGACAGGCGGAAACCGGTGGGGTGGATTTTTTGTCCCATATCTTCCTAAACCTTTCAGTTGCCAACCGTCACATACACATGGCATGTGGGCTTGCTGATGCGGTTGCCACGGCCTTTGGCACGTGCGGTAAAACGCTTGAGGGTGGCACCTTGCTCGACGTAGATGGTTT
>JBEAZY010000102.1:0-18604 GCA_041159205.1 Pseudomonadota bacterium
GCATTGCGCTGGGGTCAGCGGGGTGAGCGAGAGGTGCTGATACCCGTCCAAAAAAGACAGCACCTCGACCAGATGCACCCAACGGATCAATTCAGGGTCGTTTGCGACATAAGGCCGACCGAATGGATCGGTGCCCCTGAGACCGGCATGAATGGCATTGACCCGGTCTATGACCCGCAGGGCCTGGGCCCGACCGCCATAGGTGGTGGCGGCGACAAAATATGCCGTTCGCCCCAGCCGCGCTTTGAGGTCGTGGCGAAAGTTCGAATGGTCCCAGACGGCGGCCAAGGCGCGGGGGTGCAGCGCCTGCACCATGAGCGACGACAAGCCCCCCACCATCATGGCGGTGAAGTGGGCGTGCACTCGCCAGGCCATGGACTGAGGGCCGAACAGCCCGGGGTCTCCGAGGGGGGTTTTGAAATCATCTAAAGCAGAGGCCGATCCGGCCACGGCACGCACGCGCTGCCCGATGGCTTGAAGCGCGAAAGATCGAAGGTGCTGAATTGGAGATGCGGGGGTCATGGCCAGTGTTATAAACGGGTCATGAGATGCGGGCATCAGGCAAGGGCATGCCCCCACCGCGCATGGGCTCAATCAAATTGCAGTGAACTGCGTTTGACCACTTGGGCCCATTTGGCCATCTCTTTCGGAATTTGCGCCTCAATGGCTTCGACGCTGCCCCCGGTGATGACAATGCCTTGAGACTGAAGTTTCTCACGCACGTCGGGCGCTTGGAGCACGGCATTGACCTCTTTGTTGAGCAGCGCCACGATGGGTTTGGGTGTGCCTGCCGGGGCAAAAAGGGTGTAATTGGTGGCCGAGACGTAACCGGTCAGCCCGGCCTCGGACATGGTGGGTATGTCGGGCAGCGTGGTCGAACGGTTGGGACTGGCCACCGCCAGGATTCTGACCTTGCCCGTTTTGAGGTGAGGCAGGTAGGCGGGCAAACTGTCGATGGCCATCGGGACCCGGCCCGCGATCAGATCAGGCAACAGCTGGCTGGTGCCTTTGTAGGGCACATGCACCAGGTCTATGCCTGCCATTTGTTTGAACATTTCACCGTTCAAGTGCTGGAGGCCGCCGATGCCGGAGGAGGCAAAACTGAATTCGCCCGGCCTGGATTTGGCCAGTGCGATCAACTCTTTGACGGAGCGTGGCGGGAAATCCGCGTTGACCACCAGCACCACCGTGCCATAGCCAATCTCGGCAATGGGGGCGAAATCTTTGCGCTGATCAAAGCTGAGGGCTTTGTGCACATGGGGCGCAATCGCATAGTCGGCAATGCTGCCCAACATCAGGGTATAGCCGTCGGGCGCGCTCTTGGCCAAGGCCTCGCCGCCGATGGTGGCACCGGCACCCGGTTTGTTGTCGACCACGATGGCTTGCCCCAGCCGTGCCGACAAACGCTCGGCCAGCAGGCGCGCCACGCCGTCCACCCCGCCACCTGCCGGGTAGGGGGCAATCATTTTGATGGATTTGGCGGGGTAATTTTGAGCCAGGGCCGATGAAGCGGCCCAGAGTCCGATGCTGCCCAAAAGCAGGCAGGCCCATCGGCGAGTGTAGGCCAAGCACGTGGAGGTCTGGGGTGATTTCATGTCAGAACAACTGCCAGGGTGCGGGGTCGAACACAAACTCGTTGCCTTTTTTGCGCAAGAGGCCGATGCCCGGGAACGGCAGATGAACTGCCGCGATGGGGATGGATTCTTTCACCACCCGGTCAAAAATGGAAACACGGGTGTTGCGGGCCTTGCTTTGGTCCCAATCGAAGGCCACGGTGATTTCGGGGCGGGGAAATTGGACGGGTGCTACATGCATGGTGTCGCCAATCGCCAATAAACGCGCCGTGCCCGATTGAATGAGATAGCAACTGTGCCCCGGGGTGTGGCCCACCGCCTCGACAGAGCGTATGCCCGGAATGAGCTCTTCGCCGAGCTGGAATGGTTTGATGCGATCGCCGTAGGCGGCCATGGCCCGCTTGGCGGGAATGAAGCGCGACTTCTGATTGTCGGGGGCCTTGGCTTCCACCTCAGGGTTGCCCCAGTAATCCATGTCGTCTTTGGAGATGCGGATGATGGCATTGGCAAACATGGCTGTACCGTCGGGTGCCACCGTGCCATGCAAATGGTCGCCGTGCATGTGGGTGATATAAATTTCATCGATCTGCTCGGGCGTGATGCCGGCAGCGGCCAGGCATTGAGGCAATCGTCCCGCCGTCGGCCCCAGCATCTTGGCGCCACCGGCATCGAGCAAGACGAGCTTTTCGCCCGTGTTGACCAAAAAAGTGTTGACCGGCAAGCGCATCGGCGATTCGGGCCATCCACCCGCCGTCAAAAGCGACTTCACCAGCGCCGGGTCGGCCTGCAACACCGCGGGGGGAATGTCTATGTAGCCATCGAGCATGGTCGTGACTTCGAAGCTGCCCAACTTCATGCGGTGCACGCTGATGACCTGGCTGCCGGCCAGGGGGGCCTTGGCCTGAGCGTTGAGACCCCATACCGGCAGGATCGTCACACTGGCCACGGCGGCACTGCGTTGAAAAAAGTCGCGTCGATTCATTTCAGGAAAACTCATGGAAGGAGCCCTTTTTTTGAAAAACATATGGGGTGCCCACAATGTAATCGGTGTGGCTGACTGATGGCCCTATGAGGCCCTAGGGAAAGCACTTAAAAGCGGGGTTTCGAGCGATCGTTTATCAAAACAACAAGAATAATTTTTGATGAACTCATTGCCGTCTTGCACCGAACCCTTTGAATGGATCACTTGTCAATTGTCCTTCGCTTTTGGTTCAGGTTCGAGGATTACACAAGGGGGCAAAAGGAAAGATTTTTCCATTCCAGATTGAACGCTTTTGGATTATCTTATATAAAATGTTTCGGGACACAATCACGTACCAAACACCGCCCATGAACCCACCAGGATTTTTCATCTCGCGCCCACTTCGGGCCCCGCGCCCGCTGGTATGGGATATGTACACCCAAGCAGAACATTTGCGACATTGGTTTGCCCCCAAGGGGGTGACCCTGGCCAATGGCACCATGGATTTTCGCGAGGGCGGAACGTTTCTCTACAGCCAAGAGCTGGCAAATGGCGATGCTTTGTGGGGCTTGTGGCAATTTCAGGTCATCCAAAAACCCGAGAAGATCACGTTGCTGCAGCATTTCTCCGACCCTCAGGGCGGCGTGACGCGCAACCCATGGAATTCATCCTGGCCTTTGCAGACGCTTTCGACCACGACATTCACGGCACAAAGTGCAGGCACATTGTTGTCGATCAGCTGGCAGCCGATGCAGGCCAGTGCAGCCGAACAAGCGGTGTTTGCCGAAGGCCACGCCAGCATGAGCCAAGGCTGGGGCAGCGTGCTGGACCGGTTGGAAGAATATTTGTCCCTATTTTGACCATGAGAAAGCAAGGCCGCGCATGGAAAGCCACGGCCCAAACGGGCATGGCGACCCGCCTTGTGTGCGCCTGCCTGATTGAGGCCGGGAACACGATGGATCGATCGTGAATCGCCCGACATGGCCCGCTTTCTGGATCGCCTGTTGCGCCAGCTTTTTGGTGTCGCTGGATACGACCATGTTGTTCGCGGCCTTCGACGCGCTGCGCCGCAGTTTTGAGGGCACCTCAAGCGCCGAGTTGTCGTGGGTGCTCAATGCGTACACGGTCGTTTATGCGGCCATGTTGATCCCTTCGGGCGGGTTGGCCGATGTCTATGGGCGACGGCGTATTTTTCGATTGGGGCTGACGGTATTCCTCGGCGCTTCCCTGGCTTGTGGTGCCGCGCCATCGGTGGGCTGGCTGATTGCCGCTCGAGTCGTTCAGGCGATGGGGGCCGCCTTGTTGACGCCAGCGTCGATGTCGATCGTGCTGGCAGCTTTCCCGGTCGAAAAACGGGCCGTGGCGGTGAGCCTTTGGGGGGCGGTGGGCGGACTTGCGGCGGCCGTGGGGCCGAGCCTGGGCAGTTGGGTGACGCATCAGGCCGGCTGGCCATGGGCGTTTTACATCAATCTGCCAGTGGGCGTTTGGGCGCTTTGGCGCAGCGCGTCCCATGTGACCGAAGCGGTCAAGCCAATAGAGCGCAGGCGGGTGGACGGGGTGGGGCTTTTGCTGCTGATGGCGGCGGTGGGTGCCGTGGTGCTGGCCATCGTGGAGCGGGGCGAGAAACGTTGGAGCGATGAGACCGTCGCTGCGGTGGCCGGGCTTGGGCTGCTGGCGGGCTGGGTCTTTGTGCTCTGGGCCCGGTCGCGCAGCGATGCACTGATCGATTTGGCGCTGTTTCAGCACCGCACCTACAGCTTTGTGAATGCGGCCACGCTGGTCTTTGGGATTGCGTTTGCGATGATGTTTTTGGGCTTCTTTTTCTTCATGATCGGGGTCTGGCACTACTCACTTCCCCAAGCAGGGCTGGCGGTCACACCGGGGCCCTTGCTGGTGATGCCGACGGCCATCGCCACAGGCCGATGGGCCTCACGATTGGGTCATCGCCGCTTTCTGGTGGGGGGTTCGCTTTTATATGCATGCAGCAGTTTGTGGCTTTTCATGTTGCCCGGTGATGAACC
Source organism: Pseudomonadota bacterium (assembly GCA_041159205.1). Lineage (GTDB taxonomy): Bacteria > Pseudomonadota > Gammaproteobacteria > Burkholderiales > Burkholderiaceae_C > Limnohabitans. Next base: position 4,557 of record JBEAZY010000102.1, read on the forward strand.
CGACTATGTGCGGCATTGGCTGCCCGGGCTGGTGATGAGCGGCATCGCCGTGGGGCTGGTGCTGCCCTCTTTGTCGGCGGCGGCCGTGAGCCGGCTTCCCTTGGCACATTACGCGGTCGGCAGCGCGGTCAATCAGGCCACGCGCCAGATCGGCGCGGCGCTGGGGGTCGCGATCACGGTGGCGCTGTTGGGTTCCGCCACCTTGCAACGCGCGGACTTCGATGTGCTGTACCTTTTGCATGCCGCGCTGGCGCTGTTGACCGGCTTGCTGTGCCTAGCGGTCAACACCAAGCCCATTGGCCAATGAAAGCCCCTGCTGGTATGCTTGAGGGTGAACTTATGGCAACTTCAGCGGAACACGATCCAAGGCGAGCTCAAAACCGTCAGGCACGGGTCGCATTGCGGCTTGCTCAGGCCCTGAACCAAAGTGGGTTGCAGGTGGTTTATCAGCCCGAATTCGACTTGCGTACCCGACAAACCGTTTCTTTCGAGGCCTTGTGCCGGTGGCGCGATGACGAACTGGGTGATGTGGCGCCAGATGAGTTTGTCGCAGTCGCTGAAGCTGAAGGTCTGGTTGTGCCGCTTGGCCAGTACATGATCAAGCAAGTGCTGCATGATTTGCCTACCCTTTTGGTCCGTTGGCCTCAGGCGCGGGTTGCAGTGAATGTGTCCGGCGTTGAACTGGCCTTGAGTGACTTTGCACAACGAACTGAAACGACCATCCGGCAGATCAATCCTTTATTGGCCAAGCACCTCGAATTGGAAGTGACAGAATCGATCTTTCACTTCGATCTGCCGACTGTGCGACAAAATTTAAAGGCCATCAGAGAGATGCAGATCACAGTGGCCATTGATGATTTCGGCACCGGGCAATCCAGTCTCTCCAGGCTACATTCGATCCCGTTTGACAAGATCAAACTCGATCGAAGCTTCACACAGGCACTGGATCACCCGATGGTGCAGGCCATCGTCCGTGCAATGGCTCAGCTTTCAGAAACGTTTACACGCACGCTGGTGGTTGAGGGACTTGAAACGTCCACTCAACTTGAACAGCTCATCAAACTGGGTTGCGGCATGGGGCAAGGTTATCTTTTGTGTCCGCCTTGTCGCCTGCAGGATCTGCCTGACAAGGTCACTTGGCCCGAATGATGCATCAGGGCTTGGGGGAATTCGAAGCAAGGCCGTGGGCATATGGTTTCTGCAGCTCAGCCACCAGGAGCAAAACTCGTGGTTCAATGACATGGAATCGTATGCCATGCAGGTGGCCCGTGACCTGGCCAGCCGCATTGCGCAGGGGCTTGATGCTCTGAATATCAGCCTCCAATGACAACTGTTCGTGCGTCCCCGTAGCGAGCAAGTCGAACGCCCACTCAAGCTGAAGGGACTGCCCGACCTCGCCAAGGACCATGGGCCCGACCAAAGCTGCGCCGCTGCCGGCGAGATCCTGAAAATGAAACCCTTGCGGGACAGCCACTGAGCTGATTTTTGGTGCCTGGACCACATGGACAGGTAGCGCACATTGCACACGCTCATGAGAGCGCAGACGGGTTTCGCTGATGCTGGACGGACAGCTCAGGAGCATGAAATTGCGAGGGTTGAGCAGTAGCGTCTGCACCCTGCTCTCAAACTCGTACAGTGAAACCCCGCAAAAAACCCGCACATCCAAAGACTGCCCCTGATCCAGTGATACCACCCAGCCGTTTTCCAGGGGCACTCGCAGCATCAAAAAGTCTGGTTCGGCGTGGCCGATCAGCCGGGTGTAATGCTTGGTCGGCTGAAGCCTTCGGGTGATGATCTGCACCGTTTGGCCAATGCGCAAATCCAGGTCCGACAGACGCAGAGAATTACTTTTTTCCATAGCCCGAAGATTATCCAAGAAAGTTCTTGTAATATCAATCAGACAAGTTTTTAGCAGACAGCCGGCAGGAGATTTCATGGCAGCAGCATTGGGCGCCCTATGGCGCAGCACCTTCAAATCTTTCATGAGAGTACTGTTCGGCAAGGTGCATTTTGCGGAGCGCGAGGAATACGCAGAATTTCGCTATAAGCTGGTGATCGTTCTTATGGTCTCGGCCGCCGTGGTGACGGGTTTGTTCATCATCGGCACCCTGAGCTCGGTGAACCCGATCAGTCCCAATCATCAGAAGTCGATGGTGTTTTTCACCGTCTCGACCGTGGTCTTGTGGGTGGTACTTCGCGGGAACCCCGACCGGTTTCTGGTGGTCGCTTGGGCTTACGAATTTTTAACCCTTTGGGAAGCCGCATCATCGCTGCTTTTCGTCTCGGCGGATGAACTGCGACTGCTGTGGTTCTTCACGAATGTGCCGGGTGTCTTCATATTGATGGGCAAGCGGGCGGGTTGGCTCATCACATTAGGCACCATGCTGGGCTTGGTGCTGGCAAACCCCCATCTGGAACGCCCCTACTCGCCCAATGCGGTCGCAACGGCCTTGTTTTGCCTGCTGTACTTGGGTATTTTCTTTCACACTTATGTAGACCGCACGTTTTCGTATTTCAGCCGCATGCGCGATTACAACGACCGTTTGGAAGCCATCGCCAGCCTCGATCCGCTCACTCAGTTGTTCAATGCACGCGCGTACTACAGTGCGTGTGAACAGCAGATTGCTCAAAGCCAACGCACTGGTCAGGATTTTTCGGTCTTGTTCATAGACCTTGATCATTTCAAGGCCATCAATGATCAGCATGGACACGCAGTCGGAGATGAGGTCCTTCGCGCGGTCGCGCGCCAATTGGAGCAGCACCTGCGCCGCTCGGATCTGATCGGGCGCATCGGCGGAGAAGAGTTCTCGGCGTTTCTGCCCGATACGGGGGTAGAAGGCGCGACTCAGGTGGCTGAAAACATCCGGTTAGCCATCCAAGAGTGTCGTCCACAGGTGGGTGAAAAGGTGCTTCAGATCACGGCCAGTATCGGCGTCGCCTCACGCGGGCCCGCCATGCAAACCATGCAGGCGATACAACAGCGAGCTGACGACGCCATGTATGAGGCCAAGCGAAATGGGCGTAATCGGGTATCGACGATGGGGACGGTTTGATGATGCCAACGGTATTTGGGCGAATGGATGCCGCAATTAAATACCGTACGCCACCGCGCGGTTGCGCCCCTGATTTTTGGCCATGTACAGCGCCGAATCTGCGTTGTGCAAGGTTTTGAGCAAGGTCTGTCCGGGGGTGCGGGCACAAACTCCGACTGATGTGGTGACCGTCACCCGCTGACCGTCTGTGACCTCAATCGGTTCGGCTGACCAGCGGCTGACCAGACCCCGGGACAAAACCATGGCCTGGTCAGTATCGCAACCCTTTAACAACACACAAAATTCCTCGCCGCCAAAGCGACAGGCCAGGTCGTCGGCACGAAATGTGCCCAAGATCAGACGCGCCGCATGAACCAGCACTCGGTCCCCGCCCAAATGACCATGGGTGTCGTTGATTGATTTGAAGAAGTCTATGTCGATCATGACAATCGCAAATTGAACACCAGAAGCTTCAATTTTTTCGGCCTGTTCAAAAAAAGCCCGGCGATTGAGCAAGCCGGTCAAAGGATCTCGGCGGGCACGCTCGGCAATCGCGTTCTTTTGCTCATCGTGCACCATGGCATAAAAACTCATGCTGGAACAAACCACGAATAAGGCTCCAACGATCAGCATCGACTGGTGTGCGCCAGACAAAGACACGGGTCCGACGGGCACGTTGGGGTTGATGATCACGGCGGTCGCACGCAACAGATAAGCCACCCCCATAAAGCCCATGCAGCTTGCAAATACATGTGCGGCAAAGGGGATCGGACGCGGTGATTGTTTGTAAACCATTCTGACGGTAGAGAGCATGACCACCGACATGGCAAAACACACGCCGATCATGGCAAATGCAATGGATTGTTGCCATAGGGTGTGCAGCATCAAGCCCGACACACCGATGGACAAGGCCAGAACCACGACGACGTGATTCACCCTGACTCTGTAAAAACGGGCAGGGGCATAAAGCCCCAGTGTCCCTCCCGCCATCAGGCAAACATTGGCCATGAAAACGCCCCAGAAAACGGGCAAAACACCGCGCAAAAAAATCAGTATCAGGCTGATGCCTACCAGGGTGATGCCAACCGACCAGGTTTTGAGGCCGTAATCCCTTTCTGTGATGGGGCCTGGAAAGGTCCAACTGATGAAAGCCATCAACAGAGAAAGGATGCCTATAGAGAACATCAGGGTGCTGGAGTCAAGCTGCATACAAACCTCAGGGATCGAAAACCATTTACTATTTGATAACTATTGCACAAACTTTGAATGTTGTCACAAGCATGGAGATGCGGTTTTTTGGGCTCAAGGATGCCAGGTGGAAATCACTTTGGGCGTGTCCTGCGAGCGTGCGCCTGCCAAAGCGTAAGACAAACGGTTGGCTGCATCCATCACCGTCTGGGCGTGTGCCTCGAGTTGTTGGCGTGTCAGGCGTGAGGTCGGGCCAGAAATGCACATCGAGCCCAAAAGCCGCCAATTCAGGCCGAACACAGGTGCAGCCACGCTGGAGACCTGCGCTTCGCGTTCGCCCAGAGACACGTGGTATCCCTTGCGACGGATGGTTTCGTACACCGCGCCCGTCTCGCCCGAAAACGCCAGAATCACGCGCCCCGGTGCCCCCAGGTCAAGTGGCAGGCGCATGCCTATGCGCACATGGTGCCGCACCGACTGCGGCCCTTCGATGCGGGCGATGCAAGCGCGCTCATCGCCCTCGCGCACATAGAAAGACGCACTTTCTTGTGTGGCTTGTGACAAGGCCCGCAAGGTCGGCTCGACCACATTGTTGATGTCAAAGCCCGCCTGATAACGCGCCCCCAGCCAACCCGCCGCCGGGCCCAAACGCCACTCCCCCTCTTCGCGTTGCACCATGTAGCCCGACTGCGCCAGGGTGCGCGCCAGCCTAAGCACCGTGCTGTTATGCAAGCCGGTTCGGCGGCTCAGTTCGGCCAGGCTCAGGTGGCGTTCGCCGATGCGAAAGGCTTCCATGACTTGCAGGGCGCGGGCGACGGCGATGACGCCCACCCCCGGGGGTGCAGAGGGCTCGGGGGTCTTAGAGGTGGTATGTCGCGGCATGAAACATCTTTCATAGAATGAAACATGATTGTATTCAATGAAACACCTGCTTATAGTCTGGCCCGCACTTCGTACCAAGACCAAGCCATGAACCCGAGTCGTCGCCGCGCCATGCTGGCCAGCCTACTGTCTGCCTTTTCACGGGGCGGTCTGGCTCAGGCTTGGCCTGCCAAGCCCATCCGGCTGGTCGTGCCTTTTCCGGCTGGAGGGGGTACCGATATCGTGGCGCGGGATGTGGCCCACAAAATCACGGACTCGGTCAAATGGTCCTTCGTGGTGGACAACAAGCCCGGCTCGGGTGGCAACCTCGGCATTGATGCCGTGGCGAAGGCGTCGGCAGACGGTTACAGCCTCGTGATCGGGCAAACCAGCAATTTGGCGATTAACCCCACGCTGTATCAGAAGTTGCCGTACAACCCGCAAACCGATCTTTCCCCGGTGGGGCTGATCGGCCATGCCCCCCTTTTGCTGGTGGTGGCGCAACAGTCACCTTATCGCACTTTGGCCGATGTGGTGGCTGCGGCCAATGCCAAACCACAGGCTCTGAACTACGCCACCTCGGGCAATGGCACTGTGGCGCATCTGGCCACTGTACTGTTCCAGCGTGAGGCCGGCATTCAGCTCACCCATGTCCCCTACAAAGGGGCTTCACAAGGCCTGACGGATGTGTTGGGCGGCCAAGTGCATCTGTACATTTCGTCGGTGCCCACCTTGCTGGGGCACATCAAAAGCGGCAAATTGCGCGCATTGGCTGTCACGTCGCTGCAACGCGTCATTGATCTGCCGCAAGTTCCCACGGTGGCTGAATCAGGTTTCAAAGGCTTCGAGGCCGTGACCTGGTTCGGCTTGTTGGGGCCGGCTCGCCTGCCCAGCGAGGTGGTGAACAGTCTGAATAGGGAACTGAATAAAGCACTGACTTCCCCCGATCTGCGCCACAAGCTTGAAGAGCAGGGCTTGACCATACGCCCTGGTACACCTGCACAGTTTGGGCAACTGATCCAAGCGGACATGGAGAAGTGGGGACATGTGGTCAGGGCTTCCGGTGCTCGAGCCGACTGAAGCGAGGGCCAGCCAGACATGAGCACCCGTTTCCCCTTTTCATCCGGTGAAGACCTGGCTGGCACGGCTTTAGCGCCGGGTGCCTGCGATTGCCACATTCACGTGTATCACCATCGTGTGCCTGCTGTTCTGGGTGCCCGGCTGTATCCGCCTGATGCATCGGTGCAAGACTACCTGCGAATCCAGGCCCGCATGGGGACCAGCCGGGCTGTCGTGGTGACGCCTTCCACCTATGGCACGGACAACCGTTTGATGCTGGAGGCTTTGTCGATTCTGGGCCCCGGCGGACGCGGGGTGGCGGTGATCAGTGGGCAGGAACCAGACACACTGTTGCAACAGATGCATGAGCAAGGTGTGCGCGGCATCAGGGTCAACCTTTCCTTGGGCGTGACGCACGGCGCGGATGCCATCGAAACTCTGGCCCGACGCATCGCCCCACTGGGCTGGCATCTGCAACTGCTGGCCCCCATCGATCAACTGCTGTCGCTTGAACCCGTGCTGCGTCGACTGCCGGTCAGATTGGTGCTTGATCACTTTGCCCGCATCAGTCCCGGTGAATGTGCGCACCAGACCGCGCATGACTTGGTGATCGATCTGCTAAAGCAACATCCGGTGTGGATCAAAATTTCCGGAGGCTATCTGGTCAGCCGCATGGCCACCACGCAGGACCCGGCCCTGGAAGACTTGGCCCGCAGCTTTATCAGGGTCGCTCCTGATCGTGTGGTTTGGGGCAGCGACTGGCCCCATGCCACTGCCACGGCGGGCCGGCACCCCATGCCCAATGACGCCCATCAGATCGACCAACTGGTGCGCTGGGCCGGCGACAGCCAACATTTGCACCAGATTTTGGTCACCAACCCCGAACACTTGTACGGTTTCACGCCTGTTTGAAAGACGTTCCATGAACCCCTCTATGCTCAACGGTCTTCGAATGATGGCGGCCAGCTTTGCCGCCCTGGTAGCCACGCTTTGCCTGCCCGCTCAGGCGCAACACAGCGCAGGGACACGACCTCAAAGTTGGGTCGTACCCTACCCCGCTGCCGGGAGTACGGATGTCATGGCACGAGCGCTTGCCCAGCGTGTCGGGACATCCACGGGATCGGTCGTCGTCGTCGATAACAAGCCCGGGGCCACCGGCACCATCGGCGGTGCATTCGTGGCCAAGGCCAACCCCGATGGGCAAACGGCCTTGATGACCACAATTGGTGCGCAGGCGATTGCGCCGCACTTGCTGGGCAAACTCAGTTACGATCCTTTGCATGATCTGGAGCCCGTGATCCTGGTCGGTACGATCGCGCATCTGCTGGTGGTGGCGCCCACGCAAACCTTCAAGTCTGTGAGCGATCTGTTGACGGCCGCCAAGGCAAGACCCGGCGAGATCGCGTTCGCCTCTGGCGGCAACGGCACCATCCTGCAGATGCAAGCCGAGCTGTTGGCCATTCGCACCGGGGCGAAATTTCTGCATGTCCCCTATAAGGGCGATACACCGGCTCTGAATGACACGCTGGGAGGGCAGGTCCAATTCATGTTCGCACCGGTGGCCGCAGCCATGCCCCATGTCAAAGCAGGCAAGCTGCGGGCGCTGGCTGTGACGTCTGCCCAGCGGCTGAAAGTTTTGCCCGATGTTCCGACCATGGCTGAGGCCGGTCAAAAGGATTTTGTGGTTGAGCAGTGGCAAGGGATCTATTTGCCAGCCAAAACGCCTGCCCACATCGTGCAACAGTTGAACGCTGACATCAATAAGGCGCTCAAGGAGCCTGCCATCACGGAGCTGGCCGACAGGCTGGGCGTGACGCTGGTCGGGGGCTCGGCTCAACGTCTTTTTGACACCCAGCTTGCGGACTCGGCCACCTGGTCACGCGTGATCAAAACCGCGCAGATCAAAGCCGATTGAACTCAATTTTATTAAAAAGGAACACCACATGACACAAGACATCATCCGCGACTTCGAACGCGTCTCGCCCGAACTGATCCGGCAGGCCGGTGAATTTCAAGCGGCCATTCTGGCCGATGTGGCCGGACGCCGTGGCGCCATGCATGGCCGCATCCAGGCCCTGCGCCCGCGCATGAAGGTGGCAGGCCCGGCCTTTACCGTCGAGGTACGCCCCGGCGACAACCTGATGATCCACGCGGCCATCGCCATGGCCAAGCCCGGTGATGTGCTGGTGATTGATGGCAAAGGTGATCAGACTTCGGCCCTGATGGGCACCATCATGATGAGCGCTTGCCGTCAACTCGGTATTGCGGGTGTGATTGTGGATGGCGCAGTTCGAGACAGCCTGGAAATCGACGAAATGGATTTCCCAGTTTTTTCTGTGGGGACCAACCCCAATGGCCCCACCAAAAACATCGGCGGGCGCATCGGTCACCCCATCAGCTGCGGAGACGTTTGCGTTCAGGCCGGTGATTTCGTGTTGGCCGACGCCGACGGCATCGTGGTGGTCGAGCGTGAAAAGCTGGCCAGCTTGATCCCGGCCGCCCACAAAAAAGTGGAAGACGAAGCCAAGCGCATCGCACAGATCAAAGAAGGGAAGACGGCGGCCTCGTGGCTGGTGCCCGCGCTGCGCACGGCAGGGGTGCTGAAAGAGGGAGAAGCGCTGTGAAAAAGCCCTGCCTCATCGTGACCGGTGCCGATCTGGCTTCGCAGGCCTTGGCTTTGCTTTCCGACTTCGAGGTAGTCTACGCGGGCAAGACGCCCACTCAATCCGATATGGTGGCTTTGTGTGGCCAGCATGATCCTGTCGCCATCATCGTCAGGTACGGAGCGGTGGACGCCGCCGTGATGGACGCCGCCCCCAGTCTTCGGGTCATCTCGAAGCACGGAAGCGGCACCGATACGATCGACAAGGCAGCCGCCGAGGCGCGTGGTATTGAGGTGCGCGCGGCCATCGGCGCGAATGCAGCGGCAGTGGCTGAGCAAGCGCTGGCCTTGCTGTTGGCGTGTGCCAAGTCGGTCGTGGACTTGAACTTACGCATGCATGCCGGACACTGGGACAAGGCCACCCACAAAAGCATCGAATTGCACGGCCGCACGATCGGCCTGGTGGGATTGGGGGCCATCGGCCAACGCTTTGCACGAATGTGCGACGCGATGGGTATGAAAGTGCTGGGTTTTGACCCCTTTGCCAAAAACCTGCCCGAATACATCCAGGCCGTGGACCTGGAGACGATTTGGCGCGAATCAGACGCCATCTCTTTGCACTGCCCGCTGACCCCTGATAACCGGGGCTTGCTCAACGCTCAGACGCTGGCCCGTTGCAAACAAGGGGTGATTGTCGTCAATACCGCACGGGGCGGCCTGGTGAACGAGGCCGATCTGCTGGCTGCTGTGCAGTCTCGTCAGGTGTTTGCCGCCGGACTGGACAGCTTTGCGGTCGAACCCATGACGGCGACGCACATTTTTCACCATGTGCCCCACATCATCCTGAGTCCGCACATTGGTGGCGTGACCGGCGATGCCTACATTAATATGGGTGTGGGCGCTGCGCGCAATGTGCTGGATGTGCTGGCGCAGGCCCCAAAGCACACCGCCCTCGAACGACTATAAGCAGACAGTCATGCCCATCAACAAGCCACGCTGGAAGCACGCTCCCCCCGGTAGTCACTGGGGTGAATTCGGGCCGGACGACCGACTGGGTCGCATGAACCTGGTCACGCCAGCCAAGGTGCGCCAAGGCATGGCTGAGGTGCGCGAAGGACTGACCTTTTGCCTCTCGTTGCCGCTCGATGTGCCAGGCGGCATGGCGCTCAATGGGCGCCGACTGCCCCCCCGGCTGTACGGCACGCTGCGCGATGGTGCCAGCCAAGGCGTTCAGGGCTTTTGCTGGTCTTATGCCAGCGAAGACCCCTTGCTGACCGACGTGGTGTGCGACGAGGTCATGCTGATGAACACCCAGTACTCGACGCAGTGGGACAGTCTGGCACACATCGGTAGTCGCTTTGATGCCGACGGTGACGGCGAAGCAGAGGCCGTGTTCTACAACGGCTATCGCGCGGGCACCGACCTGCACCCAGGCCAAATGGATGCTCAGGCCGTGCAGGATTGGGCCCGCTACCCTGACCCGAGCGCAGGCGCCCTGAGTGTGGCCAATCTGGCCGAGCACGGGGCACAAGGTCGTGGCGTGTTGCTCGACCTCGAAAAACATCTCGGCCGTCAACGCGAAGCCGTGGGCTACGACAGGCTGATGCGCATGCTCGAGTCGGACAAGATCGAGGTTGAAGCGGGTGACATGGTCTGCCTGCACACCGGCTACGCCGATACTTTGCTGTCCATGCGCAAACAGCCCGATGTGCAATGCCTGCATCAGACCGGCAGCGGCCTGGACGGCTCTGACGAGCGATTGCTGCAGTGGATCACCGACACGCGCCTGGCCTGCCTGATGGCCGACAACCCCGCCGTCGAGTTGCTGCCGTCCCCCTCGCTGCGCACAGCCACCCCTATGCGCCGCCCGCGACTGCCGCTGCACGAACACTGCCTCTTCAAGAATGGCATTCATCTGGGCGAGTTGTGGTGGTTGACACCGCTGGCCCATTGGCTGCGCCAAGCGGGCCGCTCACATTTTTTGCTCACTGCCCCACCGCTGCGCCTGCCCGGAGCGGCCGGTTCGCCCGTGACCCCCATCGCCACGGTTTAAGCCGTATACAACACCCGAAACCGAGAGGAAGACATCATGCCACGCAAAATGTTCAACGCGCTCTGGAGCGCTGCCACCCTGATCTTGACCTTGGCCGCCCCCACTGCCTGGGCGGCCTGGCCGGAAGGCAAATCCATCCAGATCGTGGTGCCCTACGCGCCCGGCGGCACCGCCGATGCGCTGGCGCGGCTATTGGGTCAGCATCTGGGGCCCAAGCTGGGCAGCACTGTGGTGGTGGTGAATAAACCAGGTGCCAGCGGTGTCATAGGCGCTCAAGCGGTGGCCCAGGCGAACCCCGACGGTTTTACCGTGCTCTACGACGCCACCCCGTTTTCGATTAATCCGCATCTTCAAAAGCTCCCTTTTGATGCCGACAAGGATCTGATCCCTGTGACTCAGGTGGCTGTCACCCCCATGTTGTTGAGCGTTCCCAAGACGTCACCCTACGCCACGGCCACAGACCTGATCAAGGCGGGCAAGGCCAGCCCTGGCAAGCTGACCTTCGCCTCGGGCGGTCAAGGTACAGTGCAGTACATGGCCCCCGAATTGATGAATCAGGCCGCCGGCGTGAATATGCTGCACATCCCCTACAAAAGTGGGGGGCTGGCGATCACCGGCACCATCTCCGGCGAGGTGGACATGGGCTTTTTTAATCTGCCGGCCATCAGCAATCATGTCAAAAGCGGTACCGTCAAGGCCCTGGCCATTACGTCGGCTCAGCGCAATCCGCTTTTTCCGGACGTGCCCACGGTGGCCGAGGTGATCGGGAAACCCTATGAATCGTATGAGTGGAACGGTGTATTCCTGCCGCGCGGCACACCCGCAGAGGTCGTCAACCGTTTGAACACCGCCCTGCGTGAAGTGCTGACCATGCCTGAAATCAAGGCCAAGTTTGACAGCCTGGGGTCGCGCATCATCGCCTCTTCGCCGGAAGATTTCCGCAAATACCTGATGGCCGAATCAGGCCGCTGGGCTGCCACGGTCAAGGCCGCAGGCATCAAGAAAGAGTGAAGGTTTGAGCCCCATGAGCATCGGCGTCTGTTTCTTCCCCCGTCTGTTGACCATCGCGTGCTTGTGTCTGACCGCATTGGGCGTGAGCGCACAAACCTGGCCTGGCAAACCGGTGCGCCTGGTGGTCGGTTTCTCGGCGGGCGGCCCCACCGATGTGGTGGCGCGGGCTTTTGCTGAGCACGCCTCACAAGCGCTGGGGCAACCCTTTGTGGTTGAGAACAAGCCCGGCGCGAACACCATTCTGGCCGCAGAGGCCGTGGCCTCTGCCCCCGCCGATGGCTACACCCTGCTGCTGGCCGCCACCAATCACACCATGATTCCTGCGCTCTATAGCGCCCGGGTCAAATTTGATGCCGTGCGATCTTTTGCCCCCATATGCACTCTGGCGGTCAGCCCTACGGTGCTGGTGACAGGCCCGGCCATGGCCGCCAAGACGCTGGAGGGATTCATGCAACAGGTGCGAGAAGCACCAGGACAGCGCAGCTACGGCACGCCAGGCACAGGCAGTTCGGGGCACTTTGCCAGTGAGCAATTCCTGCGCATGAACAAGCTGTCGATGAACCACATCCCCTACAAAGGAGCCGCCCAGGTGGTGACCGATTTGATGGGGGGCCAGCTCGACAGCTCGTTTGCAACGCTAGGCTCGGTGCTGTCGCAGGTGCAGGCCGGAAAGCTCACGGCTCTTGCGGTGGCCTCTGCGCGCCGTTCAGACCTGTTGCCGGGGGTGCCTACCTTTGCCGAGGCAGGTGTCAAGGACTACACGGCCGACGCTTGGTATGGCCTGCTGGCCCCTGCGGGAACTCCGCCGGGTGCGCTGCAGGCGCTTGAAAAAACGGCCAGAAGGTTCGTTGAGCAAGAAAGCACCCGAAGCAAGCTGCAGGGTTTGGGCATGGAGCCCAAACTGATCTGCCGCGAGGACTTTGGCAAGGACATGGACCGGGATGCGAAGGCCTACACAAAGCTGGCCAGTGAACTGAAGCTCAAGGCAGAATAGGCCACCATGATTTTGTTGAACCCGCCCAGCATCCGGCCCCTGGAGCTGTTCAGTTCCATGCCCGGGAAGTACCGTTGCACCGGTGTGTGCAGCCTGTGGGCTGACATCAACCAGGGAGGACGGCTGGCAGACTCGTTTCTGGAGGGGCCAGTCTTTGACGAGGACGGCCACCTTTACGTGACGGATATCCCATTTGGCCGGGTGTTCCGCATCGACCCACAAGGACAGTGGGACCTGGTGGCCCAGTGGGACGGCGAACCCAACGGCATGAAGTTCCTGAGTACCGGGCAGTTGCTGGTGACGGATTACCGCAACGGCCTGGTCGTGCTTGACATTCAAAGCGGCCAGGTGCGGCCCTTTCTTGAACGCCGCAATAGTGAACGCTTTAAGGGCGTGAACGACCTGGTGTTTGATTCGAAGGGAAATCTGTATTTCACCGATCAAGGACAGACCGGCCTGCATGACCCCACGGGTCGGGTCTACCGGCTCGCACCCGATGGCCGTTTGGACATGCTGTTGTCCAATGTGCCCAGCCCCAATGGCATCGTCTTATCGAACGACGAACGCTTTTTGTTTGTGGCCGCCACTCGCGGCAACTGTGTGTGGCGCATGCCGCTGCTCGCCGATGGCAGCGTGTCCAAAGCCGGGCAGTTTTTCACGTCATATGGGCCCAGCGGCCCTGACGGTCTGGCCATGGATCAAAACGGTCGCCTGCTGGTTGCCAACCCGGGTCTGGGTTATGTCTGGGTATTGAGCCCCCGCGCGGAACCGCAAGAGGTGCTGACCGGCCCCAGCGGTGCTTCAATCACCAATCTGGCCTTTGGCGGCAACCAAGGCAAGACGCTTTACTGCACAGACTCTACGCATGGCCATATCCTGAATGCATCGATGGAGGTGGCAGGCAGCCCACTGCCGATGGGTCGGTAGCGGGGCGTTTACCCTGATGCTCCGGTTGGAGACTAACCCTTGAACGAAACCCAGACCTCATGATTTTGCCGTATACCAATCGCGCGTCTGATTGACGACACGCACCACCCACAACATCACTGGCACCTCGATCAACACGCCGACCACAGTCGCCAAGGCCGCGCCTGATTGAAAGCCAAAGAGACTGATGGCCGCAGCCACCGCCAGTTCGAAGAAGTTGGACGCACCGATCAGCGCCGAGGGACAAGCCACGTCATGCTTTTCTCCCAGTTGGCGGTTGAGCCAATAAGCCAGCGCCGAATTGAAGAACACCTGGATCAG
>JBEAZY010000103.1:0-4905 GCA_041159205.1 Pseudomonadota bacterium
GGATGGGCGGCTCGGGTTCTTCTTGCTCTGGATATGGAACAGGTTGTATTTTGGACATGTTTGTTGACGCCCAGGTTACATCCCGTCCTTTGGCAAAGAACGCCATTATAGACACAAGGTCCGGGGCAGTCGTCTTTTCCCCCTGGTCTGGACCCTGTCTAAGGGTATTGGGTGCCCAAGGCCCCGCCTAGGCAGGAGTAGGATGGCACCATGAGTGACACCCCCCAGGACCCACGTCGCGACTCTTTGATTGAGTACCCCTGCGTTTTCCCCATCAAGGTCATGGGTTTGAAAGTGGAGGGTTTTGTTCATGCCATCACCCATGTGGCCGAGCAGTTTGACCCCCGGTTTGACCCCGCCCGGATCGAATTGCGCCCCTCCAGCAGCGGCAAGTATCTGGGGGTGACTTTGCACATCAATGCCACCAGCCGCGAACAACTCGACGAGCTCTACCGGACCCTGAGCAGTCACCCGATGGTCAAGGTGGTGTTGTGATTGTTCGTGCGCCGGGCTTGGTTGAGTATGTGCACACTTATGAGGAAATGCGCTCTTTTACTGAGTCCAGACTGGCCGACACCCCGGATGAATTGTGGCTTTGCGAACACCCGCCCGTGTTTACCCAAGGCTTGGCCGGCAGGGCCGAGCACCTGCTGAACCCCGGCGACATCCCGGTGGTGGCGACCAACCGGGGCGGGCAGGTGACGTATCACGGCCCGGGTCAGGTGGTGGCTTACCCCTTGCTGGACCTGAAGCGGCGTGGCTTTTTTGTGAAGGAGCTGGTGTACCGGCTGGAAGAGGCGGTCATTCGCAGCTTGCGGCATTTCGGAGTCACTGGCCACCGGGTCAGCGGCGCCCCCGGCATTTATGTGGTGCTGGATGACCCGTTTGGGCACGCCGTGCGGCCCAAGGCCCCAGAAATTGGGGTCTCAGAAATTGGGGTCTGACCCCAATTTCTGCACAGTTCGCCGGGCTGGGAAAAATTGCCGCGCTGGGGATCAAGGTGAGTCGTCATTGTTGTTACCACGGGCTGGCCTTGAATGTGGCGATGGATTTGCAGCCTTTTCTGCGCATCAACCCTTGCGGGTATGCGGGTTTGCCCACGGTCGATTTGGCTCAGTTGGGGGTGCAGGTGAGCTGGGCGGATGCCGCGCAGGTGCTGTCAGACAAATTGCAAAGCACCCTGGGGTGATCCGAGATAATAGTGAAATGACCACCCCAGAACACAAAACCGTGCGCGAGGCGCAAAGCCGCGATCAGTACGACCCGACGGCCAAGCAAAAGGCGGCGGCCAAGTTGTCGCGCATCCCGGTCAAGGTCGAACCCGGCGAGGTGCTGAAGAAGCCGGACTGGATCCGGGTCAAGGCCGGTTCGCCCACGACCCGGTTTTATGAGATCAAGGATATTCTGCGCAGCAACAAGCTGGTGACGGTGTGCGAGGAGGCCAGTTGCCCGAACATCGGTGAGTGCTTCGGCAAGGGCACGGCCACCTTCATGATCATGGGCGACAAGTGCACACGGCGTTGCCCGTTTTGCGATGTGGGACATGGTCGCCCCGATCCGCTGGATGCCGACGAGCCGGAGAACCTGGCGCGCACCATCGCAGCCCTGAAATTGAAGTATGTGGTCATCACCAGCGTGGATCGCGATGATTTGCGCGATGGCGGGGCCGGTCATTTTGTGGCCTGCATCGAGCGCACCCGGGCCTTGTCGCCGCAGACCCAAATCGAGGTGCTGGTGCCTGACTTCAGGGGGCGCGACGACCGCGCGCTGGAGATTTTGAAGGCCGCACCACCCGATGTGATGAACCACAACCTGGAAACGGTGCCGCGCCTGTACCGCGAGGCCCGGCCCGGCAGCGACTATGCCTTCAGTCTGAACCTGCTGAAAAAATTCAAGGCCTTGTTCCCGCATGTGCCGACCAAGAGCGGGTTGATGGTGGGCCTGGGCGAAACAGACGAAGAAATTCTGGACGTGATGCGCGATATGCGGGCACATCACATCGATATGCTGACCATAGGGCAATATCTGGCCCCCAGCAACAGCCACCTGCCGGTGCGACGCTATGTGCACCCCGACACTTTCAAGATGTTTGAGGCCGAGGCCTACAAGATGGGCTTCACCCACGCCGCCGTGGGCGCGCTGGTGCGGTCGAGCTATCACGCCGACCAGCAGGCGCATGCGGCGGGGGTGTGAAGGAGAGCCTTCCCTAGGCCCGACATCCGGTCACATCAGGTTCGGCTCGACCAATTGCGCCAGTTGGGCCAAAGACTCTTGCCAACCCAGGTGACACATCTCGAGCGGGATCATCTCGGGGATGCCGGATTGGGTCACTCGCAATTCGGTGCCGACCGTGACTTCGGCCAAATCGACGCTGACGTGAAGCTCCCCGGGCATTTGGGGGTCATCAAAATGGTCGGTGTATCGGATGCGCGTGTGCGGGGTGAGCTCTAAAAACTCGCCGCCGAACGAGTGCGCGTGGCCGGTGGTGAAATTGTGAAAAGTCATTTGAAAAGTGCCGCCGACCTGCGGGTCAAAATGCTGGACGGTGCAGGTGAACCCATAAGGGGGCAACCACTTGGCCATGGCGTCGGCCTGCAAAAAGGCCCGATAGACTTTTTCCGGGGTACAGCGCAACACACGGTATAGGTGAACAGCGCGATCTGACATGGATTTCTTTCTGGTTCAAAAAAATCAGCGGCTTAGCTTTGGGGCACATCGGGTGGCGGGGGCGCCGATTGCCCCGTCACTTGTTCGATGGACAGATCGAGGCAGGCCCAGGCGGGCGCACTGGCGGTCCAGATGTTTTGTTTAGGCGCGATCGACGAGGGGTCGTCCAGGGCGCCTACCCGGATCACGCGCAAATTCGGTCTGAGTGAAGTGTAGCCGTACACATGGCTGCCGCAAGTGGGGCAAAACAACCTGGCGATGGTGTTGCCGCTGTCGGCTTTTTTGGCGTACTCGGTGAGCGGGCCTCGCACTTCAAAGGCGTCGGCACTGAACACGGCATTGACCGTGCCGTTGGCGGATATGTGCTGACAGTCGCGGCACCAGCAGATGCGCGAAGCGATGGGGGGGGCAGTCAGCTGGAAGGTCACCGCTCCGCATAGACAACGTCCGGTTCTGAGGGTCATGGCGTGGCTCCGGTCTTGGCTTCAGCCCGCACGCAAGCGCCGCTCGAGGAAGTCCAGCCGGTCCTGGCCCCAGAAGATTTCGCCTTCGACCACATAGCTGGGTGCGCCAAACACCCCGGCGGTGATGGCCTGCGTGGTGTAGCTTTCGTAGGCCTCTTGCACCGATTGGCTGTTGGCTTTGTCCAGGCAGGCGGCGTCCAGTTTCTGTTCGGCCAGTAATTCGGCCAAGACCTTGGGGTCGGCGATGTTGCGTTCTTGCGCCCAACACGCGGCCAGTACCGCACCGGTGATGCGCATGGCCGCCTCGACGCCGTGGTGCTGATCGACGGCGATGATCAGGCGCGATGAATCGTCGCCCGCCACGGGGAAATATTTGGGCTTGAGGTTCAGGGGTGCATTCAGGTGCCGGCTAAAGCGCTGCAGTTCGACCAGTCGATAGGCCTGTCGTTGCGGGGCCCGTTGCCCCAAGGGCAGGCCACCCGAAATCGGGAACACTTTGCCGCCCAGGTCGACGGGCATGACCCGGACCGCGCTGCCCTGCTGCTGCAAGATTTCTGCCAAACGGGCGTGCCCGAGGTAGGTCCAAGGGCTTTGGGGGGCAAAATAATAGTCAACTGTGCGATTCATGATTCGGGGTCTCCGTGTTATGGTGACGCACACCAGATTGGATGCGAGGGGCCAAGGGGCCTGGATGACATTTTTACAGGAGATGAGCATGACGCGTGTGGCTTTGGTGACTGGAGGCAGTCGGGGAATTGGGGCCGCCTGCGCCCTGTTGGCGGCCCATGACGGCTGGGCAGTGGCGGTGAATTACGCCCAAAATTCGCTGGCGGCCGACGAGGTGGTGCGACAGATCAGGGCTTGCGGCGGTACCGCCATGGCGGTGCAGGCCGATGTCGGCGATGAGGCCCAAGTGATTCGGATGTTTGAGCAGGTCGATGCCAAGATGGGTCGACTGAGCGCCCTGGTCAATAACGCCGGGGTGGTGGACATGGCCCAGCGTGTCGACCAGATGAGCGTCGCGCGACTGGAAAGGATGTTCAGAATCAACATCACGGGCAGCTTTGTGTGTGCCCGTGAGGCCATCAAACGCATGAGCACCCGACAGGGTGGTCAGGGGGGCGTGATCGTCAACCTGAGCTCTGCCGCCGCCCGTTTGGGTTCACCTGCCCAATATGTGGATTACGCCGCCGCCAAAGGCGCCATCGATGTCATGACGCTGGGCCTGGCCAAAGAGGTGGCCGCCGAGGGGATACGGGTGAACGCGGTGCGCCCGGGCCTGATCGACACCGAAATACATGCCAGCGGCGGTCTGCCCGACCGCGCCCGCGAGTTGGCCCATCTGGTGCCCATGCAGCGCCCCGGCAGCGCCGAAGAAGTGGCGCGCGCCATCGTTTGGCTGATGGGTGAGCAATCGTCTTACACCACCGGTTCGGTGATTGATGTCACCGGGGGCCGCTAAGCCCCCCCGCAACGCCCAGCCCAAGCCCCAGTGTGGCGCCAGACTTTTTGGATGGAACCGGGCGCTGACGGGGGTTTTTGACCAAAATGAGCGATTGATCACTATCGGCTTTTCGGAAATTGGGGTCTGACCCCAATTTCTGCGCTGTGGCATAGAAGCAACCATTAATTGGGGTCAGACCCCAATTTCCCGACCCTTTAGGAGACCCCATGAGCCAGACGATTTCGCATTACATCCAGGGCGCTGTCAGCGCCGGCCAAGGCACGCGCCAGCAGCCCGTGACCAACCCTGCCACCGGTGCGGTGAGTGCAC
>JBEAZY010000104.1:0-6800 GCA_041159205.1 Pseudomonadota bacterium
CCAGCGCCCGGGACAGCGCCAGCGCGGTCTCGGGTTCGCGAAAATCACCCAGTATGAATTGCACACCCTCTATGGGCTCCATGGGCAGAATATCGAGTGCGATGAGGGTGCCCTTGAGTTCACCCACGGCGGCCCCCTCAGGGGCCATGCGACGTCGCAAGTATTGGCTCCATGCCCCGGGGGTCGAGCCCAGATCAACCACCACCATGCCGGGCTTGATCAGCCCCAGACTTTCGTCAATTTCCTTGAGCTTAAAGGCGGCCCTCGCCCGATAGCCCTCCTTCTGGGCCATCTTGACATAGGGGTCGTTGACATGGTCGTTGAGCCATGCCTTGTTGACTTTCTTGCTTTTGGTCTGAACTTTCATTGCTTGCTCCACTGGTCGCCACAGGCGACTCGGCAGTGGACATCATGGATAATAACCTTTATGACCGCCATCACACTCAGCCCCGCGCAACGCAAAGAGCACCGCGCCCTCGCCCATCACCTCGAGCCCGTCGTCATGATCGGGGGCGATGGATTGAGCGCCTCAGTGCTGCGCGAGATTGATGCGGCCCTCAATGCCCACGGCCTGATCAAGGTGCGCGTGCACGGTGACGATCGCACGGCGCGTGACACCATCTTCTTGCAGGTTGCCGATCAACTCGGCGCTGCGCCCATCCAGCACATCGGAAAACTGTTGGTCTTTTGGCGTCCGCAGCCTGAAAAAGAACGGGTACAAGACGAAGACCGCAAACCCGGCCCCAAAGACGTCAAGGTGCTCAAATACAGCAAGCGTGGGGGCCAGCGCCCCGAGGTCAAGGTCTTGCGCGTGCTGGGCAACCAGCGCTTGACCACCGGCGGCAAAATCAAACGCGCGAAACCGAAAAAAACCTCGGTCAAGAAACGGACTTTGGGCTGACAGGCCCGGCATCGAACTGGGTAGCGGTTTGGGCAAATCGCCACAGACAGACCGCCGCACACACCCACTGCGAAACCAGCATGACTGTGGCTGTCGCATGCCACAAGGCCAGATTGTCGCGCGCCTCGATGCGCGGGGCCACACCCCACTGCTGCAAGAGTGCCAAAAGCAGGCCACCCACCACCCAGGGCAAGGCGCGGTATGTGGCGCGCTGACGCACCGCCATCAACAGAAGCACCGCACACACCGCGCTGATATGGGTCTGAAACTCAAACAAGCGAGCCGCCGTTTGGCCCGCGAGGGCCGTGGGCTCGAGGTGTTTGAACAGCAAAGGCACCACCCAGGCGCCTAAGGCCGTCAGGCTGCCCCACCAAAGGGCCGCGGCATACAGGGGAATCAGTCGGCGCCACATGGCCGTGACTCAGCGGTAATGGACCGCGACGATCTCGTAGCGCTTGACACCACCGGGCGCCTGCACCTCGGCCACATCGCCCTCTTCCTTGCCGATCAGGGCGCGGGCAATGGGGCTGGAGATATTGATCAAGCCCAGCTTGAGGTCGGCCTCGTCTTCGCCCACGATTTGATAGGTCATTTGCTCGCCTGAGGTCTCTTCTTCCAACTCAACGGTCGCGCCAAACACCACTTTGCCACCGGCATCCACGCTGGCCGGGTCGATGACTTGTGCCACTGAGAGCTTGCCCTCGATTTCCTGGATTCGGCCTTCAATGAAGCCTTGGCGGTCTTTGGCGGCGTCGTATTCGGCGTTCTCGCTCAGGTCGCCCTGGGCCCTGGCCTCGGCGATGGCGTTGATCACGGCCGGACGGTCAACAGTTTTAAGGCGGTGCAGCTCCTCTTTGAGCTTCTCGGCGCCGCGCTTGGTGATGGGTAAGGTAGACATGATGATGCTTGAATGGAATAAGGGGTGTCGTGCGTTCAACTGGCCAATTGTGCGTGCATCTCCTGGACCGAGATGACGTCCAGCGCATCGAGGTACTTCATGCCCTGCACCGCCGCTTCGGCACCTGCGATGGTGGTGAAGGTGGTGACTCGGTTGAGCA
Organism: Pseudomonadota bacterium; assembly: GCA_041159205.1. GTDB lineage: Bacteria > Pseudomonadota > Gammaproteobacteria > Burkholderiales > Burkholderiaceae_C > Limnohabitans. The sequence goes on from JBEAZY010000104.1 coordinate 1,960, forward strand.
AGGCAGAGGTGCGAATGTGGCGGGAATCGGCAATCGCATTACGCCGCTCTTCCACCGTGTTGATGACCAGCGCGATCTCGTTGTTTTTGATCATGTCCACAATGTGTGGGCGACCTTCTGTGACCTTGTTGACCACCTCGCAAGGCACCCCGGCTGCGCCAAAGGCCGCGGCAGTGCCTTTGGTGGCGATCAGCACAAAACCCATCGAGGACAACTGGCGGGCGACCTCAACGGCGCGCGGCTTGTCGCTGTTTTTGACCGAGATGAAGACCTTGCCGACCGGTTGGCCGTTGGCATTGAAGGGCCGGGGCAGGCGCGTACCGGCACCGAGCTGACTTTTGACAAAAGCCTCGCCAAAGGTCTTGCCCACGCCCATGACTTCGCCGGTGGACTTCATCTCGGGACCCAGGATGGTGTCCACACCCGGAAACTTGACGAACGGGAAGACCGCTTCTTTGACACTGAAGTACGGCGGGGTCACCTCGGCCGTGATCCCCTGATCGGCCAAGGTCTGACCCGCCATGCAACGCGCGGCCACTTTGGCCAACTGGATGCCTGTGGCCTTGGAGACATAAGGCACGGTGCGGGAAGCGCGCGGGTTGACTTCAAGGACATAAATGATGTCTTGGCCGTTTTGCTTTTGAATGGCGAATTGCACATTCATCAGGCCCACCACATTCAGGGCGCCGGCCATGGCCGCCGATTGGCGCTTGAGTTCAGCCACCGTTTCCCCGGAAAGCGAGTAAGGCGGCAAAGAACAGGCCGAGTCTCCGCTGTGCACGCCCGCTTGCTCGATATGCTCCATCACACCGCCGATGAAGGTGCGGCCAGAGGGGTCGCGCAGACAGTCGACATCGCACTCGATGGCATCGTTCAAAAAGCGGTCAAGCAATACGGGTGAATCGTTCGAGACTTTGACCGCCTCTCGCATGTAACGCTCGAGGTCGCGCTGCTCATGCACGATTTCCATGGCTCGGCCACCCAGCACATAACTGGGGCGCACCACCAGGGGGTAGCCCAACTCGGCGGCTTTCTCAAGGGCCTCGGGCTCTGTGCGTGCGGTGGCGTTGGGGGGTTGGCGCAGCCCCAAACCATGCAACAGCTTCTGAAAGCGTTCGCGATCTTCAGCGGCATCGATCATGTCAGGGCTGGTGCCTATGATGGGCACGCCCGCGGCCTCAAGACCCAAGGCCAGTTTCAGGGGGGTCTGCCCGCCGTATTGAACGATCACACCCAGTGGCTTTTCCTTGTCGACGATCTCCAGCACATCCTCCAGCGTCAGAGGCTCAAAGTAAAGCCGATCAGAAGTGTCGTAATCGGTCGACACGGTTTCGGGGTTGCAGTTGACCATGATGGTCTCATAACCGTCTTCGCGCATGGCCAGCGCGGCATGCACGCAGCAGTAGTCAAACTCGATGCCCTGCCCGATGCGGTTAGGGCCACCCCCCAGCACCATGATTTTTTGACGCTGGCTCGGCTCGGCCTCGCACTCGAGATCGTAGGTCGAGTACATGTAGGCGGTGTGAGTGGCAAATTCTGCGGCGCAGGTATCCACGCGCTTGTAAACCGGGCGTATGCCCAGCGCATGGCGTCGGGCGCGCACCTCAGACTCACTCGACTTGAGCAACTTGGCCAGACGGCGGTCTGAAAAGCCTTTTTGCTTGAGCAAGCGAAGTTCATCGGCAGTCAAAGCTGAAAGTTGGGCTTTTTCCAACTCAAGCTCGATCTTGACGATCTCTTCAATTTGCACCAAAAACCAGGGGTCGATTTTGGTCAGATCGTGCACTTCCTGCACGCTCAGACCCTGAGCAAATGCGTCACCGACATACCAAATGCGCTCAGGGCCGGGCTCGCCCAACTCCTTTTCCAGAACTTCACGGTCCTGGGTTTTTTCATTCATGCCGTCGACACCAACCTCCAGACCGCGCAAGGCCTTTTGAAACGACTCCTGGAAGGTGCGCCCCATGGCCATGACCTCGCCCACCGACTTCATCTGGGTGGTCAGGCGGCTGTCGGCCGCAGGAAATTTTTCGAAAGCAAAGCGCGGAATTTTCGTCACGACATAGTCAATGCTGGGCTCGAAACTGGCCGGGGTTGCGCCGCCGGTGATGTCGTTGCGCAACTCATCCAGGGTGTACCCCACGGCCAACTTGGCCGCCACCTTCGCGATCGGAAAACCGGTGGCCTTGGAAGCCAGTGCCGAAGAGCGGGACACGCGCGGGTTCATCTCAATGACGATCATTCGACCGTCTTTGGGGTTGATTGAAAACTGCACATTCGAGCCGCCGGTGTCGACACCAATTTCGCGCAACACCGCCAGGCTGGCGTTGCGCATGATCTGATATTCTTTGTCGGTCAGGGTCTGCGCAGGGGCCACGGTGATCGAATCGCCGGTGTGCACCCCCATCGGGTCAAGGTTCTCAATGGAGCAGACAATGATGCAGTTGTCTTTTTTGTCACGCACCACCTCCATTTCGTACTCTTTCCAACCCAGCAACGACTCTTCAATCAGCAATTCGTTGGTGGGGGAAGCCTCCAGGCCGCGCTTGCATATCGCTTCAAACTCCTCGGGGTTGTAGGCGATGCCGCCGCCAGTTCCGCCCAAGGTGAAGCTGGGCCGGATGACGGTGGGGAAGCCCACTTTCTTTTGCACCTCCCAGGCCTCTTCCATGCTGTGGGCAATGCCAGAGCGGGCCGAACCCAGGCCGATTTGAGTCATGGCTTCTTTGAACTTTTGCCGGTCCTCGGCCTTGTCGATGGCCTCAGGCGTGGCACCGATCAGTTCGACCTTGTATTTGTCCAGCACCCCGTGACGCCACAGATCGAGGGCGCAATTCAAGGCCGTTTGACCGCCCATGGTGGGCAGAATCGCGTCCGGGCGCTCTTTGGCAATGATTTTTTCAACCGTCTGCCAGGTGATGGGCTCAATGTAGGTCACATCGGCCGTGGCGGGGTCGGTCATGATGGTCGCCGGGTTGCTGTTGATCAGCACAACGCGATAACCTTCCTCGCGCAGCGCTTTGCAGGCTTGCACACCAGAGTAATCAAACTCGCAGGCCTGCCCGATGATGATGGGGCCGGCGCCAATGATGAGGATGGTTTTAATGTCTGTGCGCTTAGGCATGCGCCTTCTCCTTGCTCATCAAGCCGATGAAGCGGTCAAACAGGTAGGCGATGTCCTGCGGGCCGGGAGAAGCCTCCGGGTGTCCCTGGAAGCAAAACGCCGGGCGATCGGTGCGGGCCAGGCCCTGCAAGGTGCCATCAAAGAGAGACACATGGGTCGCCCGCAAGTGGGCAGGCAGGGTTTTTTCATCGACCGCAAAGCCGTGATTCTGGCTGGTGATGGAGACCCGGCCAGAGTCCAGATCTTTGACCGGGTGATTGGCTCCGTGGTGTCCGAACTTCATCTTGAACGTCTTGGCCCCGCTGGCCAAGGCCATGATCTGGTGCCCCAGACAAATGCCAAAAGTCGGCAACCCGCGGTCCATGAGGCTGCGGGCGGCCTCGATGGCATAGCTGCAAGGCTCGGGGTCGCCCGGGCCGTTGGAAAAGAACACCCCATCGGGCTGGTGACGCAAAGCCTCTTCGGCAGAGGTCTGGGCCGGCACCACGGTGACGCGGCAACCCCGTTCTGCCAGCATGCGCAGGATGTTTTTCTTGACGCCAAAGTCATACGCCACCACGTGAAAGCGCGGGGCTTTTTGTTCGCCGTAGCCCGAACCCAGTTGCCACTCGGTCTGGGTCCATTCGTGTGACCGGGCGCAGGTCACCTCGCGGGCCAGATCCAGGCCCGCCATGGCGGGCGCAGCCTTGGCACGGGCAATGGCGTCGTCTATCAAGGCCTGGGTCACAGCCTGACCGGCGGCCAAACCGATGATGGCCCCATTTTGAGCGCCGTGGGTGCGCAAACGCCGGGTCAGCGCGCGGGTGTCGATGTTGGCGATCGCCACCGTGCCGCTGGTTTGCAGGTACTGCGAGAGAGACTGCGTGAGGCGGAAGTTAGAGGCCAGCAGAGGCAGATTTTTAATGATCAGGCCGGCGGCAAATACCCGGTCGGCTTCGACGTCTTGCGGATTGACCCCATAGTTGCCGATGTGAGGGTAGGTCAAGGTCACGATTTGCTGGCAATAGCTGGGGTCGGTCAAAATCTCCTGATACCCTGTGATGGAGGTATTGAAGACCACCTCGCCCACCGTGACGCCGGTGGCGCCGATGGAATTGCCCACAAAAACCGTGCCGTCTGCGAGCGCCAACAAGGCGTGGGGTTGTGTTCCCTGAAGAGACAAAAGCACTGGGTTCTCCGATGAGTTGCGGTTGGCCCCGGCACGCACAAGGTTTTGCCCCTAAGGCCTTGGCGGCTGCTTTTGGTCAGGAAAAGGCTTGTGGTCGAGCTGGTGGCTGATTTGTGTGCTGGAAAGCCACCCATTATAACCGCTCGTCATCGTGACGTCGGGGCTAACCCGTCTTTTTAGAGGGACATGGCCGCGCTGGCGTGCAGGCAAATTGCGGCGGCGGCGGCGACATTGAGAGACTCTTGCCCGCCGGGTTGGGCGATGCGCACCGTCAAGCCGGCACTGCCCAAAAGCGCCTCATTCACCCCCTGCCCTTCGTGACCGAATAACCAGGCGGCCGGATGCGGCAAAGTACCCTGGCGGGACAACTCGTGTAAATATGGCCCTTGGTGCGAACTGGTGGCCAAAATGGGCAATCCCAAAGTCGACAATGCATCGGGGGCGATCCCCTCGACCAGGCGCAAGGCCAAATGCGCCCCCATGCCTGCCCGCAAGACCTTGGGTGACCACAGGGCGGCGGTGCCAGACAGCGCGAGCACCTGCCCAAAG
>JBEAZY010000105.1:0-10825 GCA_041159205.1 Pseudomonadota bacterium
TCATTTCGTCCACTGCTTTGTCAAGGGGCACCTTCTCGTTCAGGTGCCTGTTCATGGCCTTAGCCCAGACGTTTTCGTTGTTGATCACGGTGAATTTGAAGTTCTTGGTGAACTCAAAGGGCGTGGTGCCGTTCATGAACTGGTTGTAGACAGCCAGACGGTGCGGGTCGCCCTTCCAGAACGGGCTTTGTTGCCCCTGTTTGGTGACCGGGAACCAGCGGCCCAGTGAACCCTCGACGTAGGGCGTCAGGTTGGCATCTTCCAAAATGAAGGCGACAAATTTCTTGGCATCGGCCTTGTTCTTGGCATCCTTGAAAATCACCCCGGTCTTGACCGCTGCCCGATAGGTCATTTTGCTGCCGTCGGGTTTGTTGGGGAAGCCCGCCGTGGCAATGTTCTGGGTGTAGTTAATCTTGGCCACTTCGCGCTGCTCTGCCGTCAGGGCGGTGTTGTTCATGTCGTCAAGCCACTTGGCGGCGATCGAAATGGTCGCGTTGTGGGTCATGACCGTGGTTTTGTTGTGGAATGCGACGTTGTTGTCCGGATCTTTCCAGCTGGTCGAAGAGGGCGGGGTGCAACCCTTGGTATAGACGGCGGTGTAGTCGCGCATGGCGTTGATCAGGCCCTGGCGCACAGTGGGGTCATCGACCAGCAGTTTGCCCGAGTCATTGACCAGGCGCACGTTGTAGGCGTCGACAAAGGTCAGAAAAGAGAAGAAGGCGTCACTGGAGTCAACACCCATGGGGAAGCCGGTGCCAAAGCCACGCTTGCCGCTTTTTTGACGGTAAGCGGGTTGCACTTTGCTGCACCAGAAATCCCAGTACTCGTCCCATTTGGTGGGAATGTCTTTGTCGCTGAACCCCGCTTCTGCCAGCATATCTTTCCAATACTGGATGTGCATGGTCTGCTGTTTGATGGGGTAGGCGTAGTAGGCCCGTTTTTTATCTGCGTTGTTGTACAGGAAGGTGGTCGACAGCGCATTGGGTTCAAAGTTGTTGCGTACTTTGTCAATCACGCTGCTGATGTCTTCGAGTTTGCCGTCATAGGCCCATTTGGCAGTCACCTGGAAGTCGTAGACATCTGAGTAGGCCACATCCGGGGGAGAGCCGGAATCAAGGGCGGCCACCGTCTTGGGGATGGTGTCCTGAATCGGGTATTGAGAGAGTTCGATCTTGATGTCCTTGTTTTTGGCTTCAAACTTCTTGATGGCTTCAAACAGGGCATCGTCCTCGGCTTTGTAAAAGCCCTTGACCCACCAGACCGTGAGTTTTCTTTGTTGCTGTGCTTGCGAGGGCAGGGCAGCGGCCAGCAGGCCCGTGAGCACCAAAGCGCCTAGGCCCAGGGTTTTCAATTTCATGCAATGTCTCCAAATGGTTTTCATGGGTCACCCTCACGGGCAGGCCATAAAAGGCCCAACCCATGAATCGGGGTGATGACAGTTTGGAGTCGAAAATAGGCCCATCGAATCAGGACAAACCCTTGACTGATACAAATAGGACACTGATCAAACCCGTGTCCATCGGGTGGGGTAGGGAGTGGGGGTAACATAACGGGCACTTTGGATGGAACCTTCAAATGAGCTCAAACCCTAAAAAGAAACCCTCTGATTTGCGCAGCCAGCAGTGGTTTGGAAGACAAGACAGGGACGGCTTTGCCTACCGAAGCTGGGTCAAGGGCAAGGGTGTGCCGCACGACCAGTTCGATGGCCGCCCGGTGATCGGTATCTGCAACACATTCAGCGAACTCACGCCTTGCAATTCCCATTTCCGGACCCTGGCCGAACAGGTCAAGATCGGGGTCTATGAGGCGGGTGGTTTTCCGCTTGAATTCCCGGTCATGTCTCTGGGCGAGACCCTGTTGCGCCCGACCGCCATGTTGTACCGCAACCTCGCCAGCATGGATGTCGAGGAAAGCATACGCGGCAACCCGATCGACGGGGTGGTTTTGCTCATGGGTTGCGACAAAACCACGCCTTCGCTCCTGATGGGGGCTTCCAGTGTCAATTTGCCCACCATAGGGGTCAGCGGCGGCCCCATGCTGAATGGCAAATGGCGCGGGCAGGAATTGGGCTCGGGCACCGGGGTCTGGAGCATGAGCGAGCAGGTGCGCGCGGGCACCTTGAAGTTGCAAGATTTCTTCGAGGCCGAGAGTTGCATGCACCGCAGCCATGGCCATTGCATGACCATGGGCACGGCTTCCACCATGGCCAGCATGGTCGAGGCGCTGGGCATCGGCTTGCCCGGCAATGCGGCCTACCCGGCGGTCGATGGCCGTCGCAATGTGCTGGCCCGCGACGCCGGGCGGCGCATCGTGCAGATGGTCAAGGACGACATCAAGATCTCGCAGATTCTGACCCGTCAGGCCTTTGAGAACGCCATCAAGACCCTGGCCGCCATTGGCGGTTCGACCAACGCGGTGATCCACCTGATCGCCATCGCCGGTCGACTGGGCGTGCCGCTCTCCATTGACGACTTTGACAAACTGGGCTCTGAGATGCCCTGTCTGCTCAACTTGCAGCCCTCGGGTCAATTCCTGATGGAAGATTTCTGTTACGCGGGCGGCTTGCCGGTGGTGATGAAAGAAATCCTGAGCCATTTGCATGGCGACGCCCTGACGGTCAGTGGCAAAACCGTGGCCGAGAACGTGGCCTCGGCCCAAAACTACAACCCCGAGGTCATCAAAACCACGGCCCAGCCCTTCAAGGACAAAGCCGGCATTGCCGTGTTGCGCGGCAACCTGTCGCCACGCGGTGCGGTCATCAAGCCCAGCGCCGCCACGCCCGAACTGATGAAGCACACGGGCCGGGCGGTGGTGTTCGAAGACAGTGACGACTTCCACCGCCGCATCGACGACGAGTCGCTCGATGTGGACGAGAGCTGCGTTCTGGTGCTCAAGAACTGCGGTCCCAAGGGATACCCGGGCATGGCCGAGGTCGGCAATATGCCCCTGCCGCCCAAGGTCTTGCGCAAAGGCATCACCGACATGGTGCGCATCAGCGATGCCCGCATGAGTGGCACGGCCTATGGCACCGTGGTCTTGCACACCGCCCCCGAGGCGGCCGCCGGTGGCCCTCTGGCACTGGTGCAGAACGGCGACATGATCACGCTCGATGTCGCTGCCCGCAGCCTGCACCTGCATGTGGATGACGCCGAGCTCGAGCGTCGCCGGGCGGCCTGGAAAGCGCCTGCACCTGCCATGAGCAGCGGCTACTGGAAACTTTATATCGACCATGTGTTGCAGGCCGACGAAGGCGCGGACCTCGATTTCCTGCGCGGCATGCGCGGTTCGGCCGTGCCCAAAGACAACCACTAAAACATCACAGGAGACTCCCATGAGCAGCTCAAAACGGCTGTCCGGCAAAACCGCCATCGTGACGGCGGCAGGGCAGGGCATCGGACGCGCAACGGCGGAAGCCTTTGTGCGCGAAGGGGCACAGGTCATCGCCTGTGACATCAACGCCGCCACTTTGGCCACTTTGGGGCGGGCCACGGGCTGTCATACCGAGGTGGTCGATGTGCTGCAACCGCAGGCCATCGCCGAGTTGGGGCGCCGCCACCCCGGCGTAGACATATTGTTCAACGCGGCTGGTTTTGTGCATGCGGGCACCATACTGGACAGCACCGAGGAAGAGTGGGACTTCGCCTTCAACCTCAATGTGCGCTCGCAGTACCGGCTGATCAAGGCCGTTCTGCCCGGTATGCTGAAACGCGGCGGGGGGTCGATCATCAATGTGGCGTCGGTGGTGGGCAGCCTCAAGGGCACCACCAATCGCTTTATCTACGGCGCATCCAAGGCCGCGATCATTGGCTTGACGAAATCGGTCGCTGCCGATTATGTGGGGCAGGGCGTGCGCTGCAATGCGATTTGCCCGGGCACCATCGAGTCGCCCTCTCTGCGCGATCGCATCGCCGCCCAGGCCCAGGCCACGGGTCAAACCATGGCACAAACCGAGGCGTTTTTTGTCGCCCGCCAGCCCATGGGTCGTTTGGGTCGCACGGACGAAATCGCTGCCTTGGCGGTGTATCTGGCCAGCGATGATTCGGCCTTCACCACCGGCACTGCGCAGGTGATCGATGGTGGTTGGTCGAACTGAATCGGGCGCGGCCATGTCCAGCGTATTCCTTTTGCACCCCGATGATGACGTGGCGATTGCCCGGCAGCAATTGCTCTCCGGCACCCGGTTGCCCTCAGGGGCCAGTTCCCGTGGCCTGATTCCCCCCGGACACAAGGTCGCTTTGCGTGAGTTGCCGTCAGGGCATGCGGTGCGACGCTACAACCAGGTCATCGGCTATGCGACCCAGCCCATCATGGCGGGCGAGCATGTCCATGTTCACAACATCGGCTTGCGCGACGACAGCCTGAATGCCGACCGTGATTACGCCTTTTGTGCTGACCTCAAACCAGCGCCCGCCCCCCTCGAAGCGACGTTTCAAGGCATCGTGCGTGCCGATGGCCGGGTCGCGACCAGAAATTACATCGCCGTGCTCTCAACGGTGAACTGTTCAGCCACCGTGGCACGGGCCATTGCCGATCACTTCTCTAGGCGGGTCAACCCGCAGGCGCTGGCCGATTACCCCATGGTCGATGGCGTCATCGCCCTGACCCACGGCAGCGGTTGTGGCATGGACGGTGAAGGGGAGGGCCTGGCGGTGCTCGAGCGCACCCTGGCCGGGTACGCCCGACACCCCAATCTCGCCGGTGTGCTTGTGGTGGGCCTGGGTTGCGAGGCCAATCAGGTCGGGGTGTGGCTGCGCCGTTCACACCTCAGTGAGGGGCCTTTGTTGCGCACCTTCAATATTCAGGACAGCGGCGGCACCAGCCAGACCATTGAAAAAGGCATTGCCATCGTGCGTGAAATGCTTCCGGTCGCCCAGGCCGTCAAGCGTGAGCCATGCAGTGCGCGCCACATCACCGTGGGATTGCAATGCGGCGGGTCTGACGGTTATTCAGGCATCAGCGCCAACCCGGCCTTGGGTTTCGCCGTGGATCTGCTGGTGGCCCACGGTGGCACGGCCATTCTGAGCGAAACCCCCGAAATTTATGGGGCCGAACATTTGCTGACGCGCCGTTCGGTGCGGCCCGAGGTCGGTCAAAAACTCGTTCAACGCATCAGATGGTGGGAGAACTACACCCGTATCCATGGCGGCAAAATGGACAACAACCCATCACCGGGCAATAAGAACGGCGGCTTGACGACCATTTTTGAAAAATCGCTGGGTGCGGTGGCCAAGGGCGGCACGAGCAATTTAATGGCCGTCTATGAGTATGCAGAACCCGTCACCGAACACGGTTTTGTGTTCATGGACACGCCTGGCTATGACCCGGTCAGCGCCACCGGCCAGGTCGCCGGGGGGGCCAATCTGATTTGTTTCACCACCGGGCGCGGCTCGGCCTATGGTTGCGCGCCGGCGCCTTCGCTCAAACTATCGACCAACAGCGCTTTGTACCAAAAGCAAAGCGACGACATCGACATCAATTGCGGCGTCATCATCGATGGCACCGCCAGCCTGGAGTCTGTCGGGCGGCAAATCTTTGAAAGTATGTTGGCCTGCGCCAGTGGCCAGGCCAGTCAAAGCGAAAAGCATGGCTATGGGCAGCAAGAATTCGTGCCTTGGCAGCTGGGCGCGGTGATGTGAGCAGAGGCTCGGTGATCTGGTTCGAAAACGCCCCCTTCGTCGTTGATTTAATACGATGTATATTATGTTAACAAAAAACACATGTCGTGTGATTGACCGCCATACAGCCGGAACCGTTGGAGATCATTTCTTCTTTGTTTTCAGCGCTTGCTGAATCAATGCCACAGATTCAGTGTGTGGGCCATTGATGGCAAAGTCGAGCGCGCTCAAGCCCAATTGGTTTTTGACTCTGGGGTCTGCCCCGGCGTTGAGCAAGAGGCGGGTGACTTCGGGCGTCCCGTAATGTGCGGCCATCATGAGCGGCGTGGTGCCATTGGGTGATGAGGCGTTGATGTCTGCCTTTTGTTGTAGCAACCATTTCAGCACTTCGGCATGAGCGCCTGTGGCTGCATAGTGCAGTGGCGTCCAGCCGCTGACATTCACCTCGGCCCCACGCGTCAGCAATTGTTCTGCGATGCGCAATTGCCCTTTTAATGCCGCCATCATCAGGGGGGTCTCACCGTTCGGGTTCGATTGGTTGACCTTGATGGTGGGCCAGGCGATCAGTGCTTCGGCGACCCGCAAAGCGTCGGTTTGCAATGCCAGGGTCAAGGCGGGTTGAAGATCTGCAGATGGCGTGTTGGGGTCAAAGCCCCGTTTAAGGAGGTTTTCAACCGTGGCGTCGTCGTTTTGTTCTATGGCGCGGAAGAATTGTTCATACGACTGTGCCCGGGCTGGGGGTGTGGCCCAGACGAACACCAGCAGCAGTGCCAGGCCCAGAAGTGCCCTGAGTCGGGATGACTGACATTTGAAATTAAAGTAATCTAAAATCATATGTTTATAGCTTAAATTTCAAGTGATCGAAGGGATTTTTTGGAACAAGCGCTGGGTGTTTTCGAAGGCGATGCGACCCATTTCAGGCGCGCTCACCCCCTTGAGTTCAGCCAACTGACGCGCCACCCAGGGCACCAAAGAGGGGTCATTGGTTTTACCCCGGTGAGGGGCCGGTGCCAGATACGGGCTGTCCGTTTCGATCAGGATTCGATCCAGCGGAACCCAGCGCGCCACGGCACGGAGATCTTCGGCATTTTTGAATGTGATGATGCCGGAAAAGGAGATATAAAACCCCAAATCCAGCGCGGCGCGGGCCACTTCAGCGGTTTCGGTGAAGCAGTGGAAGACGCCGCCCACACTGCCCGGCTGCCCGTCTTCGCCCTCTTCCCTCAGGATGGCCAGCGTGTCGGCCGATGCGGCGCGGGTGTGAATGACCAGTGGCAAGCCCAAAGCGCGCGCCGCCCGAATGTGCCGTCTGAACCGCTGACGCTGCCATTCCATGTCGGCCACGCTGCGCTCGCCCAGCCGGTAGTAATCGAGGCCGGTTTCGCCCATGGCCACCACTTTGTCGCGCTGCCCCATGTCGAGCAACTGCTGCAGAGTGGGGTCTATGACCTCGTATTCATCCGGGTGGACGCCCGCCGTGCACCAAAAATTGTCATGCGCCATGGCCATGGCGTGGACTTGATCAAAGGTCTCGACCTTGGTCGAAATGAGCAAGGCACGGCGCACATCGGCCTGGGCCATCTCCGCGCGGATCTGGTCCAAGCGGGAGGCTAATTCAGGAAAGTTCAAATGACAATGGGAGTCGAAATACATGACAGATCAATCGGGGCGCATGGCTTGTCGGGCCCGCACGGCCCAGGCCTGGATTTGTAAACCGGCATTGAAGGGGTGCTCGACATGGCGCACCATGCGGCCAAGCTCGGCAGACCATTCGGCGGCCTTCAAGGCGGAGGGCTTTTTGGGCAGTTGATCGGGCAGGAAAAACTGCGGTGTCGCCCCATGGGCGACTGCCAGCAGGTCGTGGCAGAGCTTTTGCAAACTGGCCATCCCCTCGGTGGCAGAGACTTTTTCCAATAAGCCGGGTTGGCCTCGGGCGATCTGGCGCGGCCATGACCCCCAAAGCTCGGCGGTCAAGCCGTCTTGTTGAACCCGATCCAAGACCCAGCTGGGTCTTCCGCCACTGGCGCGCCAGAGCCCCTCGGTCTGAGCGGGGGGCACCCCTTCCCGAACCAGCCAGGCCAGTGCCTCGTCGGTGGCGGGCACTTGCATGGCATGGCTTTGGCAACGGCTGCGGATGGTCGGCAACAACTGATGCACGGCGTCTGTGGTCAGCACAAAGCGCGTCTCGCCGGGTGGTTCTTCCAGCGTTTTGAGCAAACTGTTGGCAGTGACGTGGTTCAATCGATCTGCCGGGTGGATCATCACCACCTGGCCGCGCTGACCCAGATGGGTGGTTTGGGTGAACGCGACCATCTGGCGCACCGCATCGACCCGAATTTCTTTGCTGGGCTTGCGCTTCTTGTCGTCTATCTCTTGTTGGGCTTTTTCGTCCAGCGGCCAGCCCAGCGCCAGGGCATGTGTTTCGGGCATGAGCACGCACAGGTCGGCGTGTGTGTGTCGATCAAAGCCTTGGCAGCTGGGGCAGACCCCACAAGCGCCTTCGGGGCCTGGCTGCGCACACAACCAGGCCCGGGCCAGGGCCTGCGCCAACTCGAACTGCCCCAGGCCCGACGGGCCGTGCAAGAGCCAGGCATGGCCGCGACGCGCCAGCAAGTCGCGCAACTGGCGCAACAGCCAGGGGGCCATGGGGGAAATCTGATCGCTCATGTCAGGGGTTGAGCGCCGGCGGGACTTGAACCATGATGGACAACTTGCCACGCTGTATGAGTGCGCGCGTCAGTTGCTGCCAAACCAGGTGTCTGGCTTGCGCGGCGTCGAGCGTGACAAAACGGGCCGGGCTGGCCGCAGCCCGCTCGGCATAACCCCGGTGAACCGCGGTAAAAAAATCTTGCGGCTGGGACTCGAAACGGTCGGGCACGCGGGCATCGGCCAGGCGTTCGGCGGCGATGGCCGGGTCGAGCGAAAACCAGACCGTCAAATCGGGCTGGCGCAATGCCCCCTGCCCTGTGGCCTGCACCCATTGTTCAAGCGTGTTGAGCACCTGCAGGTCAAAGCCCCGCCCTGCCCCTTGGTAGGCAAACGTGGCGTCGGTGAAACGATCGCACAGGACGACATCGCCACGGGCCAGGGCCGGCTCGATCACTTGTTGCAAATGATCGCGGCGGGCCGCAAAAATCAGCAAGGCCTCGGTCAGAGGGTCCATGGCCTGATGCAACACCATTTCACGCAGTGACTCGGCCAGCGGCGTGCCACCCGGCTCCCGGGTGAGCGTCACCGTTCGGCCCTGCTGGCGGAACAAATCTGCCAAGCCCTGAATGTGGGTTGACTTGCCGGCCCCGTCAATGCCCTCAAAACTGATGAACAATCCCTGCGTCATAGGCCCTATTGTGCCTTGACCGGGCTGCCACGGCGGCGCAATTGGTAACGCTCGACCGCCGCATTGTGGGCCGCCAGATCGTCGCTGAACTGGCTGCTGCCATCGCCACGGGCGACAAAGTAAAGCGCCTTGCTTTGTGCGGGTTGCACGGCGGCCCATAAGGCCGCCTTGCCGGGCAAGGCGATCGGGGTGGGTGGCAAACCGTTGCGGGTGTAAGTGTTCCAGGGGTGGTCGGTGCGCAGATGGATCCGCTTGAGGTTGCCATCGAAAGCGCTGCCCAGGCCATAGATCACGGTCGGATCCGTCTGCAAGGGCATGCCCAGGCGCAATCGGTTGTGAAATACGCTGGAGATCATGGCCCGGTCGGCCGCTTGCCCGGTTTCTTTCTCAATGATGCTGGCCAGCACCAGCGCCTGCTCAGGCGTCGGCAGTACGCTGCGCTCGGTTCGCGCTTGCCAGGCCCGCGCCAGCTGGCGATCCATGGCCTTGAGCGCGCGCTCGTAAATGCGCCAATCGGGGGTTCCTTTGCCGTAAGTGTAGGTGTCGGGAAAAAACCGGCCTTCGGCGCTGACGCCGGGGCGACCCAACCGGGCCATCAGGTCGTCGTCACTCAAGCCCTGGGTGTCGTGGCGCAGGCCCTCGGCCTGATCGATCAGGCGACGCATCTGTGCCAGCGTCCAGCCCTCCACCACAGTCAGCGCACGCAGCGTCTGATCGCCGCGCACCAGTTTTTGCATCAATTGCCAGGGGCTGGTGCCTTGTGTGACCTCGTAGCTGCCGGCCCGCAATTGCCGCGATTGGCCACTGATTCGAAGCAACAGCCAGAAGGCATGGGGCGACACATCGACGCCGCTGGCCGCCACTGCTTCGGCCACCCCGCGCACCGAAGTTCCGGGCTCGATCGACAAATCCACCACGGCGTCCCGTTGGGCCATGGGGCCAAATACCCAAAACAAGGCGATGGCCATACAGACCTTGAACGTGATCAAAACGGCCCACAACCAGGGTGAGCGCAGCAGGGATGTTTTCCTTTTGGGCATGTCGACCTTTTCATACGGATCATAATTCAGCCATGTCAGACCTCCGCGACCCTTATCCCTCTTTGCCCCTTCAAGGGGCCTGCCCGCTCGAGCATCTGGGTGTGATCAGGTGCCAGGGCGAAGACGCCGCTGTTTTTTTACACCATCAACTCACCCAAGACGTGCAGTTATTGCCGCAGGGGCAAGCCCGACTGGCCGGCTTTTGCAATGCACAAGGCCGTTTGCAGGCGTCTTTTGTGGTGTTCAAGGCGTCCAGCACCGAGGTGTGGCTGGTCATGCGGCGCGATCTTTTGCCGCGCACCCTGAAGCGACTGTCCATGTTTGTGCTGCGTGCCAAGGTCAAGCTCAGCGACGCCAGTGCCGAGCAGGCCGTGTGGGGCCTGGCCGGTGAGGTCATGAGCGCCCTCGGCGAGCGGCCTTTGGCCCCCTGGGCCACGCTGGATTTGCCTCAGGGCACTTTGATCGGGCTCTATCCGGCGGGCGACCAGCCCCGTGCCTTGTGTTTGCCCAAAGGTGAAATGCCCATGGCCCCAAGCATCACCGCCGCCGGCTGGTTGGCCGGCGAAGTGCTGGCCGGCGTGGCCGATGTGAGCGAAGCCACCTTTGAGGCCTTTGTGCCCCAAATGCTGAACTACGAATCGGTGGGCGGCGTCAATTTCAAGAAGGGCTGCTACCCCGGACAGGAGGTGGTGGCCCGCAGCCAGTTCAGAGGCACCCTCAAACGCCGTACTTTTGTCGCCCTCACCAGCGCCCCCGTGCGGGCCGGTTTGGAAGTCATGGCGGGTGCACAATCGTGCGGGGTCGTGGCTCAGGCGGCTGCTTTGCCCTCGGGC
>JBEAZY010000106.1:0-4499 GCA_041159205.1 Pseudomonadota bacterium
CACCTGCCCAAAGCCCAGGGCGGCAGCGCTGCGCAAAATCGACCCGACATTGCCCGCATCTTGTAAACGATCAAGCACCACGGTGGGCACACCCTGTGCGGGTGCCATGCTGGCGGGCAAGGCCATCAACACCCCCACCCCGGCGGGGGACTCTAGACCGCTGATGGCCTTGAACAAAGCGTCGGGCAACAACACCTGTCGATCCCCCAGACTTTGCCACAAGGTGGGCAGCCGCGGCCATTGCGACTCGGCGCAGACCAGTGCGCGCACCGGCTGGCCATGTCGCACCACCGCATCGACCAGGTGCTCACCCTCCAGCCACACCTCCCCTTGCTGGCGATAGGCCTGGTTGTCTTGAGCCAAGCGGCGCAAGCCCTTGAGCCAGGGGTTGTCGCGCGAGCTGATCCGGTCAGCCATGCGCCCCCCCTGAACCCAGACATTGCGCCACCGGGGCGAATGATCGGCGATGCCAGGGTGTGGGGCCATGATCGAGCAAGGCCTGCAAATGCTCGGCAGTGCCATAGCCCTTGTGTCGGGCAAAGCCATAGGCCGGGTAGTCGGCGTCGATGCTCAGGCACCAGCGGTCGCGCTCGACCTTGGCCAAAATCGAGGCCGCCGAGATGGCCGGCACTTTGGCGTCGCCCTGGACGATGGCCTCGGCACGCACATCGAGCACAGGCAGGCGGTTGCCGTCGACCAGCACCTTGACAGGCTTGAGCCGCAAGCCCTCGACCGCCCGGCGCATGGCGCGCAGGGTGGCTTGCAAAATATTGAGTTCATCGATCTCTTCGACGCTGGCCTGGGCCACGCTGCAGCACAGGGCCTTGGCGCAAATTTCGTCGTACAGACGGTCACGCTGGCGCGGGCTGAGCTTCTTCGAGTCAGCCAGGCCCCTGATGGGTTGCAGGTCGTCCAGGATGACCGCAGCGGCAAACACGGGCCCGGCCAAAGGGCCGCGCCCGGCCTCGTCCACCCCGGCCATCAGACCGGGGGTGTCCCAGTCGAGGGGGGCTTGTTCAGCGCGCAAGAATTTTTTCGATCGCATCGGCACAGCTTAGGGCGGTATCGCGGATCAGGCTCTGGTGCATGGCCTCAAACCGCTGTTGCAATTGTGCCGCCTTTTGCGGCTGTGCCAGGCAGTCGTCCAGCGCGTCGGCCAGGGCCAGGGGTGTGGCCCGATCCTGCAACAGCTCAGGCACCAAAAACTCGCCTGCCAAAATGTTGGGCAAGCCGACCCAGGGTTGCAACTTCTTGCCCCGCATCAGCCACCAGCTGAAGGGGTGCATGTTGTAGGCGATCACCATGGGGCGCTTGAACAAAGCCGCCTCCAAGGTGGCCGTGCCGCTGGCCACCAGTGTCAGGTCACAGGCGGCCAGCGCGGCGTGCGACTGACCATCGAGCAGCTGGAGGCCGGGCACCGTCCCGACCTGCGCCAAGGCCTTTTCCACCATCGCCCGCAAACCACCTGCCACCGGCAAGATCACCTGCAAGCCAGGGTGACGCTGCGCCAGCAAACGAGCGGCCTGCAGAAATCGATCGGCCAAGTACTTGATTTCGCTGGCGCGGCTGCCGGGCAGAACCGCCAAAACGGGGGCCTCATCGTTCAAGCCCAATTGGCGTCGGGCCGCCGATCGATCCGGGTGCATCGGAATGACCGAAGCCAGCGGATGGCCGACAAAAGTGGCCTCTATGCCGTGCGCACGCAGCAGGTCGGGCTCAAAGGGAAACAGGCAAAGCACGTGGTCGACACTGCGGGCGATTTTGACCACCCGCTCGGGGCGCCAGGCCCAGATCGATGGACAGACGAACTGCACCGTCGCAATGCCTGCCGCCTTGAGGTCGGCCGCCAAATCCAGGTTGAAATCGGGGGCGTCCACACCTATGAATACGGAAGGCGGTTCGGCCAGCAACCGATCGCGCAATTGCCTGCGGATGCCCACGATCTCAAGGTAGTGGCGCAACACTTCGGCATACCCGCGCACCGCCAGCTTATGGTGGGGCCACCAAGCCGTAAAGCCTTGCTCAACCATGCGCGGGCCGCCGATGCCATCGGTTTTGATTTCGGGCCAGCGTTGTTGGAGCCCGCCCAACATCAATGCGGCCAGCAAATCTCCGCTGGTCTCGCCAGCCACCAGCGACAAGCGCAGGGGGGGCGTGTCGGTGGCCATGGTTTCAACGCACGATGCCGCGCTGCGGGTCGACCGTGCTCAAAAAGTCGGTCATGAGCCGGACCACGTCCTGCGCCTGCGGCTCGACCGCCAGCTGCGCGATGGCCGCGCAGGCCTGCGCCAGAGTCAGGCCATCGCGGTAAAGCAATTTGTGCATGGCCTTGGTCACCTTGATGGCTTCAGGGCTGAAACCACGCCTGCGCAAACCTTCAAAGTTCATGGAGCGGGCTTGCGCCGGTTGGCCCTGACACATGACAAAGGGAGGGAGATCGGCAAACAACAAGGAATTCATGGCCGTGAAGCTGTGCGCGCCCAGGCGGCAAAACTGATGCACCACGGTAAATCCACCCAAAATCGTCCAGTCCCCCACATGCACATGCCCAGCCAATTGGGAGCTGTTGGCAAAAATGGTGTGATTTCCCACCCGGCAATCGTGCGCCAGATGCACATAGGCCATGATCCAGTTATCGTCGCCGATCTGGGTCACGCCCTGATCCTGTAGGGTCCCGATATTAAAGGTGCAAAACTCGCGTATGGTGTTACGCTGCCCTATGCGCAGTTCACAGGGCTCACCCGCATATTTTTTATCCTGAGGCACAGCCCCCAGGGAATTGAACTGAAAGATCTGGTTATCCTGACCGATGGTGGTATGCCCTTCGATCACACAATGCGCCCCGATGCGTGTGCCGGATGCGATTCGCACATGGGGGCCGATCACGGTATAAGGGCCGACCTCGACACTCGAGTCCAATTCAGCGCCCGGATCGATCACCGCCGTCGGGTGGATGCGAATCATGTGCAAACCTCAGGCGATGGTGCGCATGGTGCACATGAGCTCGGCTTCGGTGGCGACATCTTCGCCCACCCAGGCTTTGGCCGAGAACTTGAAAATGCCGGCCTTCATGCGGTCCAGCGACACATCCAGGATCAATTGGTCACCCGGCTCAACCGGGCGCTTGAAGCGTGCGCCATCGATGCCGGCAAAATAGTACACCGATTTTTCATCCGGCGTCACGCCCAGAGTGTCAAAGGCCAACAGGGCCGCCGCCTGGGCCAGGGCTTCGAGCATCAGCACGCCGGGCATGACCGGCCGGTGCGGAAAGTGACCGGTAAAAAACGGCTCGTTGATCGACACGTTTTTGAGCGCCTTGATGCGCTTGCCTTTTTCGATTTCGACCACGCGATCAACCAGCAAAATCGGATAGCGGTGCGGCAATTGCTTGAGGATTTGATGGATGTCCATGGTCATGGTGAGGGGCTTTTTGAAGATTGAAACTGTTCGATCGCCTTGATGCGTGCGCGCAATTGATGCAACTGGCGCAAGGTGGCGGCATTCTTTTCCCAGGTCGCATTGTCGTCGATGGGAAAGACGCCACTGTACATCCCGGCTTGGGTGATGGATCGCATCACCACCGAGGCGGCAGAAATATGCACGCCATCAGCCAGGCTCAGGTGCCCCAAGACCACCGCGCCCCCGCCGACCGTGCATCCGCGTCCGATGCGGGCACTGCCTGCGACCCCGGCACAGCCGGCCAAGGCACTGTGGGCTCCGATATGGACGTTGTGCCCGATCTGCACCAGGTTGTCGATTTTGACCCCGTCTTCGATCACCGTGTCTTCGAGCGCACCCCGATCCACGCAGCTGTTGGCGCCAATTTCGACATCGTCCCCGATGCGCACGGCGCCCAATTGTTCAATTTTGACCCACTGTCCCTCGTGGGGGGCAAAGCCAAAGCCATCGGCACCGATGGAAACCCCCGCATGCAATATGCAACGCGCGCCCACCCGGCAATCTTCACCGACCGTCACATGCGACTTCAGCCAGGTGTCAGCCCCGATCACCGCACCACGCTCCACCACACAAAATGGGCCGATGCGCGCGCTGTGGTCTACCCGGGCTTGTGGATGTATGTGTGCCGTAGGGTGGCGCAAAGGTTCGTCCCGGGCCTCTCGCTGATGTTGTCTCCACCATTGGCTCAGTCGGGCGAAATAAAGATAGGGGTCGTCGGTTTCAATTCGCGCGCTTAAAGCCTCGCGCATGGCCAAGGGAACCCGGGGGGAAAGCACCACGCAGCCGGCGCGGGTCTGGGACAATTGGGACTGATAGCGGACATGACTTAAAAAACTCAAGTCCGCCGGAGTGGCCGATTGCAGGGTGGCCAATCGAGCCACCGTTTGCTGGCGCGAGCCATGCAGTTCGCCCCCCAGGACGTCCACAATGTCGGCCAGTGTCAGCGCCACATTCGTTTATTTGCTGGTGTTGATGGCCCGAATCACTTTTTCGGTGATGTCATGCTTCGGGTTGATGTAGACGGCCTCTTGCAAAATGAG
>JBEAZY010000107.1:0-6947 GCA_041159205.1 Pseudomonadota bacterium
GTGCCTGCACCGTGGCGGTGATGCCCGAACCCGACGAAGCGCAAGCGGTCTCGATCAACCCCTCTGACTTGCGCATCGACACCTTTCGGGCCAGCGGTGCGGGTGGCCAGCACATCAACAAGACCGACTCCGCCGTTCGCGTGACCCACTTGCCGACCGGCATCGTGGCCGAATGCCAAGACGACCGCAGCCAGCATCGCAACAAGGCGCGGGCCCTGCAAGTGCTGGCCGCCCGCATCAGCGAGCGTGAGCGCCAAGAGCGTTCCGCACGCGAGGCCGCCACCCGCAAGGGCCTCATCGGCAGCGGGGATCGCAGTGACCGAATCAGAACCTACAACTTCCCCCAAGGGCGTCTGACCGACCATCGCATCAATCTCACTTTGTATAAATTGGGCGCGGTCATGGAAGGTCAGCTGAGCGACGTGCTCGATGCCTTGCAAAGCGCACGCGAATCTGAACAGCTGGAAGCACTGGAATTCGGCCCATGATTGCCGCTGACACAGTGGGTGAGGCTCTGAACAGACTGCAATCTGGCGGGCTGCCACGGCTGGAGGCCCAGATGATGGTCTTGCGAGCCTGCCAGCGCCCCACCGAAGACCGGGCCTGGTTATTGACCCATGACCAGCAGGCGCTGACTGCCACCGAGCGAGAGCAACTGAGCGCCTGGATGGCGCGCAGACTGGCCGGCGAACCCATGGCCTATGTGTTGGGACAAAAAAACTTTCACGCCTTGAAGCTCGACATTGACGCCCGGGTGTTAGACCCCCGCGATGACACCGAAACCCTGGTTGACTGGGCCTTGCGCCTGTTGCCCGCCGAAGCCCCCATGGAGGTGCTTGATCTGGGCACGGGCAGCGGGGCCATCGCTCTGGCCCTGGCCCACGCCCGTCCCCAATGGCGCATCACCGCCAGCGATGTCAGCGCTGACGCCCTGGCACTGGCGCAACACAACGGTTCACGACTGGGGCTCGCGGTGCGCTGGGTCTTGGGTGACTGGCTGACTCCGGTGGCCGGGCAAACCTTTGACATGATCGTGAGCAACCCGCCCTATATCGCTGCCGACGACCCGCACCTGACCGCGCTGCGCCACGAACCCTTGGGCGCCCTGGTCAGCGGCGAATATGGATTGAGTGCGATCAAAACCATCGTGCATGGGGCAGGCAGGCATCTCAAGCCCCATGCCTGGCTATTGCTGGAACACGGCCACCGCCAGGCCGAAGCCGTCCGCAGCCTGTTGCAACATGCGGGTTTCTCCGAGGTCGTGTCCGAACGGGACCTATCGGGCATAGAGCGCTGCAGCGCGGGACAATGGCTTCCTGCAAACTTTGCCCGCCCATGAAATAATCCGCCTGTCATCAAGGAGCAAGAAATGAGTGAAGTTCAACAGCGCATCGACGATCTGGTGAAAAACAACCAAGTCCTGTTGTTCATGAAAGGCAGTGCCAGCTTCCCCATGTGCGGTTTTTCCGGGCGCGCCATTCAGATCCTTAAAGCGTGTGGCGTCGACCCCAAGGCGGTCAAGACTGTTAACGTGCTCGACGATGCCGAAATCCGTCAAGGCATCAAAGAGTACAGCAATTGGCCGACCATCCCGCAACTCTATGTCAATGGTGAGTTTGTCGGTGGCTCGGACATCATGATGGAGATGTATGAATCGGGCGAGTTGCAACAGGTATTGGGGCAACAACAAGCTTGAAGTTCAGGGCCCTTGGGCCCCGGCAGTCAAACAGGGCGGTAGAGACCGCCCTTTTTTTCTTAAGCCAACTGATGCAAACGGCTGCGAATATGGGCCAGGGCATCCCCCGCCGCCACCCGCGTGGCCTGCTCGTCTTTGCGGTGCTGGTATTCGACCAAGCCCTCTTTCAGGCCCTTGTCACCGATGGTGACACGGTGCGGTATGCCGATCAGCTCCCAATCAGCAAACATCACACCCGGTCGCTCGCCCCGGTCATCCAAAATGACATCGACACCGGCCTGCAACAAATCTGCGTACAGACTTTCGGCCTGGGTTTTGACGGCCTCGCTGCGGTCCATGCCGATGGGACAAATCACCACAGTAAAAGGCGCGATCGCATCAGGCCAGATGATGCCGCGCGCATCGTGGTTTTGCTCAATCGCGGCAGCGGGCAGACGGGTGATGCCGATGCCGTAGCAGCCCATCTCCATGGGCTGGGGTTTGCCGTTTTCGTCCAAAAAAGTGGCGTTCATGGCCTTCGAGTATTTGATGCCCAAATAAAACACATGCCCGACCTCAATGCCGCGCTCGATCGCCAGCACGCCTTTGCCGTCGGGTGATGCGTCACCCGCCACCACATTGCGGATATCGGCCACACAGACGGGCTCGGGGACATCACGTCCCCAATTGACCCCCGTCATGTGGTGGTCTGCCTGATTGGCCCCACAAATGAAGTCGGCCATTAAATTCACGTCCCGGTCGGCCACCACTTTGACCGGTTTTTTCAGGCCGACAGGTCCCAGGAAACCGGGCTTGCATCCAAAATGATCCTCGACTTCCGCCACTGTGGCAAAGCGAAAACCGCCTTCCATACCGGGCAGCTTGCCCACTTTGACCTCGTTCATATCGTGATCACCGCGCACCAGCAACAACCAGACGGTGCTCAAAGTGGCCCCCGTTTCTGTCGGGCGGTCGGTGGCGAGCACCAGCGATTTAACCGTTCGGGACAAGGGCACGCCCAACAAGTTCGCCACATCTTCGCAAGTGCTTTTGCCCGGGGTCGGGGTGACGGTGAGGGCCTGCGACGGGTGGGCGCGCGACCCCTGGGGGGCCATGGCTTCGGCCTTTTCCATATTGGCCGCGTAATCGCTTTGCGGGCAGTAGACGATGGCGTCTTCACCCGTGGCGGCAATCACCTGAAATTCTTCCGATAAATCGCCTCCGATGGCACCGCTGTCTGCCGCCACAGCGCGATAGCGCAAACCAAAGCGGTCAAAGATACGGCGATAGGCATCGGCCATGATGCGGTAGCTTTGTTGGGCCCCGGGCGCATCTCGGTCAAAGCTGTAGGCATCTTTCATGATGAACTCGCGACCGCGCATGAGCCCGAAGCGGGGCCGACGCTCATCGCGGAACTTGGTCTGAATCTGATAAAAGTTTTTCGGCAACTGCTTATAGCTGCGCAACTCCTGGCGGGCGATGTCGGTCACCACCTCTTCGCTGGTGGGTTGAACCACAAAATCGCGCTCGTGGCGGTCTTTGATGCGCAGCAACTCTGGTCCCATCTTGTCAAAACGCCCGGTTTCTTGCCAGAGCTCGGCGGGCTGCACCACCGGCATGCTCAATTCAATCGCCCCAGCCCGGTTCATTTCTTCCCGGACAATGGCTTCCACCTTGCGGATCACCCGCAAGCCCATGGGCATGAAGTTATAAATGCCCGCCCCCAGGCGTTTGATCATGCCGGCCCGGATCATCAGTTGGTGGCTGACCACCTCGGCATCGGCTGGCGCTTCCTTGAGGGTGGAGACGAGAAATTGACTGGCTTTCATGTTTTGGCCTGAAATATTGGTGAAGCCCCCTTGCCGAGCATCCCGCTCTGTGCATAATGGACTCAGTTCAAAAATTTGAGGTTAGATTATGCTTGACCGGGACGGCTTCCGACCCAATGTCGGCATCATCCTGCTCAACCAGAAAAACCAGGTTTTCTGGGGCAAGCGCATACGCACCCACAGCTGGCAGTTTCCGCAGGGTGGCATCGACCGGGGCGAAACCCCGGAACAGGCCATGTTTCGCGAACTGCATGAGGAGGTCGGGTTGCAGCCCGAGCATGTGCGCGTCGTGGCCCGAACCCGGGATTGGTTGCGGTACGAGGTGCCTGATCGCTATATCCGGCGCGACGCCAGGGGCTTTTACAAGGGCCAAAAACAGATCTGGTTCCTGCTGCAACTGGTCGTGCATGACCATGTCCTGAATTTGCGTGCCACCAACCACCCCGAATTCGACGCTTGGCGATGGAATGATTACTGGGTGCCCCTGGAGGTGGTGGTGGAATTCAAACGCAATGTGTATGAAATGGCACTCACCGAACTGTCGCGCTACCTGCCAAGGCAAGAGCACCGCAACCGGTACTTGCGCGGCCATTCCCGCGAACTTGTCGGGGTGCCCGCAGAGGAAACCCGGCGCGGTCCTGCCCGGGGCCGCCCCAATCAGATGGAATTGCCCCCTGGCGCGAGCTTTGACCCGGACCCAGGGCAAGGTTGAGTGATCGCGATCTTCACCGGGACATGAGGATGAGGTTATCGCGGTGCACCATCTCAGGCTCGCCGGTATAGCCCAACAGGGACTGAAATTCAGTCGAGGGTTTTTTGCACAACAAGCGGGCTTCGGCAGCGGCGTAGTTGGCCAAACCCCGGGCAATTTCAGACCCATCCTCATCGCGGATGGCGATCACTTCGCCGCGTGAAAACTCACCCTCGACCGCGACCATACCGATGGGCAGCAGGCTTTTCCCCTCTTGCGCCAACTTGGCGACGGCCCCCCGGTCGATGGTGACGGCACCCCGCAACTGCAGGTGATCGGCCATCCATTGTTTGCGGGCCTGTTGCTTGGCGGTTTGCGCCACCAGCAATGTGCCCAAAGCCTCGCCCGCCGCCAAACGCAACAGGGCATCAGACTCACGCCCCCAGGCGATGACGGTACTGGCCCCGGAGCCGCTGGCGCGTTTCGCAGCCAGGATTTTGGTGATCATTCCGCCTTTGCCTATGCTGGACCCTGCGCCACCGGCCATGGCCTCCAACTCGGGGTCACCGGCCCTGGCTTGATCAATGAAACGGGCCTGCGGGTCTTTGCGCGGATCGGCGCTGTAAAGCCCACGTTGATCGGTCAGGATCACCAGCAAATCGGCTTCGACCAGATTGGCCACCAAGGCACCCAGGGTGTCATTGTCGCCAAACTTGATCTCATCGTTGACCACGGTATCGTTTTCATTGATGACCGGCAACACACCATGGGCCAGCAGGGTCATGAGTGTCGAACGGGCATTCAGGTATCGCTCCCGGTCAGCCAGATCGGCATGGGTCAGCAACACCTGAGCACTGCCCAGGCCATAGCGCCGCAACTGGGTCTCGTACATCTGGGCCAGTCCCATCTGGCCCACGGCCGCAGCGGCCTGCAGCTCGTGAACCTCTTGCGGTCGTTCCACCCAACCCAAGCGCTTCATGCCCTCGGCAATGGCGCCGCTGCTGACCATGATGATCTCTTTGCCCTGGCGCACCAGTTCAGCCATTTGTCGACACCACTCGCCAATGGCGCGCTCATCCAGCCCCCGGCCCTCATTGGTGACCAGGCTGGAGCCCACCTTGACAACGATGCGTCTGGCTTGGGCAGTGAGCGGAATCGTCGCTGTTTTCATCGCCTCGCCCGTCACTCCTGTTGGGCAGAAAATCTAGGGTCCACCGGGGCCGGATTGGACTCTTGTTGATGCACGGCATGCACATGTTGATAGATCGATTGCACCAAAGTCTCACAGCCTTCCCGGGTCAGGGCCGAGATTTCAAACACCGGCCCTTTGTAGCGCAGGCGTTTGACAAAATCTTTAACCCGTTGGGCCCGCCCGGCTTCGGGCACCATGTCTAATTTGTTAAGCACCAGCCAGCGCGGTTTGGCGTGCAATTCGGGATCAAATTTTTTCAGTTCATTGACGATCGCCTTGGCTTGCGCCACGGGGTCAATGGCTTCGTCAAAAGGGGCCAGGTCCACCAAGTGCAAAAGCAGCCGGGTGCGTTGCAGGTGGCGCAGAAACTGATGGCCTAAACCCGCCCCGTCCGAGGCCCCTTCGATCAGGCCAGGCACGTCAGCCACGACAAAACTCTGGCTGGGCCCTACCCTCACCACCCCCAAATTGGGATGCAAAGTGGTGAACGGATAGTCGGCGATCTTGGGTCTGGCGTTCGAGATGGCCGAAATCAGGGTTGATTTGCCGGCATTGGGCATGCCCAGCAGGCCCACGTCGGCCAACACCTTCAGTTCTAGCTTCAAGGTCTTGCGCTCGCCGGGGTGACCAGGGGTTTTTTGGCGCGGCGCACGATTGATGGCGCTCTTGAAACGCATATTGCCAAAGCCGCCATCGCCCCCCTTGGCAATCATGATCTTTTCACCGGGCACCAGCAATTCGTGCAAGACTTGCTCGGTCTCGGCATCGATCAAAATGGTGCCTACCGGCATTTTCAGCACGATGTCATCGCCCGCCGCACCGAACATGTCAGAGCCCATGCCGTGCTGCCCGCGTTTGGCTTCGTGGCGACGTGCAAAACGGAAATCGACCAGGGTATTCAGGCTGGGGTCCGCCAGGGCGTACACATGTCCACCCCGCCCCCCATCGCCACCATTGGGTCCCCCGAATTCTTTGTATTTTTCATGACGAAAAGACACGCAGCCATTACCCCCGTCACCGGCGGCAATGTCTATGATCGCTTCGTCCACGAATTTCATGACTTGATCCTTAGAGGGTCCTGCAATGACCCATGGGGTCTTGCACGACTGCCCTGAATAACAAAGCCCCGACCAGCGGGGCTTTGCCGGCAATGCAATGCTGAGTTCAGGCTGGCGTGACGTTCACGGTTTGCTTGTTCAGCGCGCCCTTGGTGGCAAATGACACCTGACCATCGACCAATGCGAACAAAGTATGGTCTTTGCCCACACCGACGTTGGTGCCCGGGTGAAATTTGGTGCCCCGCTGACGCACGATGATGGCGCCAGCCGAAATCTGCTGACCACCAAACACCTTGACGCCCAGCATCTTGGGTTTTGAGTCGCGGCCGTTGCGTGTGGAACCGCCGCCTTTTTTCTGTGCCATGTTTTAACTCCTTCAGGCCTGGATCGAGGCAATCTGCAATTCGGTGAATTGCTGGCGATGGCCTTGGCGTTTCTGATAGTGCTTGCGACGACGCATTTTGAAAATGCGCACTTTGTCGTGCTTGCCGTGCGCCAACAC
>JBEAZY010000108.1:0-12807 GCA_041159205.1 Pseudomonadota bacterium
AGCGGCGAGTGCGAAACGTTCGTCGTTTGCAGTTACTTTTTTTCTGCGGTTTTACGAGGTGACAGAACCTCGACATGCCCTGCTGCGTGCCCGAACCCATGTCGAAACCAATGCAGCCCCAAACCTCTATTTTAGGCGCTTTCCAGTTTTTTCAATAGCCCCTGCGGATGATCGATGGCGTCATCGGCCCCCCAGGCCTGCCAGTCGGCCACGGCACCCAGATAACCGTAGGTGGCGGCGCAGGTCAGCATGCCAGCCGCACGACCCGCGACGATGTCACGCTCATCGTCACCCACGTACCAACACCGGGTGGGGTCCAGGCTGAGGCGCCGGGCTGCCTCGAACAAGGGCTCGGGGTGCGGCTTGGCATGCGGCGTGGTGTCTCCGCTAATGACCACAGCCGCCGGGCTCAGCAGCGCCATCTGGCGCACCAGCGGGTCGGTGAAACGGCTGGATTTGTTGGTCACTATGCCCCAGGTCAGCCCGCGCTGTTGCAGGGCTTGCAGCATCTGAGCCACGCCATCAAAGGCGCGGGTCAGTTGGGTCATGCGGCGCTCGTAGTTGCGAAAGAACTCTTCTTTGTAATCACCAAACTCGGGATGATCGGGCGTCATGCCAAACGCGATGCTCAACATGCCCCTGGCACCGGCGCCGGCCATGTGGCGGTAGCCTTCGAGCGGCAGCGAGGGCAGGCCCCGGTCCACGCGCATTTGGTCGGCGGCGGCCCCCAGGTCGGGCGCACTGTCTATGAGCGTGCCGTCCAGGTCAAACAAAATCGCGTGCGGGGCGGTCATGGTCACAGCGGGCGGCGGGTCGCCACCAGATAGTTGACTGAGGTGTCGTCGTTCAACCAATAGCGTCGGGTGATGGGGTTGTACGACAAGCCGCGCATGGATTGGACATCGAGACCGGCCTGGCGAGCGTCGCTAGACAGCTCGTTGGGCTGGATGAATTTGGCGTATTCGTGGGTGCCGCGCGGCAACAGGTTCAGCACATACTCGGCACCGACGATGGCAAACAAAAACGACTTGGGGTTGCGGTTGAGGGTCGAGAAAAACACCCAGCCGCCAGGCTTGACCAAGGTGGCGCAGGCGCGAATGACCGAGGCCGGATCAGGCACATGCTCGAGCATTTCCATGCAAGTGACCACATCGAACTCGGCCGGTCGTTGGTCGGCCAGGTCTTCGGCACTGATTTCCTGGTACTTGACGCGCGGGGTTTGGGCTTCCAGCGCATGCAATTGGGCGACTTTCAATGCCTTTTGCGACAGGTCGATGCCCAGCACATGGGCCCCGGCACGGGCCATGGCGTCGGCCAGGATGCCACCGCCACAGCCCACGTCGAGCACCTGTCGGTCTTGCAGCGGGGTCAGCTCGCGGATCCAGTCCAGTCGCAGGGGGTTGATTTGGTGCAGGGGGCGGAACTCGCTTTCGGCATCCCACCAGCGGTGGGCGAGTTCGGAGAATTTGGCCAACTCGGCGGGGTCGGCATTGGTGTGGGTTTGACTCATGGGATGAATTATCGCCTTAGGGCAGAAATTGGGGTCACAGAAATTGGGGTCAGACCCCAATTATTTCTCCCCACTAGAAGCGGCAGGAATGAAGCAAATAATTGGGGTCTGACCCCAATTTCTGCAGGCGTAAAAAAACCCCGGCAAGCCGGGGTTTTTGAGTCAGGCAGTGACACCGATCAGTTGGCGCGGGTACCAACCACTTCGATTTCGACGCGGCGGTTCTTGGCACGACCTTCTTTGGTGCGGTTGTCAGCGATGGGCTGTTTCTCGCCCTTGCCTTCGGTGTAAATGCGGTTCTTCTCGATGCCTTTGCTGACCAGGTAGGCCTTCACAGCTTCGGAGCGACGCACCGACAGTTTCTGGTTGTAAGCATCGGTGCCGATCGAGTCGGTATGACCGACGGCGATGATGACTTCCAGATTGATGGCCTTGACCTTGTTGACCAGGTCGTCGAGCTTTGCTTTGCCTTCAGGCTTGATGACAGATTTGTCAAAATCAAAGAAGGTGTCGGCCGCGTAGGTCACCTTGGAGGCGGCGGGCGGCTGAGGAGCCGGTGCCGGGGCGGGTGCCGGCGCAGGTGCCGGGGCAGGCGCAGCCACGGGAGCAGGCGGCGGGGGCGGGGGCACGATGGCACCGTCACAGCCGGGGGCTGCTGTGGCGGGGGTCCAGGTGCCCGAGCGCCAGCACTGACCCGAGGCATTCTTCCAAGCCTCACCCGAGGCGTTGCGCCAGTTTTGAATATCTTGTGCATTGGCGGCAGAGGCCAATCCGAAGGCTGCAACGATCAGAGCCAGTTTATTGAGTTTCTTCATGGTTCTCCTCAGGGGGGACAAAATTCAAACGAAACGCGTGAGTGGACAAAACCTTTGCTCACATGGGGATTATTGTGCCACAAGATGGTGCTTGGCAAGACGCTAATCATTGTGGGGGGCAGCCATCCTGATCGGCCCGGCCGGGTTGTTGCAAGTAAACCACAACCGATGCCTGGATCGAACTGCCCTAATCTTTGCATTCACCCGCACAGAGGAGGGAATGGCAAAGCCTACAATCGGCGGTTTAGCCCATTTTCCGGCACCGATCCATGACTTCATTTGCCAAAGAAACCCTGCCCATCAGCCTGGAAGAGGAGATGCGACGCAGTTACCTCGATTACGCCATGAGCGTGATTGTGGGGCGTGCTCTGCCCGATGCGCGAGACGGCCTCAAGCCCGTGCATCGGCGCGTCTTGTATGCCATGCACGAGCTCAATAATGATTGGAACCGGCCTTATAAAAAATCGGCGCGTATCGTCGGTGATGTGATTGGTAAATACCACCCCCATGGCGACAGTGCGGTGTATGACACGATCGTGCGCATGGCCCAGGATTTTTCGCTGCGTCATATGTTGGTCGACGGCCAGGGCAACTTCGGCTCGGTCGATGGCGACAGCGCGGCGGCCATGCGATACACCGAAATCAGGCTGTCAAAAATCGCTCATGAAATGCTGGCCGACATCGACAAGGAAACGGTGGATTTCGGCCCCAACTACGACGGCTCTGAGCAAGAGCCGCTGGTGCTGCCGACCCGACTGCCCAATTTGCTGGTGAATGGATCGGCTGGCATTGCGGTGGGCATGGCCACCAATATCCCGCCGCACAACCTCAATGAAGTGGTGGATGCCTGCCTGCACATGCTTCGCCACCCCGGCGCCAGCGTGGATGAACTGATGGACATCATTCCAGCCCCCGATTTCCCGACGGCAGGCATCATTTATGGCATTCAGGGGGTGAAAGAAGGCTATCGCACGGGCCGTGGCCGGGTGGTGATGCGGGCCAAATGCCACTTTGAGGACATCGACAAGGGTCAGCGCCAGGCCATCATCGTGGATGAGCTGCCCTATCAGGTGAACAAAAAGACTTTGCTTGAGCGCATCGCCGAGTTGGTGCACGAAAAGAAGATCGAGGGCATCAGCCACATTCAGGACGAGTCGGACAAATCGGGTATGCGGGTGGTGATTGAGCTCAAGCGCGGCGAAGTGCCGGAAGTGATCCTCAACAATCTGTATAAACAGACCCAGTTGCAAGACACCTTTGGCATCAATATGGTGGCACTGATCGACGGTCAGCCCAAGCTGTGCAACCTGAAAGACCTGATTGTGGTGTTTTTGGAGCACCGGCGCGAAGTGGTGACACGGCGCACGGTGTTCAACTTGCGCAAAGCGCGCGACCGGGGCCATGTGCTGGAAGGTCTGGCGGTGGCTTTGGCCAATATTGACGAGTTCATCGCCATCATTCGCAACGCGCCCACCCCGCCTGTGGCCAAGGCCGAGTTGATGACCCGTTCCTGGGACAGCAAGCTGGTGCGCGAGATGCTGACCCGCACCCGTGCCGACGGTGGAAAAGTCAATGCCGACGATTACCGCCCCGAAGACATGTTGCCCGAGTTCGGCATGCAGACCGATGGCTTGTACCGCCTGAGCGAAACGCAGGCGCAAGAAATCTTGCAGATGCGCTTGCAGCGACTGACCGGCCTGGAGCAAGACAAGATTGTCAACGAGTACAAGGAAGTGATGTCGGAAATCGACGATTTGCTCGATATCCTCTCCAAGCCCGAGCGGGTTTCGACCATCATTGCCGATGAATTGACAGCGCTGCGTCAAGAGTTTGGTCAAACCAAGTTGGGCGCACGCCGCAGCCAGATCGAGCACAACGCCCAAGACTTGGCGACCGAAGACCTGATCACGCCCACCGATATGGTGGTGACCCTTTCACACAGCGGCTACATCAAAAGCCAACCTTTGTCCGAATACCGCTCGCAAAAGCGTGGCGGGCGCGGCAAGCAGGCCGCCGCCACGAAAGAAGACGACTGGATCGACCAGCTCTTCATTGCCAACACGCACGACTATATATTGTGCTTTTCCAACCGGGGGCGTTTGTACTGGCTCAAGGTCTGGGAGGTGCCTGCCGGTTCACGCAATTCGCGTGGCCGTCCGATCGTCAATATGTTCCCTTTGGCCGAAGGGGAGAAGATCAATGTGGTGCTGCCTCTGACGGGCGAGTTCCGAAGCTTCCCGGCCGATCATTTTGTGTTCATGGCCACGTCCATGGGCACGGTCAAGAAAACCGCGCTGGATGAGTTCAGCAACCCGCGCAAGGCCGGCATCATTGCGGTGGACCTCGATGACGGCGACTTCCTGATCGGTGCCGCGCTGACCGATGGCAAACACGACGTGATGTTGTTCTCGGACGGCGGCAAAGCCGTGCGCTTTGACGAGAATGATGTGCGCCCCATGGGTCGTAACGCGCGCGGGGTTCGCGGCATGATGATTGAAGAGGGCCAGAGCGTGATTGCCATGCTGGTGGCCGAAGACGAACAACAGTCGGTGTTGACCGCGACTGAAAACGGTTATGGCAAGCGCACCTCCATCGTGGAGTACACCCGCCATGGCCGTGGCACGAAGGGGATGATCGCCATCCAGCAATCTGAGCGCAACGGCAAGGTGGTGGCCGCCACTTTGGTGCGTTCTGATGACGAGATCATGTTGATCACCGACACCGGTGTGTTGGTGCGAACCCGGGTTGGTGAAATTCGCGAGTTGGGCCGCGCCACCCAGGGTGTCACGCTGATCAGCCTGGACGACGGGGCCAAGCTCAGTGGTTTGCAGCGCATTGTGGAGAACGATGCCAACGAGGCGGCAGGAGGGGAAGGTCCTGAGGCAGGTGACGACACCGATGCGGCCGGCGGGCCGGAAGGTCAATAAGGCATGGATCAACGCGCCTGGAATTTTTCTGCCGGTCCGGCGGCCATGCCGCTGGAGGTGTTGCAGCAGGCCGCCGCCGAGATGAGCAACTGGCACGGCAGCGGCATGGGCGTGATGGAGATGAGCCATCGAGGCCGCGAGTTCATCAGCATTTACGAGCAAGCCGAAGCCGATCTACGCGAACTATTGGCCGTTCCGCCCGAGTTCAAGATTTTGTTCATGCAAGGTGGAGGCATCGCCGAAAATGCCATCGTGCCGCTGAACCTGAGTCGGGGTGGCACGATGGACTTTGTGATCAGCGGCAGCTGGAGCCAGAAGTCGCAAAAGGAAGCCCAACGCTACGGCACAGCCCGCGTCGCGGCCAGCACCGAGGCGGATGGCTTCAGGCATTTTCCGGCGCCGTCCGACTGGGAGCTCTCTGATCGGCCCAGTTATGTGCATGTCTGCACCAACGAGACCATCCACGGGGTCGAATGCCATGAGCTGCCCGATTTGGGGGCACTGGGCTGCGATGCGCCGCTGGTGATCGATTTCTCTTCGCATGTTTTGTCGCGCACGGTCGATTGGTCGCGCGTCGGTTTGGCCTTTGGCGGGGCGCAAAAGAACATCGGACCGGCCGGTGTGACTCTGGTGGTGGTGCGCGAGGATTTGTTGGGACATGCGCTGAACGTTTGTCCGAGTGCCTTTGACTATGCGCTGGTGGCCAAAAATGATTCGATGTTCAATACCCCGCCCACTTACAGCATCTATATGGCGGGCTTGACTTTTCAATGGCTCAAGCGTCAAGGTGGCGTGGCAGAGATGGAGCGGCGCAACTTGGACAAGGCGCGCTTGCTGTATGACTTCATCGATGCTTCTGGCTTGTACGAAAACCGCGTGGCGGCGTCAGACCGCTCGCGCATGAATGTGCCCTTCTTTTTGCGCGATGAATCGCTCAATGGACCATTTCTGGACGGTGCCCGTGAGCGGGGCTTGCTGCAACTGAAGGGGCACAAGTCGGTCGGCGGCATGCGGGCCAGCATCTATAACGCCATTCCATTGGAGGGCGTGCAGGCGCTGGTGGACTATATGCGTGAGTTTGAACAAAAGGCCTGACGATGAGCAAAAACCCGATTCAGTCCGACGCCCTGGGGGCATTGCGGGTCAAGATCGATGATCTGGATCAGCAATTGTTGAGCCTGCTCAACCAACGTGCCCGGGTGGCGCAAGAGGTGGGCGAGATCAAGCGGGCGGAAGGCTCTCCTTTCTTTCGCCCCGACCGCGTCGCCCAGGTGATCGGGAAAATCACAGGCGACAACCCCGGCCCATTGCTAAATGACCATGTGGCGGCGATTTGGCGTGAAATCATGTCGGCTTGTCTGGCGCTCGAGTCGCCTCAGCGCGTAGCGGTATTGGGCCCGCAGGGCACGTTTTGCGAACAGGCGGCACTGGAATTTTTCGGCAGCGCCGCCGAGCTGATTTATTGCGCCAATTTTGACGAGGTGTTTCATGCCACCGCCGCCGGTACCGCCCAGTATGGGGTGGTGGGCATGGAGAATTCGACCGAAGGGGTGGTGGCACGCTCACTGGACTTGTTCCTGCGCTCGCCGGTGCATGTGGTGGGCGAGGTCAGCCTGTTGGTGCGTCACAATCTGCTGCGTCAGTCGAACAGCCTTGAGGGTGTTGAGGTGGTGTTGGCCCACCCTCAGGCCCTGGCCCAGTGCCAGGGGTGGTTGAGCCAGCATTTGCCCCGTGCCGAGCGGCGTGCCGTGAGCAGCAATGCCGAAGGGGCACGTCTGGCTGCCACTCAACCGGCATGGGCCGGCATCGCCAGCGAACGCGCGGCCGCCCAGTTTGGTCTGCACACGGTGGCGCACGCCATTCAAGACGAGGCCTACAACCGCACCCGATTTGCCGTGATTTGCCTGCCGCAGACCATGGCCACGCCGCCGGCCTCGGGCCGTGATTGCACCAGCCTGGTGGTTTCCGTGCCCAATCGGCCCGGCGCAGTTCACGATTTGCTGGTGCCATTGAAAAAGCACGGCGTCTCGATGACCCGGTTTGAATCACGCCCGGCCAAGTCGGGGCAATGGGAATACTATTTCTATGTCGATATTCAGGGCCATATCAGCGATGCTCCGGTGGTGGCAGCCCTGA
Source organism: Pseudomonadota bacterium (assembly GCA_041159205.1). GTDB lineage: Bacteria > Pseudomonadota > Gammaproteobacteria > Burkholderiales > Burkholderiaceae_C > Limnohabitans. Next base: position 7,389 of record JBEAZY010000108.1, read on the forward strand.
ATGAGTTGCAAGGCTTGTGCGCCTTTTACAAGGTGCTGGGCTCTTACCCGGTGACCGACTGAGACCTCTCATGTCTATCAACCCTGTCGTTCAACGTCTGGCCGTGATCGGTTGCGGACTGATGGGCGGGTCGTTTGCGCTGGCCCTGAAATCGCGCGGTTTAGTCAGCCAAGTGGCAGGCTACAGCTCGCGCGAGTCGACCCGGCAGCGGGCTCTTGATCTGTGTGTGATAGATGAAGCTTGCGACAGCGTGGCGCAGACTGTGGCCGGTGCCGATGTGGTGCTGCTGGCCGTACCCGTGCAGGCCACCGAGATCACCCTTCGCGTCATGGCGCCCCATCTGGGCGAACATGCCCTGCTGATGGATGTGGGCTCGACCAAGGGCGATGTGATCGAGGCTGCAGAGCAGACTTTGGGGTTGGCCCTGCCCCGCTTTGTGCCGGCCCACCCGATCGCCGGCAAAGAAGTCGCCGGGGTCGAACACGCTGAGCCGGGGTTGTATGTCAACCGGCGGGTGTATTTGACGCCGACGGCCAACACCGACCCAAGCTTTACTGCCCGTGCCCAGGCCTTGTGGCTGGCTGTGGGCTCAGAGGTGGGCACGCTGGACGCCGGTTTTCATGATCGCGCCTTTGCCGCTGTCAGCCACTTGCCGCACTTGTTGGCTTTTGCTTACCTCAATGGCCTGTCGGCGCAGACCGATGGTCAAGGTCTGATAGGTATGGGTGGCCCTGGTTTCAGAGATTTCTCCCGCATCGCCGCCAGCGACCCCACGGTGTGGCGTGATATTTTGCTGGCCAATCGTGAACAGGTCTTGCAACAGTTGACGCTGACTACCAGCGCATTGAAAGATCTGGAACAGGCGATGATCGCCGGGGACGGTGAGCGGTTGTCTGCGCTGATCGAGCAATCGCGCCAGGCCCGCGTGGGCTGGCGCATGGCAGGCGAAATCGACGCCGAGTGATGCTGATTTTCCCCGCACGCCATGTACACCACAACATTTCTTGATTTGCCCGCCCTGGAAGGTGCAGAGGGTGAGGTGACCCTGCCGGGTTCGAAAAGCATTTCCAACCGGGTTTTGTTGCTCTCTGCCTTGTGTGCCGGCCGCACCGTGGTGCGCGATCTGCTCGATTCAGACGATACCCGGGTGATGTTGAACGCCCTGCGCGAACTGGGCTGCGGGGTTGAGGCGAACGGAACCACGGTGACGGTCGACGGCCTGGGCGGACAGTTGCGGCGCACCGATGCAGTGGCCTTGTTCATGGGCAATGCCGGTACGGCCATGCGACCTTTGACGGCGGCATTGGCGGTGTTGGGCGGCCACTTCACCTTGCAGGGTGTGCCGCGCATGCACGAGCGTCCGATCGGCGATCTGGTCGACGCCTTGCGGGCGCTGGGCTGTCAAATCGAGTATTTGGGCCATGAAGGCTTCCCGCCGCTGCGCATCGGCTCACCTCAGATTCGCATCGACGCACCCATTCCCGTGCGGGGCGATGTGTCGAGCCAATTCCTGACCGCTTTGCTGATGGCGCTTCCACTGGCCGCCCAAGAACGGCCCGTGGTCATTGAGGTGGTGGGCGAGTTGATCTCGAAGCCCTACATCGAGATCACGCTGAACCTTTTGCAACGCTTTGGAATCGCCGTGCAGCGCGACGGCTGGTCGCGCTTTGTCATTCCCGCCGGCAGCCGCTACCTGTCACCGGGTGAAATTCACGTCGAGGCCGACGCCTCTTCGGCCAGTTACTTCATTGCCCTGGGGGCACTGAGTCGGGGCACCGGGGTGCGCGTGCAGGGGGTGGGCGCAGACTCGATACAGGGCGATATCCGCTTTATCGAGGCCGCCGCCGCGATGGGGGCGCACATCGAGAGCGGCCCCAATTGGCTGCGCATCAGCCGTGGGGCCTGGCCTTTGCGCGGCATCACGCTGAACTGTAACCACATCCCCGACGCCGCCATGACGCTGGGAGTGATGGCCTTGTATGCCGATGGCCCCACCACCCTGACCGATATCGGCAGTTGGCGGGTGAAGGAAACCGACCGGATTGCGGCAATGGCCACCGAATGCCGCAAGCTGGGCGCACAAGTGGAGGAAGGGCCTGACTGGATACGCATCCATCCGCTGGCGGCCGGGCAATGGCGACGCGCCAGCATCCACACCTATGACGACCATCGGGTGGCCATGTGTTTTTCTTTGGCCGCATTGAACCCCGACGGGGTCGTGGTGCGCATCGAAGACCCGAAGTGCGTGGCCAAAACCTTTCCCGACTATTTCGAAACCTTGTTTGAGGTGGCCCGAACCCGGCGGGTACCGGTGATTTGCATAGACGGCCCGACCGCTTCAGGCAAGGGCACCCTGGCTGCGCAAGTGGCACAGGCACTGGGTTATCACTATCTGGATTCAGGGGCGTTGTATCGGGTCACGGCGCTGGCAGCGGTGCGAGCGGGCCTGGCGCTCGACGCCGGTCATGAAGCGCAAATTGCCGGGTTGGTCCGACACTTGCCGTTGCGCTTTGAGGGTGAGCGGGTGTGGCTGGGCAATGAAGATGTCACCGAAGAGATCAGAAGTGAAACCGGTGGCATGCGGGCCAGTCAAGTGTCGGCCCTGCCTGCCGTGCGGGCCGCGCTGGTTGAGCTGCAGCATCGGTCTGCCCGTCTGCCCGGCCTGGTGGCGGATGGCCGGGACATGGGCACCGTGATTTTTCCACGGGCCGATTTGAAGGTGTTTCTGACCGCCAGCACCGAGGCCCGCGCCCGACGTCGTCATGCCCAGGTTTTGGCGCGGGGCCAGGAGGCCGATTACCAGACTCTTTGGGCCGACTTGCAGGCCCGCGATGCGCGTGACACTCAGCGGATCACGGCCCCCTTACGGCCTGCGGCAGACGCCCGGCTGCTGGACAACACGGCCTTGTCCATAGATGACTCTGTGGGCCTTGTACTGGGCTGGTGGGACGAACGCCTGGGCTAATCGGCGCGCTGTGCCATCGCACTGTGGCATAGGAATTGAATTCGGCTTCAGCTGGCCTTTTGCCGGGTCAACACATCGTCCAGACTCATGTTCTGCCAAGGCAGCCACAAAGCGCGAGTGGCCTCGGTGCTGTCCAGCAACATCACTTTGAGCAAGGGCCAAACCTGTGTTTGCTCGGGCTGAACCAGCAAAATCAGCCGCTCTTCACCCTCAATCTGACCGACCCATCCCAGGTCCATCAACTGTCGAATGGATGCCTCTAATTCGGCAGGGTCAAAGCGCAATTGACGGGCCAGATCAGAAAGGTTCAAGCCCACTTGGTTGTCTCGGCGGGTGTCGCGCAACAGACGCAACACCTCCAGTGACTGTGTCAGTGCCCATCCCGGGCCGTCAGCCATCCGCACCCGCCGCAGCAACACGCCAGGCAGCAGCGAGACAATGACCGCGCCCGAGAGCACGATCATCCAGGCGGTGTAGATCCAGATCAACAAGATCGGGAAGGTGGCCAATGCCCCATAGACTTTCGAAAAAGCGGGCATGGCACCGAGGTACCAAGTCAGGATGCGCCGCGCCACCTCAATCATGAGGGTCACCCAAACACCCCCGGAGAGGGCATGCGCCCAGCGCACGTGAACGTTGGGCAAGTATTTGAACAGAGCCCCGATCCCCACCACCAGCAAAGACCACTCGAGTGCGTCTATCGCCAGGTGCAGGCTTTGCGGCCACGCTTGAGCCATGCCGCGTGACACAGACACCACATGCGACATGGTGGTGACGCCCAAACCCATCAGGATGGGGCCTAAGGTCATGGCGGCCCAATACACGAGCATGCGTTGCACCGGGGGCCGTGGCTTGGTAATGCCCCAGATGGCATTGAAAGCACGATCCAGCGTGAATACCAAGGTCAGCGCCGACAGCACCAGCACCGCCATACCGGCCAGCCCCAAGCGGCTGGCTTTGCTGGTGAATTGGGTGACATAACTCAGCACCTGACGAGAAATGCTCTCGGGCATCAGGCTGTCGATCAACCAGCGCTGGACCACGGTCTGGATATCGGCAAATTGCGGAAAGATGGTGAAGATGGCCAAACTAACCGTAAGCAAAGGTACCAGAGCGATGGTGGTGGTGAAGGTCAGCGAGCCCGCCGCCTGACCCAGTCGCACTTCGACAAAACGCTGCCTGACGCGCGCAAACATCTGCCGCCAGGGCATGTCGCGCCAGCGACCAGCGGCGAGTGTTTTCGGCAAATCAAGGGACTTCATGTGTGTTTTTCTAAGAAAATGCGTGACTTCCCTAAGCAATTCACGGTGCAAAAAGAAATTGGGGTCTACCCCCAATTAATTTAACCTGTTTTTGCGACCCGGCGAATTTAATTTGAGTGTGTTGAAATTGGGGTCTGACCCCAATGAATGAAATGAAATGGATGCCATGTCTGACCAGCCACGCCCTGCCCTGCCCCCGGCTTTGAGGTTGACGCGCGCCTTGGCGGTAGGCAGTTTGGTCGCCCTGGTGGTGTTGTCGCTGGGTTGGGAGTTGTGGTGGGCGCCCTTGAGGCCCGAAGGGAGCTGGCTGGCGCTGAAGGCCTTGCCTTTGTGTCTGCCGCTGGCCGGCTTGCTCAAACAAAGGATGTACACCTACCGCTGGCTCAGTCTTTTGGTCTGGGTTTACTTCACCGAAGGGGTGGTGCGGGCCACCTCTGACCGCGCGCCAAGCAGTTATTTCGCCGCCCTGGAGGTGGTTTTGTGTCTGGTGTTGTTTGCGGCCTGCGCCTTGCATGTGCGGCACCGTTTTCGTCACGCCTCCGATCTGGGCGTGAGTTCTGAGTGAGCCATCATGAACCTGAACCTGTTGAATGAATTGCGCCGCATCGTCGGCGAGGCCCAAGTGCTGACCGAGGATGTGGACGCTTTTGTGACCGATTGGCGCAAGCGCGCCAAAGGCAAGGCACTGTGCGTGGTGCGACCGGGCAATACCCCGGAGGTTGCGGCAGTGGTCAAAGCCTGTGCGGCGGCCGGTGTGAGCATCGTGCCGCAGGGTGGGAACACCGGTCTGGTGGTGGGATCGATTCCCGACCCTACAGGCACCCAGGTGCTTTTGAGCTTGCAGCGCATGCAGGCAGTGCGTGCCATCGATGGCGACAATCTGACCATCACGGTCGAGGCGGGTTGCGTGCTGCAAAACCTGCAAACGGCGGCCGAGCAGGCGGGATTTCTGTTCCCGCTCAGCTTGGGTTCTGAGGGCAGTTGTACCATCGGGGGTAATTTGTCGACCAATGCCGGGGGCACGCAGGTGGTGCGCTATGGCAATGCCCGCGAGTTATGCCTGGGCCTGGAAGTGGTGACCGCCGAGGGTGAGGTCATGAAGGGCCTGGCGGGTCTGCGCAAAGACAACACCGGCTACGATTTGCGCGATGTGTTCATCGGGGCCGAGGGCACACTGGGCATCATCACGGCA
>JBEAZY010000109.1:0-38653 GCA_041159205.1 Pseudomonadota bacterium
CGCCATGAATGCCTTTTGGCAAGACGCCCAGGATCGCTACCGTCTGGCCCAGGGCGACCCCGAGCGGCCGGTGCTGGCACCCTCGCACCTGTTTTTATCGACCGAACAGTTCTACGCCCTGGCCAAACCGCTGGCCCAATTTTCATTGCGCCCTGCCGACCAGGCCGCCGCATCAGACAAAGGGCCACCGACCTGGGCGCAGGCCTGGCCCGATGTACATGCCGAGCGTGGGGGCGAAGAGCCCCTGGCACGGCTGAAGGCGCACCTGGGTCGCCAGACCCACCGGGTGCTGATTCTGGCCGAAAGCGATGGCCGACGTGAAAGCCTGCATGATTTTCTGACGGCCAGTGGCCTGCCAGTGCCGGTGCTCGATACGCTGGAAGATTTTCTGGCCGGCGATGCGCCGCTGGCCATGCTCACCGGCCCCCTGCAAGTGGGCTTCATCCAAGAGGCCGCCGGCATGGCCTGGCTGACAGAAACGGAACTGTTTGCCGCCTCGCCCGCGACCCGACGCAAGAAAAAACAGGAGCAGGTCAGCGATGTGGAAGCGCTGATCAAGGATTTGGCCGAACTGAAGGTGGGCGACCCCGTGGTGCACAGTGCCCACGGCATAGGCCGCTATCGTGGCTTGGTGAATCTGGACATGGGCGACCGTGGCCCAAATGGCGAGCCTGCCTTGCAGGAATTCCTGCACCTCGAATACGCCCAGCAGGCAGTGCTCTATGTGCCTGTCAGCCAATTGCATCTGATCAGCCGTTATACCGGGGTCAGTGCCGAAGAGGCCCCGCTGCACCGCCTGGGTTCCGGACAATGGGACAAGGCACGCCGCAAGGCGGCCGAACAGGTGCGGGATGCTGCCGCAGAACTGCTCAATCTGTACGCCCGCCGGGCGGCCCGCACCGGGCATGCCTTCCGATTCCCCGAACAAGACTATGAGGCCTTCGCCAACGACTTCGGTTTTGAAGAAACAGCCGATCAACGCGCCGCCATCCATGCCGTCATTCAAGACCTGATCAGCCCCAAGCCCATGGACCGGCTGGTCTGCGGCGATGTCGGGTTTGGCAAAACCGAAGTGGCGCTGCGGGCAGCGTTTGTGGCGGTCAATGGTGGCAAGCAGGTGGCCTTTTTGGCGCCCACCACCTTGCTGGCCGAGCAGCACTACCAGACCCTGACCGACCGCTTTGCCAAGTGGCCGGTGCGCATTGCCGAGATGAGTCGCTTTCGCACCGCCAAGGAAATCGCTGCCTCGGTGCGCGGCTTGGCCGAGGGCACGATCGACATCGTGGTCGGCACGCATAAATTGCTGAGTGAATCGGTGCAATTCAAAAACCTCGGCCTGCTGATCATCGACGAAGAGCACCGCTTTGGCGTGCGACACAAAGAGGCCATGAAAGCCATGCGGGCCGAGGTCGACGTGCTGACTCTGACCGCCACCCCCATACCGCGCACCTTGGGCATGGCACTGGAAGGTTTGCGCGACCTCAGCGTCATTGCCACCGCGCCGCAACGCCGACTGGCCATCAAAACCTTTGTGCGCAGCGAAGGCACTGGCGTCATCCGCGAAGCGGTGCTGCGCGAAATCAAGCGTGGCGGTCAATGTTATTTTCTCCACAACGAAGTGGAGACCATCGAAAACCGCAAGGCCAGGCTGGAAGAAATATTGCCCGAAGCGCGCATCGCCATTGCCCACGGTCAAATGCCCGAGCGCGAGCTCGAGCGGGTGATGCGTGACTTTGTGGCGCAGCGCTTTAATGTGCTGCTGTGCTCCACCATCATCGAGACCGGCATAGACGTGCCCAGTGCCAATACCATCCTGATCAGCCGCGCCGACAAATTTGGTCTGGCTCAGTTGCACCAGTTGCGTGGCCGGGTCGGTCGCAGCCACCACCAAGCCTACGCCTACCTGATGGTCCCCGACACCGAAGGGCTGACCAAGCAGGCCCAACAAAGGCTGGAGGCGATTCAGCAAATGGAAGAGTTGGGCTCGGGCTTTTACCTGGCCATGCACGATCTCGAGATTCGAGGGGCGGGTGAAGTGCTGGGTGAAAACCAGAGTGGCGACATGATGGAAGTGGGTTTTCAGCTCTATAACGAGATGTTGGCCGAGGCCGTGCGCTGCCTTAAGAGTGGTCAAGAGCCCGATCTGATGTCGCCCATGCAGGCCGCCACCGAAATCAATTTGCACGCCCCGGCCCTGCTGCCCGACGACTATTGTGGCGATGTCCACCTCAGGCTGTCTTTCTACAAAAAACTGGCCATGGCGCAAAACACCGCCCAGGTCGATCAGTTGCTGGAAGAAATCGTCGATCGCTTTGGCAAGCCCCCCACCGCCACCCAGACCCTGATCGATGTGCATCGCCTGCGTGTCATGGCCAAGCCCTTTGGCGTCGCCAAAGTCGATGCCGCCCCCGGCGTGACCCACATCACCTTCCGCCCCCACGCCCCGGTCGATGGCGCGCGCATCATTGAAATGGTGCAAAAAAATCGCCACATCCGACTGGCGGGCAACGACAAGTTGCGCATCGAGCGCGAATTGCCCGATGTCAAGCAAAGGGCTCAGTTGGTGCGCGATGTGCTGCGCCAATTGGGCCAACCCCTTGTGAAGGAACCTGCATGACCCTCCATTCCCGCCCTGGCTTGACTTTGCGGGGCATCGATGCGCCACGCCCCCTGCGCGACTTCGGCCTGATTGCCTTTGACATGGATTCGACGCTCATCAACATCGAGTGCATCGATGAAGTGGCCGATGCAGCCGGTCGCAAAGCCGAAGTGGCGGCCATCACCGAAGCCGCCATGCGCGGCGAAATCAGCGACTACAAGGAAAGCCTGCGGCGTCGGGTGGCCCTATTGCGCGGCGTGCCGGCCAGCGCCCTGCAAGAGGTCTATGCAAACCGCCTCAAACTCAATCCTGGTGCGCGCGAACTCGTCACCGCCTGCAAGGCGGCAGGACTCAAAGTGCTGCTGGTCAGCGGTGGTTTCACTTATTTCACCGACCGGGTGCGCGATCAATTGGGCATAGACTACACGCGCAGCAATGTGTTTGAAATCATCGATGACCACCTCACAGGTCGCATGGTCGATCAAAGCTGGGGCGACATTTGTGACGGTGAAGAAAAAAAACGCATGCTGCTGCAAACATGCGCCAGCCTGGGCATCACAGCGGATCGGGCCATCGCCATGGGGGACGGGGCCAACGACTTGCCCATGATGCGGGCCTGCGCCGACGCCGGTGGTTGGTCAGTGGCCTACCATGCCAAACCCAAGGTTCGCGAGCAGGCCATGGTGTCCATCGAGACCGGCGGATTGGATCGGCTGCTGGAAATCATGGGGTAAGGCTATCATCGCTTCATCCAAAGACGGAGGTTGACATGGCTTGGTTCGAAGGGTTTGATCTGCATAAAGTCCAAATCAAGGGTCGACCGGTGCGCTATCGCGTCACCCAGCGCGCCGATTGGGCGTCGCAACCCCAGCGGCCCGTGCTGGTTCTCTTGCATGGTTTCCCCGAGACCCATGTGATGTGGCACCGGGTGGCGCAAAAACTGCGTCCGCACTATCGCCTGGTGATGCCCGACTTGCGCGGCTATGGCGAATCGTCGTGCGAGTTGGGTGAGCCAGACCATGCCAATTACAGCAAGCGCGCGATGGCACAAGAGATCATCGACTTGCTCGACACGCTCGGTGTTGAAGACTTCTACCTGTGTGGTCACGACCGGGGGGGGCGGGTCTCGCACCGGCTGGCCCTGGACCATGCACCTCGGGTGCGCAAAGCCTGTGTGCTCGATATCGCCCCCACTTTGGACATGTACAACGGCACCAATTTTGAGTTTGCCAACGCCTATTACCATTGGTTTCACCTGATCCAACCCGCGCCGGTGCCCGAGGTGATGATAGGCGGCGACCCGCAGGCTTATTTGCAACTGAAAATGAAGGGCTGGGGCAGCAACGGCGGGTCGTTTTTTGAGCCTGATGCCATGGCCGAGTATGTGCGCTGCATCAGCGCCCCGGATCTGAACGAGAAGGGCTGGCGGGCCGCGGTCCACGCCAAGGCCGAAGATTACCGTGCCAGTGCCACCATCGATCTGCTTCACGACCGTGAATCGCGTGCCCGGGGCGAGAAAATCGCCTGTGACCTGCTGGTGATGTGCGGCGAACGCGGCGTGGTACACCGACTTTTTGACCCGGCAACCCTGTGGCAGGCGCAGTGCGCAGGACCGGTGACCTACCAAGCCGTGCCCTCTGGGCACTACATCCCTGAAGAACTGCCCGACCTCACCGCCCAAGCCCTGCTCGAGTTCATGCGCTAATTCGCTTTGGGCTTTCGGGGCTGCGGGCCAAAATCCATGGCCGGCCTGTGCCACGGGCTGCCTTGGCTGTCTATGCGCCCCACATGGATGCGCCAATCGCGCACGCCACCCCGATCCACTTCCAGACGCAGCATCCAGGCGATGTTGGACTCGGTTTTTTCGAACCCGTCAAAGACAAAATTGCCCAAACTATAAAAAATGGGACGCCCCAGATGGCTGTCGATCTCTTGGGTCACGTGCGGGTGGGCCCCCACCACCGCATCGGCACCGGCCTCGATCATCAGACGCGCCAGGCGGCGTTGGCGCGGACTGGCCAGACGTTCGTACTCAACGCCCCAGTGCATGAAGGCAATCACCACATCGGCGCGGTCGCGTTCACGCGCCAAGCGGATGTCGCGCACCACCTGGTCATCTTCGCTCCAGGCAATGCCGGGCTTATCGTGGTCGGCTTCAAAATGGCGGGGGAAAAATTCGTTGTATCCCAACACCGCGATGCGCACCCCTTTGCGCTCAACCAGCCATGGGCGGTGGGCCATATTCAAATTCCGCCCGGCCCCGAAGCGGCCAATGCCAGCCGCATCCACCAGGCCCAGCATCTCCGCCAGGGCCTCTGGCCCCTGATCCCCCGTGTGATTGTTGGCCAGAGAAACGGCATCGAAGTGACGCCGGACCACAGACAGCACCCTGGGGTGGGCCCGAAACGCATAGATTTTGCCCGGCATGGCATGCCCGACAGTGGCCACCACCGTCTCCAGATTGGCAATCCGCACATCGGCGTCGCGCAAAAGATGGGCCATATGGCGCACAGGATCGATGCCCCTTCGAATGAGCTGCCCGGGCGTGTCATCCAGCATCACGTCGCCGACAAAAGCCAGTGCGACCCGATCACTTGCGGGCGGCCTGGCGTCGGGGCTGGGCCGCGGGGTCGCCGCAGAGGGCATGGGTTGGGCCTCATCCAACCAGGCTGCTTGGTGCTCGCCCAATCGGCATTCGTAGTGGAGCTGTCGCCCCAGATCGGGGGAATACACCCACTGCAAGCCCGTCAGACGGCCCTGCGCCTGGCGAGCCGCCGCCAGCTGGGCGGGCCCATGCACAGATTGCTGCAACACGGCGAACTGAACACCGTCCCAATACTGAATGTAAATTTTGAGGGTGTCGGCCGGGGCATGCACGCTGCCCCAAACGGCCTTCAGTCTGAAACGCTCGCCCACTGCCCAAGTCTGCGCTTCGTAGGGGCTTGCGGGGTCGGGCCGAAACACGAACTGCCCCCCGTAGATGGCGTACTCGGCCTGGCAAGTGATGGGCTCAGCCCAGTCGGTTGGAGTCGCCAGGGCATGGGTGGGCGCGCCTGCCAGGCACAACCCCAGACCCAGCGCCAGGGGCAGGCCGCAGCGCCGGATGAAACAGACCTTATTGTTCAAGGCTTGATGTATGCAAAGCGCTCACGCGCCTGCAAAGCGCCGATGCGGGCCACGCCCGAGGGGGTGAAGTCGGCGTCCAGAATGAACTGGTCTTTTTTCAGGTTGCGGTTGCGCAAAGTGATCTCGCACACCTCAAAGCGCACCCCACGGGCTTTGAGGCCCGAAACCAGCGCGGCATAGTCGATGTCGGGATTTTTGGCGTCTTTGGCACCTTCCATGAGGAAATCAACGCCGTTGGCGTGGGTGACCACGATGATTTGCGCATCGGGCAGGGTATCGAGGTGGTTGCGAATATTGCGCAGGCCTTTGGTGGCCTGGGTCGCCGCATCGTCGATGTGGTAAACCACTTTGTCACCCGCATGGGCATGGCCCGTGGCCAGCACCCCGCACAACGCCAAGAACAGGCCCAGGAAAAAAGTGCGAAGCGGGATGGTGAAAAGGGTGAGTCGATTGAATGTCATGGTGCGCGTCTGAAAGTGTAAGACTGTAATGCTATTCCATCTTGCGCTACGATGCAGCAAGCACAAAGCGCGAAAACCAATGCGCCCAGACACCCCAGGAGACGCCGCCATGAACGCCCCCCGCTATACCCCGCAGTCGCTGATCGATTTTGCGACCCAAACCTTGCAAGCCGCCGGTCTGGATGCGGCCATGGCCGACGATGTGGCACTCACCCTGGTCGAAGGCGACCTGCTTGGCCATGACACCCATGGTCTGAACCTGCTGGCCCCCTACGTCAAAGAGGTGCAAAACGGCACCATGACTCGCACCGGCCAACCCTTGGTGCTGCGCGACAAGCCCGCCGCGCTGTGGTGGGACGGTCAACGCTTGCCTGGCCCCTGGCTGGTGCGCCGGGCCATGGACACCCTGATGCCGCGCGCCCGCGACTTGGGCTGCGCTTCAATGGTGATCAAGCGCAGCCATCATATTGCTTGTTTGGCGGTTTACCTGCGCTGGGCACTGGAGCAAGGATTTTTGATGTTGCTGGCATCGTCCGACAACAATTCGGCCAGTGTGGCCCCCTATGGCGGCACCCAGGCGGTGTTCACACCCAACCCCTTGGCCCTGGGCTACCCCTTGTCCGATGGCGGGGTGATGGTGGACATCTCCGCCTCGATCACCACCAACAATATGCTGAACCGCAAACGGGCGGCGGGCGAGTCTTACGAGCACCCCGTGCTCATGGACGCCCGGGGCGTCCCCACGCAAGACCCTGCCGTGCTCGGCCAAGACCCGCCCGGCACCTTGCTGCCGGTGGGTGGGTTGACGCACGGGCACAAAGGCTATGGGCTGGCCCTGCTGGTCGAGTCGCTGACTGCCGGGCTGGCTGGTCGCGGCCGTGTGGACCCGAAGGAAGGCTGGGGCGCGACGGTGCATGTCACCCTCTACGACATCGACTCGTTTTGCGGTCAACCCGAGTTTTTGCGCCAGATGGACCATGTGGCCCGGATGTGCCGGGGCAATCGCCCCATCGACCCGGCGCAACCGGTGCGCATGCCCGGCGACAAGGGGTATCACCAACTGCGCCAGCAGTCGGCTCAGGGGGTGGTTCTGCACCCCAGCATCTGGCCGCAACTGGTGCCGCTGTCACAGTCATTGGGGGTGGCGCTGCCTCGTGCGGTTTGAAACAAGCAGCCCACTCCCTGACCCGACACACCCCATCGTTTGGCAGTCATCTTCAAACATGTCACCGTATGCATGGCTGACGCAGATGCGTCGGCCAGTCTGACTTAGCGCAATGCCATGTAGATGGTTTGCGCCAGCTCGGCCGAGATGCCCTCGACGCTGCTCAAGTCTTGCACGCTGGCCTCGGCCACACCGCGCGCACCGCCAAAGCGCTGCAAGAGCCGGGCGCGCTTTTTCGGGCCGATGCCGGGGATTTCCTCCAGCTTGCTGCCGCCCACCCGAACTTTGGCGCGTTGGGCCCGCATACCGGTGATGGCAAAGCGGTGTGCCTCGTCCCGGATTTGGGCCACCAGCATCAGTGCGGCCGAGTCTTTGCCCAAGTAAACCTTGTCGCGGCCATCGGCAAACACCAACTCTTCGAGGCCCACCTTGCGGCCCTCGCCTTTTTCGACGCCAACGATGCGCGACACATCAAGCCCCAAGGTCTCAAAGACCTCGCGCGCCATGGCCACCTGTCCCTTGCCGCCGTCGATCAACACCAAATCAGGCATGCGGGCCTCGCCCTGACGCTCGGCTTCGGCCAGTTTGCTGTACCGCCGGGTCAGTACCTGGCGCATGGCCGCATAGTCGTCGCCGCCGGTGATGCCCTCGATATTGAAGCGCCGGTACTCGGAAGACTGCATCTTGTGATGGTGAAAGACCACGCATGAGGCCTGGGTCGACTCTCCGGCGGTGTGAGAGATGTCAAAACACTCGACCCGGAATTGATCCAGATCTTCCGGGGCCAAATCGAGTGCGTCCACCAGGGCGCGGGTGCGGGCTTGCTGCGAGCCTTCCTCGGCCAGCAATCGTGTCAATTGAATTTGGGCGTTTTGCTGTGCCATGCCGAGCCAATCGCGCCTTTGCCCCCGGGGTTGATGCACCCAATTGGCCTTGACACCGGTCTGCTCGGCCAGGGCGTCGCACAGTGTCGCGTCCACCTTGTGGCTGAGCACCAAAGTGCTCGGCATGGGGGTCTCGATGTAGTGTTGGGCGATGAAGGCTTCCAGGATTTCGACGGCCTCGGCCTGCTCAACGTGCTGAGGAAAATAAGGTCTGTCGCCCAGGTGCCGACCCCCACGCACCATGGCCAGATTGACGCATGCTTTACCCCCGCTCACATGCACGGCCAATATGTCCACGTCCTGATCGTCCACGGTGTCGACCGACTGTTGGTGCAGCACCTTGGACAGGGCTGACATCTGGTTGCGCACTTCAGCCGCCTGCTCGTATTCCAGCTTTTCAGCGTGGTCCATCATGCGCGCTTCCAGGTCTTGCAAGACTTCGCGGGTCTCGCCGCGCAAAAAAAGCGCCGCACTGTCGACTGTGGCCTGGTAGTCTGCGGGGTTGATTTGCCCGACACAAGGGGCCGAGCAGCGCTTGATCTGGTACAACAGACAGGGTCGGGTGCGGTGTTTGTAGACGCTGTCCTCGCAGGTGCGCAACTTGAAGACCTTTTGCATCAGCCAGATGGTCTCGCGCACCGCCCACACCGATGGATAGGGACCAAAGTAGTCGTGCTTTTTGTCCACCGCACCCCGGTAATAAACCATGCGCGGGCTGTCGCCCCGGGTGAGCTTGAGATAGGGGTAACTCTTGTCGTCGCGAAACAAGATGTTGTAGCGCGGCTTGAGGGTCTTGATGAGGTTGTTTTCCAGCAGCAGCGCCTCGGCCTCCGAGCGCACGACGGTGGTCTCGATGCGGGCAATCTTGCCCACCATATGGCCGATGCGGGTGCCATCGTTGCCCTTGCGAAAGTACGACGAGACGCGTTTTTTGAGGTGGATGGCCTTGCCGACATAAAGCACCTGTCCAGCGGCATCGAAATACCGATACACCCCGGGCAGCCCGGGCAGCGAAGCGACCTGGGCCAAAAGTTCGGGGGCAAAAGTGTGACGCTCGCCGGGTTCGCCCGGCTCGGTGACGGCCGGGCTGCCGGCCACAGGCTGGGGCTTGGCGGGCTCGGGGCTTGAGCCGGATTCGGGGGACTGCGCGGACATGCCCGCTATTATGCGAGGCATGTGGGATGTTTTTTGCCGCGTCATCGACAACCATGGCGACCTGGGGGTGTGCGTGCGCCTTTCTCGCCAGCTGGCCAGTGCCGGCCAGTCGGTCCGACTGTGGGTCGACGACCCCGGCGCCCTGTCATGGATGGCACCCGATCTGGCCCATGGGTCGGCGCATGAGAGGGACGGCCCCATCAGCGTGCTGGACTGGGCGCAAGCCAGCGACCCACAGGCCCTGACTGGTCTGGCGCCCATGTCGCGTGACTCGGTCTGGATCGAGGCGTTCGGGTGTGAACTGCCCGATGCGTTTGTGGCCCATGGCGTCACCATGACTCGGGCCCTGGGCTGGCCTCAGCCCGCCTGGGTCAATCTGGAATACCTCAGCGCCGAAGCCTGGGTCGAGCGCGCGCATGGCCTGCCTTCACCCATCATGAGTGGCCCCGCCAAGGGCTGGGTCAAGCGGTTTTTTTACCCTGGCTTCACACTGCGAACCGGAGGCTTGCTGCGAGAGCACGATCTGCTGGCCCGGCAAGCGCGGTTTGACCGCGCAGCGCAGCGCAGACAGTTGCGCCAACACGCGGATGGCCAACCGGCGCCCTTGGCCCCGCCACGACTGATCAGTCTGTTTTGCTACGAGCCCGCCGGTTTGCCCGATTTGCTTCGGGGCTGGGCCGCACATGACCATTTGCTGGTGACCCCCGGGCGAGCCTTGGCGGCGGTGCAAAACGCGAGCCGCTCGATCTGGGGCTCTGAAATGCCCGGCTTTGCGCACCCCCTGCCTCATACCGATCAGGCCGGATTCGACCATTTGCTCTGGGCCTGCGACCTGAACCTGGTGCGCGGCGAAGATTCGCTGGTTCGTGCGCTGTGGGCCGGACAGCCCTTGGTGTGGCAGATCTACCCGCAACATGACGAAGCCCACCACGGCAAACTGGCCGCGTTTCTGGACTGGCTGCAGGCCCCACCCAGTCTGCGGCGTTTTCATGCGGTTTGGAACGGCATCGAGCCAGGCCGTTTGCCAGACCTCAGTCCGGAACACCTCAGTGAGTGGGGCGCCAGCGTGCGTCAAGCGCGGGAGCGCTTGCTGGCACAAACCGACCTGCTGGGGCAACTGCAGCAAATGGCCCTGACACCTCCGCCCTAGCCCCCCCTCCTGTCGGCCGGGTTCTTCGCGGAGCGCATAAAAAGGCGTTAAAATACAAAGTTTTGCACACACCAGAGCTGGTTACACCATGAAAATCGCCCAAGAAATCCGCGCCGGCAACGTCATCATGCAAGGCAAAGACCCCATGATCGTTTTGCGCACCGAGTACGCCCGTGGGGGCCGTGGCGCCGCCACCGTTCGCATGAAGCTCAAAGCCCTGCTCTCCAATATGGGCGCTGAAGTGGTGTTCAAAGCCGACGACAAAATGGATCAGGTCATTCTGGACCACAAAGAGTGCACCTACTCTTACTTCGCCGACCCCATGTATGTGTTCATGGACGCCGAGTACAACCAGTACGAAGTCGAGGCCGCCAATATGGGCGACGCGATCCACTACCTTGAAGACGGCATGTCGTGCGAAGTCGTGTTCTATGACGGCAAGGCGATCTCGATCGAGTTGCCCACCACGGTGGTGCGCGAAATCACCTGGACCGAGCCCGCCGTCAAAGGGGACACCTCCGGCAAGGTGATGAAGCCGGCCAAAATCGCCACTGGCTTCGAAGTCGCCGTGCCCCTGTTCGTCGACCAAAACGACAAAATCGAGATCGACACCCGCACCGGCGAATACCGCAAGCGCGTCTGATCCGGGGCGCCGGTTGCCCCGCCATCCTGTGTGCACCGCACACTGAATAGTACAATAGTCAACATGGATGGCATGCTTGACCCCAATGACCCCAGGCTGGCTCAAGCCTGGGAGATCCTTCAGGCCCAAAACGATCTGGGTTTGCCCCTAAGCCCGGACTCCAACCGGCTGGCTTTTGCTGACCCCGAATTCTTGTTGCGGCGTGAAACCCGCGGCATTCGCTTTCAGCTCGAGTTGCTCAAACCCGATTTGGAGATGAAAGAGCGTGGCGTCGAGCACACCATCGTGGTGTTCGGCAGTGCTCGCTACCGCAGCCAGGAAGAGGCGCAAGCCCTCCGGCTTGCCGCTGAAAAAAGCGGCGACGAGTCAGAGCGCCGGCGGGCCGAAGTGCTGTGCCGCAACGCGCGCTACTACGAAGCGGCGCGTGAGTTCGGGGCCAGAGTGGTGGCAGGATCAGCCCGGCTTGCCCCCGGTGAACGGCTTTATGTCTGCACTGGAGGGGGGCCTGGCATCATGGAGGCAGCCAATCGGGGGGCGCATGAAGCAGGGGGCATGAGCATCGGGCTCAACATCGCCTTGCCCCACGAGCAAACGCCCAACCCCTACATCACCCCCGGCCTGAGTTTCAAGTTCCACTACTTTGCGTTGCGCAAAATGCATTTCATGATGCGTGCCAAGGCATTGGTGGCCTTTCCCGGCGGGTTTGGCACTCTGGACGAACTCTTCGAAACCTTGACCTTGGTGCAATGCAAAAAGGCCAAACCGGTGCCCATCATTTTGTTTGGCAGCCAACACTGGCACCGCTTGCTCAACCTCGATCTGCTGGTCGAAGAAGGGGCCATAGCCCCTGAAGACCTGAACCTGTTCCACATGGTCGATCGCGTCGAAGAGGCCTGGGCGCTGATTCGCGACTTCTACCGGCTTTGACGGCTGTCTACAAGCGGCGCGCCAAACGCGAACCCAGGGTCACCGATGTGGCCATGATCCAGAACACCGGCGCGGCCCCCAGCGTGGCACTGGCGGCGCCGAAGACCAGGGGCATGACCACGCTCGACGCATTGATGGTCAACAGCCTCAAGCCCAAAGCCTGTCCCAGCCGGTGCTCGGGAGTGATCTGGTGCAAAGCGCTCATGACCATGGGCTGCACCGCCCCCAAAAACAATCCCAGGACCAGGGAAAAGCCCCCCATGACCCAGGCATTGGGCGCGAATGGATAGGCCGTCAGAGTGGCCCCCGTAACCCACATGGCGGCCCAGATGATTTCACGCTCTTTAAAGCGTCTGGCCACCCAGGGCAATACCAATCGGGTGAGCGTCGCGGCCAGAGCAAACATCCCCAGCACCGTGCCGATGGCCGAAGCGCTGACGTCGCGCTCGTGCCCCAAAATGGGCACCATGAAGGTGTGCACATCCCAGCAAGACGACAAAAACCAGTTCACCAGCAGCAAGCGGCGCAGCGGCACATCCCGCAACAACTCGAAGGCCGGTCCGGGTTGGTCATTTGGGCCGACCTGGGCGGGTGGCCGGTTATTCACCCCGCGCAGCATGAACCAGCCGAGCACGGGGTAGAGCCCCATCAATAAAAAAGCGCTTCGAAAGCCGAGCAGATCGATGACCACGCCCGCGCCTAAGGGCCCGATGAAGTTCGAGACTGCCGGCCCTATCGACAGCCAACTGAAGGCAGAGCGCAGTTGATCCAGGTCATGGGTCATGCGCCCGACATGGCGCTGCAAGGAAATGATGACCAGACCGCAGGACGCGCCCGAGGCCAGCGCCGCCAGGCCCAATATGGCCACATTGGGCCACAGGGCCGCCAGCGCGGCAGCGCCGGCGGCCACGCCCATGGCCAGGGTGAAGCAGGTGCGCAATCCCCACCGGTCGGCCAGGCGGCCTGCGGGCAGGGCCAGAAAGACCTGGCTCAGGGCGAACAAGGACAGCAAGACCCCGATGGCGGCCTCGGTCTGGCCTTCGCGCAGCAAGAGCAAAGGGGCGGCCATGCGCAAACCAGTCATGCACGAATGCAAACAAACCTGCGCACTGACGAGCCGGGCCAATTCACGCTTCATGAGGCACCGCCCTCCTGCGTGTCAGACACCAAAGACGGCGTGGTCCCGGCAGGCAGTGCCTCGACCTTGCTCAATGCACGCCTCATTTGCCGGTTGCGGGTCTCGGCATGGTCTAGCGTGGTGGCAGCCTTGTGCACCTGATCGCGCACCTTGTCCACCCACTCCCCATAACGCTCAAATTCGGTTTTGACCGCTCCCAGCACCTTCCAGACATCCGCCGCTTGGCGCTCAAGCGCCAAGGTTCGAAAACCCATTTGCAGGCTGTTGAGCAAGGCCAGCATGGTGGTCGGACCCGCCAGAGTGACATGGTGCTTGCGCTGTAGGCCCTCCATCAAACCCGGACGGCGCAAGACCTCGGCATACAAACCCTCGGAGGGCAGAAACAGGATGGCGAAATCAGTCGTGTGGGGGACCGCGATGTATTTCTCCGCAATCGATTTGGCCTCGGTCCAGATCTGGGCCTCCAGGGCCTTGGCGGCCGCCTCGACCGCCGGCGCATCGGCTTGTGCCTGGGCATCGAGCAGGCGCTCGAAGTCATCGCGCGGAAATTTGGCATCGATGGGCAGCCACACCGGGGTGTCCTCTGCCCCCCGGCCAGGCAAACGAACGGCAAAATCGACCACCACCTGACGGCCCGGCACGATGGCCGTCTGACTGACAAATTGGACCGGGGTCAGCACTTGCTCCAACAAAGCCTGCAATTGAATCTCGCCAAAAATGCCCCGGGTTTTCACATTCGACAAGACCCGCTGCAGGTTGCCCACGTCTTGCGCCATGGCCTGCATCTGACCCAGGCCCTGCTGAACCTGATTCAATCGCTCGGCCACCTGACTGAAGCTCTGATTCAGCCTGGCCTCCAGCCGGGTTTGCAGTTGCTCATCGACGGTGCGCCGTATCTCTTCCAGGCGTTGCTGCATGGTGTCGGCCAAAGCCTTGTGCTGCAGGCTGAATTGTTCATTCAGATTGCGCTGAAAAAGCGCCAGGCCTTCGTGTTGCTCCTGGCGCGAGATTCGGGCGGCCTCCTGAATATCGCGGCGCAATTCGCGCTCAGAGCGTTCAATCAGTGTTCGCCATTCGTCCAGCTGCTGCGGGTCGTGCCCCGGGGTGGCAGAGGCATCGCGCCGGGCCCAGGCATAGCCCAGGGCGGCGGCGATGAAACCGACCACCGCCAACGAGGGCCACACATCCAACCAGTTCAAGCGGCCACCTCATTGAGGGGTGTGAGGGCACGGCCCTGCTCAAAAAAAGCGATCAGGTTGTCGGCCGCCAGCTCGGCCATCTTCAAACGGGTCGCCATGGTGGCACTGGCGATGTGCGGCGTGAGCACCACATTCTTCAGCGTCAGCCATTCCGGCTTGAACGCCGGTTCGCCTTCAAAGACATCCAAACCCGCCGCACTGATGCGCCCGGCGCGCAACGCCGCCATCAAGGCGTCTTCATCCACAATTCCCCCGCGGGCGATGTTGACCAAGGTGGCGGTCGGTTTCATCAGCGCCAGCTCGGCCGCCCCCACGATGTGGTGGACAGCGGGCGAGTAAGGCAGCACCAAGACCACATGGTCGGCCTGCTGAAACAGCTCGGTCTTGCTCACCCATTGGGCGTGCAAGCCTGCTTCGGTCAGCGCAGGCAAACGGCTGCGATTGTGATAGATGACCTTCATGCCAAAACCCAGTGCGCCGCGTCGGGCAATGGCCTGACCAATTCGACCCATGCCCAATATGCCCAAAGTGCTGCCGTGCACTTCGGCGCCGGCAAACAAATCGTAGCGCCACTGGGTCCACAGGCCCGCGCGCAAATAATGTTCGCTCTCGGTCATCCGACGCGCGGTGGCCATCATCAGGGCAAAGCCGAAGTCGGCGGTGGTTTCGGTCAACACGTCCGGTGTATTGGTGGCCAACACCTTGGCGGCTGTCATGGCGGGGACATCGAAATTATTGAAGCCAACCGCCATATTGGCGCAAATGCGCAAGCCGGGGCATGCCGCCAGCACCTCGGCGCGGATCGGATCAGCCCCTGTGGTCAATGCCCCCTGACAGTCTGACAAGGCCTGCACCCATCCCTGAGGCGTCCAGGTCGCATCCTCCTGATTGGCACGCACTTCAAAATGGCGCGCCAGCTTCTCCAGCACTTGAGGGAATATGGGGCGGGCGACAAGGATGCGGGGTTTCATGGGTTGTCCTGGGGGGATTTGGTCAATTGGAAAGGCCTGTGTCACAATGCGGCGCAAGCGTCTATGCCCATTCTATTTTGTGAAAAGGTCTCGCGTGGAATTCACCCCATTGCAACTGGTCGCATCCCTGATTTTCGCCCTGGCTGTGGCGCACACTTTTCTGACCAAATATTTTGAACGGCTGGCGCATGTTTACCCGCGCCATGCAGGGGTGTTTCACTTTTTGGGCGAGGTCGAAGCGGTCTTTGGCTTTTGGGCCCTGGTGCTCATGGTGGCCATGGCGGCCATGAGCGGGCCGCACGACGCCCTGACCTACCTGGAAGGCCGCAATTTCACCGAGCCCATGTTTGTGTTTGTCATCATGGTGGTGGCCGCCAGTCGGCCTGTGATGACCCTGGTACAAGACACCGTGCTGGGCCTGGCCCTGCGGGTGCCTGTGCACACCCGCATGGCATTGATGTTCATGATCCTGTGCCTGGTGCCCCTGCTGGGTTCGTTCATCACAGAGCCGGCCGCCATGACCCTGGCCGCCTTGCTGCTGCGCGACATCATTTTCAACCAGCATGCCTCACATGGGTTGCGCTACGGCACTCTGGGCGTTTTGTTTGTGAACGTATCCATCGGCGGCACGCTGACCAGCTTTGCGGCCCCTCCCGTGCTGATGGTGGCAGCCAAATGGCAATGGGACATGATGTACATGATGACCCACATTGGATGGCGTGCAGCCCTGGCCTGCGCCGTCAACGCCGCCGCGCTGGTGCTGATCTTCAGGCGTGAGCTGTGCGCCCACCCTTTTTTGAACGACACCCGGACCCGTGCGGTGCCGCTGGGGGTATCTGCCATCCATGTGCTCTTTCTGGCCGGGGTGGTGGTCTCGGCCCACCATCCGGTGGTGTTCATGGGCCTGTTCCTGTTTTTTCTCGGCTACACGGTGGCCTACAAAGATCACCAACACCCGCTGATACTGCGTGAAGCGCTGATGGTCGCCTTCTTTTTGGCCGGCCTGGTCGTGTTGGGCGGCATGCAAGAGTGGTGGCTGCGGCCGGCTTTGCTGTCGATGGACAGCACGGTGGTGTATTACGGGGCAACGGCCCTGACCGCCATCACCGACAATGCGGCCCTGACCTATCTGGGCTCATTGGTCGATGGCTTGAGCGAAGAGTTCAAGCTGTCGCTGGTGATGGGTGCGGTGACGGGTGGTGGCCTGACCCTGATCGCCAATGCCCCGAACCCGGCCGGCGCGGCCATTTTGAAGGTCCGCTTCAGCGACCAGTCCATCAGCGCCAAAGACCTGTTTTTGGCGGCCTGCCTGCCCACCCTGGTGGCGATCGCCTGCATGCGCTTCATCGGCTGAGCACCATCGCCCCGGGCCCGGGGCGGATGCCTCAGAGGTCGAACACCTGGCGCAAATAAGCCAGGTATTTTTCGTCCTCGCACATGTTTTTGGACGGGGTGTCCGACAGCTTCGCCACCGGCTGGCCATTGCAACGCACCATCTTGATGACGATTTGCAAGGGCTCATAGCCCAAGTCATTGGTCAGGTTGGTGCCTATGCCAAATGCCAATTGAGTGCGCCCATGGAATTGGCGAAACAACTCGATGGTGCGCGGCACGGTGAGGCCATCGCTGAAAATCAGCGTCTTGGTCAATGGGTCCACCCGGTTGCGCCGGTAATGCTCGATCATGCGCTCGCCCCAGGCAAAAGGGTCGCCACTGTCATGCCGGGCGCCATCGAACAGTTTGCAGAAGTACATGTCGAAGTCGCGCAAAAAAGGTTCGATGCCATAGACATCACTCAGCGCAATGCCCAAATCGCCCCGGTATTCGCGCGCCCATGACTCAAAACCAAACACCTGGCTGTCGCGCAAGCGCGGACCCAGTGCCTGACAAGCCTGAAGGTACTCATGGGCCATGGTGCCCAACGGGGTCAGGCCGAGTTTCATGGCCAGCAGCACATTGCTGGTGCCGGCAAACTGCCCGCCCGGACCGGTGCCCAATTGGGCCGACATGACCCGCAACACTTCCTCATGCCAGGCGCGAGAAAACCGGCGGCGGGTGCCGTAATCGGCAATGCGCAAAGGGTGCAACTCGGGCACCTTCAGGGCCGCGATTTTATGAGCCAGTCGTTGCCGACCCTCGACATAATCAGGCACCTTTTGGGTGTTGCGGAAATATACCTCGTTGACGATGGCCAGGACCGGAATCTCGAACAATATCGTGTGCAACCAAGGGCCCCGGATGGTGATGTCTATTTCCCCATCGAGCCGGGGCTGCAAATCAATGTATTTCTCGTTCAGCTTGAACAAGCCCAAAAAATCAACAAAATCACTCTTGATGAAGCGCAACTCGCGCAACCAGGCCAACTCGGCATCCTGGAAGCGCAGGCTGCACAGAGCACGAATTTCTTGACGAATCTCATTGACCATCGGTGCCAACTCGACACCGGGGTTGCGGCATTTGAAACGGTACTCGACTTGCGCCCCCGGAAACTGATGCAAGACCGCCTGCA
The DNA here is from genome assembly GCA_041159205.1 of Pseudomonadota bacterium. Classification (GTDB taxonomy): domain Bacteria; phylum Pseudomonadota; class Gammaproteobacteria; order Burkholderiales; family Burkholderiaceae_C; genus Limnohabitans. The sequence goes on from JBEAZY010000109.1 coordinate 17,928, forward strand.
TCATGGTGAACTTGTACAGGTCGGTGTCGAGCAAACTGCTGATGATCATGATCTGATGGTCCTCAATCGACCCAATGTGTGAAGGACTCGATGGGCTCGCGCGGGGTGACAAATGTATTGACCATCGCATCCGGGTCGGCCCAACCCAGGGCCATGCCGCAGACCATCATCTCTTGCTCACCAGCCCCGATATGGGGCAGGATGATGCGGGCATACTGGTTCCAGGCCGCCTGCGGGCAGGTGTGCAAGCCACGGGCGCGCGCTGCCACCATGATGTTTTGCAAGAACATGCCGTAGTCCACCAAAGAGCCGCGTCCCATGACCCTGTCCAGCGTGAACATCAAGCCCACTGGGGCGTCGAAAAAGCGGAAGTTACGCTGGTGTTGGGCATGCATTTTGTCTTTTTCGCCTTTGGCGATGCCCAACAGCCCATACAAACCCCAGCCGTTTTCACGCCGCCTGTCTATGTAGGGGCTGACCCACTCGGTGGGGTAGTAGTCATAGGCCTCGCGGTACTCGGCAGCCAAGGCCGGATTGTCCCGCTGCGCATCATGGGCCGCGCAGACTTTTTGCACCAGGCCCTCGAGCTTGGCCCCTTGCAACACATAAACCCGCCAGGGCTGGGTGTTGGTGCCCGAGGGGGCCCGGCTGGCGACACGCAAAATATCCTCAATGGTGGCGCGTTCGACCGGCTGTGCCGTGAAGGCGCGCATCGACATGCGCGATGTGATGGCATGGTCAACGGCTTGCTGAGGCGTCATTGCAAAGTCTCCAGAAATTGTTTGAAAGCAAGTTCCAAGGGCACCGGTCTGCGCGCCTGCCGATCGACATAGACATGGATGAAATGGCCGCGTGCCGCGCACTCGGCTTGGCCCTGGATGAACAGACCCACTTCATAGCGCACACTGGAGGCCCCAATTCGAGCCACCCGCACCCCGGCCTCGATCACTTGCGGAAAAGTCACCGGGGCAAAGTAGTTGCATTGGGTCTCGATCACCAGGCCTATGGTAGGGCCATGGTGAATGTCGAGCACGCCATTGGCGATCAGCAAGGCATTCACCGCCGTGTCAAACCAACTGTAGTAGACGACATTGTTCACATGGCCATAGGTGTCGTTGTCTTCCCAGCGGGTGGGAATGGTCCAAAATGCCCGGTAGGCGGAGCGGGGTTCGGGGGCGGGACGCTGCACAGGGTTCATGCCCGCCGATTGTGCCGCAGGTTCTGATTCAAGCCCTGCCAGCGCTCCCAATACCCCAAAGCGACGCCAAAGGTATGAACCTGGACCTGCACCGTTTGACGGATATCGTGGCCATACCCTCCGGCCATGGCAAACGCCAGCGGCAAGCGGCGCTGCCAGGCCCATTCGAACACGCGCCGATCACGCGCCTCCAGGCCATCGAATGTCAACTTCAATCGCCCCAGTCGGTCGCCTTCGTGCGGGTCGGCGCCGGCCAGATAGAAAATCAGTTGCGGCTCGAAGCGGTGCGCCAACTCTTGCAGGCCCTGCTCCAGGGCTTCAAGATAGGCATTGTCTCCGGTGCCATCGGGCAATTCGATGTCGAGGTTGCCGGGCTCCTTGCGAAAGGGAAAATTGCGCGCCCCATGCATGGAAAAGGTAAAGACACTGTCATCGTTCTGAAAAATCCGTGCCGTGCCATTGCCTTGGTGCACATCAAGGTCAATGACGGCCACGCGCAAGGTCTGGCGCGGATGTTGGCGCGCCCACTCGGTCTGCATCAGACGGGCCGCCACGGCCACATCATTGAAGACACAAAAACCACTGCCCTTGTCCGGGTAGGCGTGGTGGGTGCCGCCAGCCAAATTGCCGGCCACCCCTTCAGCCAAGGCGGTGCGGGCGGCCTGGATGGTCGCACCGGTTGACCCGCGGGCCCGGCTCACCATGCCGGGAGTCCACTCGAAGCCGATTTCCCGCTGTGCGGCGGGGCTCAAACCACCATTGACCACGGCCTGAACATAGTCCGGCGTGTGAACGAGGGCCAATTGGCCATCGGTGGCGGGCTGCGACAAAATCCTTTCGATCTTGGGCATCTCATCGAGCCGTTCCCGCAGGATTTCATACTTCCCCATGGGAAATCTGTGCCCGGGGGGCAACTGTTGCACATGGGGGGTCGCGTAATAAACCTTCACCGCCCCATTGTCCGACACAAAGCCTTCCCGACGGCGTGGCCGGGCTTCTGGCCAAAAAAAGGGGGGGGTGTCGTGAGACACCCCCCTGGAAGGGATCCCGGGGTCATCACAACCGCGCAGAGGATCCGAGGAGACAACTTTTCAGCGGCCCTGGGCCGCCACACCTTCAACGCTTGCGTGCGGTGGCGGCTTTGGTCGTTTGGACGGCGTTTTGAGCCACGGCCTGCAGATTGGCTTCGGCAGCCTGGGTCGCTTGCTTGACCACTTTCTGGACCGACTCATATGCATTGTTGGAGGCGGACACAGCGGTCTTGAGCAGGGCCACGGCAGACTCGGAACCGGCCGGGGCGTTCTTGGCGGCGGTGTCCACCAGGTTCAACACGGCTTTTTGCGCATCGGCCAATTGGGCTTCAAAGGCCTTGTTGAATTCGGCCTGAGTACCGGCACCGATGTCATACAGATGACGGCCATAGGCGCTGAACTTCTCACCGACGGGTTGCAGAACTTCGGTTTGCAGGGCCAACAGCTCTTGCACATCCTTGACCTTCAGCAGGGCTTGGGCATGGGCGGCAGACTCATTCAGGGCGGCTTTACCGGCAGCCAGGTTCAACTGGGCCAGCTTTTCCACGCCTTCGAAGGTTTTGCCGGTCAGACCAAACCAGACATCCAGATTCGCTTTGTTCACTGCCACAACTTGTTCAACGTTCAACATAAAAAACTCCTATCAGGTGGGTTGAGATTTCTGCACACTCCAAACATTTATGTTGCGGTGCAGCATGGATAGAAGTATAGGGTTAACCCATGGGATTACAAGGCTTTATCCCGGTCCGACCCTGCTTTTAGAGTCGGCGTTCTAGAAACTAATGGCCGGACCGGTTTTCAGGGTTGTAGAAAACGCCTGAGTTCGGGCAAGGCCTGGGTCATGGCCTGTCGCCCGGCCTGAATCGATCTCTGGCGCTCACCAAATGAGGCCGAACCCACCCCGTCCAGCGGGGGTTTGACCACCACCTCGGCCTCGCGCAGCTCGTATTCCTTGATGCTCTTGCCCATGATGGTAAAAGTTTGCAACAAGACCTGCAACATGCCGCTGGCCTTGTTCGATTCGGGGGTGCTGGAGATGTCCACCGCCAACACCACATCGGCCCCCATTTGACGGGCATAACGCACCGGGACGGGCGAGACCAGGCCGCCATCGACATACTCCCGCCCGGCGATCCGGACCGGGTCGAACATCGCAGGAACGGCGCTTGAGGCACGCACGGCAGTGGCCAGGTCACCGCGCTGGAACAAAATCCCCTGCCCCGTATGCAGATCGGTGGCCACGATGCCCAGCGGCAATGGCAAATCTTCGATGCGCTTTTGACCGGTGACCTGGGCCACATAGCGGGCCAAGCCGTCGCCCTTGATCAGCCCGCGCGAGCTTAAGGGCAAGTTCCAGTCGGTCAGCGCCGCTTCTTCCATGGTTTCGGACAAGCGCTGCAGTTGGGCGCCGTTGCGCCCTGAGGCATAAAAGGCAGCCACCATGCTGCCGGCCGAGGTGCCCACCACCAAATGCGGTTTGATGCCCGCCTCCTCCAGCACCTGGATCACGCCCACATGGGCAAAGCCACGCGCAGCACCACCGCCCAGGGCCAAACCCAGCTTGAGGTTTTTACGCTGAGCAGGTGCGGCAGCAGGCCCCTCTGTGGTCGGGGGTGTGGCCGTGGGCGAGCCGACGGCAGGCGTGGGCGAAACCGGCAATTCCACCCGCAAAGTGCCCGGAGGGGTCGAGGCGCAGCCCGTCAGCCAGACGAACAGGCACAAGGCGGCCCTGTGCAACACAGGCCATAGGGGTTCGGAGTGGTTCATGAGAACAGCCATTGTGCCAAAGATGAACGCCTGCATGCTTTGTGCCCACAGGCGTTCGTGCTATCTTTTGACTCATGGCATCGCGCCACGATGCCCCATTCATCAAGGAACACACATGGACATACAAGGCAAGGCTTTCATCGTTACCGGTGGCGCATCGGGTTTGGGCGAGGGCACCGCTCGCCACCTGGCCTCTTTGGGTGCCAAGGTGGTCGTGGCCGATATGCAGGCAGAGCGGGGCCGGCAGGTGGCCGGCGAGATCGGCGGTCGCTTCATCGCCTGCAATGTCGCCGACGAGGCGCAAGGACAAGCGGCCATTGATCTGGCCGTCTCGATGGGCAAGTTGATGGGTCTGGTCAATTGTGCGGGCATCGCCCCGGCCGAAAAGACCACCGGGAAAAAAGGCCCGCATTCGCTGGACACCTACACCCGCACCATCATGGTCAACCTGGTGGGCACCTTCAACATGATCCGTCTGGCGGCCACCGCCATGGAGCGCAACGAACCCGAGTCCACCGGCGAACGGGGCTGCATCGTCTCGACGGCCTCAGTCGCGGCCTACGACGGTCAGATCGGCCAGGCGGCTTACAGCGCCTCCAAGGGCGGTGTGGTGGGCATGACCCTGCCCATCGCACGCGATCTGGCGCGCAGCGGCATCCGCAATATGACCATCGCGCCCGGCATTTTTGGCACGCCGATGCTGTTCACCATGCCGCAAGAGGTTCAAGATGCTTTGGCGGCCAGCGTGCCCTTCCCCTCGCGCCTGGGCCGTCCCATCGATTACGCCCGCTTGGTACAACATATTTTTGAGAATGACATGCTCAACGGCGAAGTGATCCGCCTGGATGGTGCCATTCGGATGGCGCCTAAATAATCGCCGGCCCGCATGCCTGCACTCACCCGGCCCATGGGCAGCCCTTGGGCGTCACCGATGCCCCGCAGAGTGAAGGTGCAGTGCCCGGATCCGGTCTGGCGTCTTGCCTGGCGACTGGCTTTGGCCCTGGGCCTGTGTCAAGCGCCGGGCGGCTGGGCCCAAATCTTGGCACCGACCCCCGAGGCCGCCAGCGCACGCCTGGATCGCGCGCCCGTCGGCTTTGATCGGCGCGCGGTCGTCAGCGCCCACCCCGAGGCCACCCGCGCCGGTTGGCAGGTATTGCGACAGGGCGGCAATGCGGTCGATGCCGCCATTGCCACCCAGTTCGCTCTGGCAGTGGTCGAACCGCAATCCAGCGGCTTGGGCGGGGGCGGCTTTGCGGTGGTTTTTGATGGACGCTCAGTGACCGCCTGGGATGGGCGAGAGGCCGCGCCGGCCGGGGCCACCCCGGATTTGTTCATGGTCGATGGCCAACCCATGGATTTTGCGGTGGCCAGGCGCAGTCCGCACTCGGTGGGGGTACCGGGGCTGGTGCCACTGTTACAGGCCCTGCACCGACGGGAGGGTTCCAAACCCTGGGCGGCACTGCTGGCCCCGGCCATCGATCTGGCAGACCTCGGGTTCGCGGTCAGCCCACGTTTGCATGCCTTGCTGCAGTCCGACCCCCTATTGCGAGACGACCCGCAGGCGAGAATGCTTTTTTATACGGCTCGTGGCGATGCGCAGCCTGTGGGTCATGTGTTGCGCAACCCCGAATTGGCCTGGTTGCTGCGCCAGATCGCCTCTAACGGGGCCCATGCCATGCAACACGGCAGGGTGGCACAAGCCCTACTGAGACGCATCAGCGCAGGAGAGCCAGGGGGCAGTCGAATGAGCGCCGCCGACCTGAGCGGCTACCCGGTGCGGGTGCAGCCCGCCCTTTGTTTCGCCTGGGCCGGGTTGCCCCAGTCGCGCCTTTGCGGCGCGCCGCCACCCACTTCAGGGACGATCGCGCTGGGGCAACTTTTGAACCAGATCGAACTGGCCCCGACCCAAGCCCGCACGCTGGCCCGCGGCGGTCTTTGGACACACACTTACATCGAGTCGGCCCGACTGGCGTTTGCCGACCGGGCGGTTTTTGTCGGCGACCCGCCCTCGGTGAGCGCCCCACCAGACGGGTGGGAGAGCTTGTGGGCGACGAAGTACCTGCAGGCACGTGCACAACAGATCGGCCCCCAACGCATGCCAGTGGCCGAGCCGGGACGACCCGAAGGCATGACCTTGTCGTGGGGGCAGTCGCCCGAACAAGCCGAATATGGCACCACACATCTGAGCGTGGTCGACGAGCAGGGCCGGGCCGTGGCGCTGTCAAGCAGCCTGGAAAGTGCCTTTGGCGCACGCCGCATGGTCAACACCGGTCAGGGCCGCATGGGCGGCTTTCTGCTCAATCATCAGCTGACCGATTTTGCCCTGTACCCCACCGACCCCACCGGACGCCCGCTGGCCAACGCACCCGGCGCGGGCAAACGGCCCCGCTCGTCGATGTCGCCGTTATTGGTCTTGCGACCTGGGGACGTGGCCGACATCCCGCCGCGCGAGCAAGTGACCATGCTGATGGGCAGCGCTGGCGGACCATTCATCATCCACCACGTGGCACAAACCCTTTGGGCTGTGGCACATTGGGGATTGGGGCCACAGGCGGCGGTCAGCCTGGGCCACGTGGGCCTGACGGCGCCCCAAGGACCGGTATGGCTTGAGCAAGGCACCGAGGCCGCCGCCCTGCATCCCGAATTGAGCGCGCTGGGCCACCCGGTGCGCCTGGGCGAAATCAGCAGCGGTTTGCATGTGTTGGTGCGCGATGCCTCCGGCCGCTGGCAGGCCGGCGTGGACCCGCGCCGAGAAGGCCTGGCCCTGGGCGACTGAGCTTGAGGCACTGAGCACAAGGCCTACAATGAACAGTTCATTATGGCCATCCCACAAGGTTTTATTCAGGATTTGCTCGCCCGCGTCGATGTGGTCGAAGTGGTGGGTCGCCATGTGACATTGAAAAAAGCAGGGGCGAACTATTCGGGCCTTTGTCCTTTTCACACTGAAAAATCGCCCTCCTTCACCGTCAGCCCAAGCAAACAGTTTTTTCACTGTTTCGGATGCGGCAAAAACGGGGACGCCATCGGTTTTCTGATCGATCACAGCGGCATGACCTTCATCGAGGCGGTCAAAGAATTGGCTCAAAGCTGTGGCATGCAGGTGCCTGAAGAGCAGCGCAGCCCCCAAGAGCGCGAGCAGGCACAACAAGAGCGACAAAAGCAGTTGACCCTGACCGACTTGCTGGAGAAAGCCGCCGGCGCTTACCGACAGCAACTCAAAGGGGCGCCCAAGGCCATTGAGTACCTCAAAGGCCGGGGCTTGTCCGGGGAGATCGCGCGTCGCTTCGGGCTGGGCTACGCGCCGCCCGGGTGGCGCTTTTTAGCCGGTGTGATCCCCGACTATGCCGACCCGGTGCTGGCCGAGAGCGGCATGGTCATCGACAAGGACACCGAACCCGAATCAGGCGAAGGTCAAGGCGAACACCGCCGTTATGACCGGTTTCGCGACCGCATCATGTTCCCGATCCGCAACGTCAAGGGCGAATGCATCGGTTTTGGCGGACGGGTCTTGGGCGAGGGCACACCCAAATACCTGAATTCGCCCGAAACCCCGGTCTTTAGCAAGGGACGCGAACTGTACGGCTTGTTTGAGGCAAGGCAGGCGATCCGCGAAGCGGGTTATGTGCTGGTCACCGAAGGCTATATGGATGTGGTGGCCTTGGCGCAATTGGGCTTTGCCCATGCCGTGGCGACGCTGGGCACAGCCTGCACGACCGATCATGTCCATAAGTTATTCAGGTTCACCGATTCAGTGGTTTTTGGCTTTGACGGCGATGCCGCCGGGCGAAGAGCGGCGCGCAAGGCGCTGGATGGCGCCCTGCCCTACGCCACCGATGTGCGCAGCATCAAGTTTTTGTTTTTGCCCCCGGAGCACGACCCCGACAGTTTCATCCGCGCCCATGGCGCTGATGCCTTTGCCCGCAGTGTGTCCGCAGCCATGCCCCTGAGCCGATTTGTCCTCGAGTCTGCCCGCGAGGGCTGTGACCTGGACACCGCAGAGGGCCGCGCTCTGCTGGCCAGCCAAGCCAAGCCCCTGGTCATGGCCATGCCGCAAGGGGTGCTGAAATCCCAGTTGGTGAGCGAACTGGCTGATCTGGTGCAAATCGGTGCCCACGAGTTGTTGCGGCTTTGGGGTGAGGCCGACGCGGCGGTGACCCCCCGGGGCGGTCATCGCAGCGGCCCACGCACAGGCGCAAGCGCCCGAAACGCCCAGGGCATGGGCCAGGGCGGGCCCGGCCCGTACGCCAAACGCAGCGAGGCCATGGCGGGCCGGTCATTCGGCGCCGATTCGCTGGGGGGGCAGCGACGGATGGCCAGTCTGCGGCGTCAACCCAGCAGCCGCGAAGATCGGGCGATCCAGCTGCTCTTCACCGAAATGGGGGCCTGGGAACGGCTCTCATCCAGCCAACACCACCTGCTGTGCGATTTGCCCGACCCACACGGCGAGGCGTTCAGATGGCTTGAGCAGCAATGGCATGAGCATGGCGTCATGCCTTGGTCAACCTTGTTCGAATCCTTGTCGGATCACCCCTTGCGCGAGCATGTGTACCGGGTGGTCATGGCCGCCCCCACCGAGGTGGTTTTTGATCAGGCCGAGTTGGACAGCATCCTGCTGCAACTGGAAAAAAACGCGGTCTCTGCTGAATTGAGCGCCATTGCGCAGCGGGTAGGGGCCGAGCCGGCCTTGTTTGAACGGTTCAAGCAACTGAACCAGCGCCTGATCCAGTTGAAATCAGGGCCGGTTTGAGGGTATAATCCAAATCTAGGCAAGCGCGACAGCAGCACCTCCGGACCCAGCCAACTGTGACCTTTACGGCACGACCCGCTCATTCACCGCAAGGACTGCACACCAAATGATCGCCCATCCCTCTTGCCGGTGATTCCATTTTTTCTCAACACCCACGCCTTGCTGAGGGCGTCTTTGTTTTGCCAAAAGGATGGTCATGGCCACTAAATCGACGAAAAAACCCCAGGTGAACGCCCCCAAAAAGCAGGTCCCTAAACCTGTTGCGAAGGCGTCTGCGGCCAAACCTGCGGCCAAGGCCGCACCCAAAAAGCCAAGCAAAGCGACCCCACCCGGCGGCCAGAAATCCAAATCCACCGTGCCCAATACCAAGTCAGCCTCCAAACCCGCCGCCAAAGCGGTCGCCAAGCCTGCCGGCAAAACAACCGCCAAGCCGGTTGCCAAAGCTGCGGCCAAAGCCGTCAAAGCCGTGACCAAGCCGGCGGTCAAAGCCCCGGCCAAATCTAACACCAAGCCCGAGTCCAAGGTCAGCGCAAAGCCCGAGGCCAAAGTCAAAGCCACCAAGGCACCGACCCAGCCCGCCGCCGAAAAAAGCAAACCGCCCAAGTCCATCGCAAAGGCCGGCCGCAAGGGCAAGGCAGAGGTCAAAGAGATCGACGACGAAGCCGACCTGAGCGCCGACATTGAAGAAGAGTTGGCGGGGGAACCGGTCGAGTCGACCGAAAAAGTCAAACCCCTGCGCATGAAAATCAGCAAGGCCAAGGAACGGGCCTTGATGAAGGAATTTGGTCTGGATGAAACCATCCTCTCTGAAGAGGACATGGCCAAACGCCGCGCACGCCTCAAAGCATTGATCAAACTGGGCAAGACCCGTGGCTACCTGACCCATGGTGAAATCTCTGATCACCTTCCCGACAAATTGGTCGATGCCGAAACACTGGAAGTGGTGATCGCCACCCTCAACGACCTTGGGGTCGCGGTCTACGAGCAGACGCCCGATGCCGAAACACTGATCATCACCGACAACGCCCCCACCGGTTCGACCGAGGAAGAGGCCGAAGAGGCTGCTGAAGCCGCGCTGTCCACGGTGGACAGCGAGTTTGGTCGCACCACCGACCCGGTCCGCATGTACATGCGTGAAATGGGCACGGTCGAACTGCTGACCCGTGAAGGCGAAATCGAGATTGCCAAGCGCATCGAAGGCGGACTGATGGCCATGATGGAAGCCATCAGTGCCTCACCCGCCACCATTGCGGAAATCTTGCGCATGGCCCAGGACATTCGCGAAGGCAAAGTGGTCATTTCGACCGTGGTCGACGGGTTTGCCAGCTCGGATGAAGCCGACGACTACGTGGCCGAAGAGGACTTCGACGAATTCGACGATTCGGACGACGATGACGGCCAGGGTGGCTCGCGCGCACTGACCAAAAAACTGGAAGAACTGCGCAATGCCGCGCTGGAACGCTTTGACCGCATCGCCGGTCTGTTCGAGAAAGTGCACAAAGCCTATGACAAGGAAGGCTACGGCTCACCCTCTTACATCAAGGCGCAACGCGCCCTGAGCGACGAATTGATGACCATCCGCTTTACCGCCCGCACCATTGAAAAATTGTGCGACACGGTGCGTGCCCAGGTCGATGAAGTGCGAAAAGTTGAGCGTGAGCTGCGCCGCATCATTGTGGACAAATGCGGCTACCCGCAACCGCAGTTTGTGGCCGAATTCAGTGGACGCAACAAAAACGGGGAACGCATCGCCTCCCAGTTGCTCAACCTCAAATGGATCGAAAAGCAGTCTACAGCGGGCAAACCCTGGAGCATGGTCATGGTTCGCAATATCCCGCCGGTGCAGGAACTGCAGCAAAAATTGATCAACCTGCAATCGCAGGTGGTGGTGCCGCTGGATGAGCTCAAGGACATCAACAAGCGCATGAACGAAGGCGAAGCCGCCTCCCGTGATGCCAAGAAAGAGATGATCGAGGCCAACTTGCGCCTGGTCATCTCCATCGCCAAAAAATACACCAACCGTGGCTTGCAATTCCTCGACCTGATCCAGGAAGGCAACATCGGTCTGATGAAGGCCGTGGACAAGTTCGAATACCGGCGCGGCTACAAGTTCTCGACCTATGCGACCTGGTGGATTCGTCAGGCCATCACCCGATCAATCGCTGATCAGGCCCGCACCATCCGCATTCCCGTGCATATGATCGAGACCATCAACAAGATGAACCGCATTTCGCGCCAGCACTTGCAGGAGTTTGGCTTTGAGCCAGACGCCGGCATTTTGGCCGAGAAAATGGCGATCCCCGAGGACAAGATCCGCAAGATCATGAAAATCGCCAAAGAGCCGATTTCGATGGAGACGCCCATAGGCGACGACGACGATTCGCACCTGGGTGATTTCATCGAAGATTCAGCCAATACCGCGCCCATCGAAGCCGCCATGCAGGCGGGTCTGCGCGATGTCGTCAAAGAGATCCTCGACGGCTTGACCCCGCGCGAGGCCAAAGTGTTGCGCATGCGTTTTGGCATTGAGATGTCCACCGACCACACGCTGGAAGAAGTGGGCAAACAGTTTGATGTCACCCGCGAGCGCATCCGTCAGATCGAGGCCAAGGCCCTGCGCAAGCTCAAGCACCCCAGCCGCAGCGACAAATTGCGCAGTTTCATCGATTCGCTCTAAACCGGCTGCCCGATCATTCAATGATGAACAGACACCGTCCCTGCAAGGGGACGGTGTTTTTTTATTCGAGCGGGACCGTGATCTGCCGTATGACTTTGGCGGTGTCCGGTCGCACCCCGCGCCACCAGGCAAAGGCTTCAGCGGCCTGTTCGGCCAACATCCCCACCCCGTCGGCCAAGCGGCTGACCTTGGCGTCGCGCGCCAGGCGCAAAAATGGGGTCATGCCCTTGCCATAGGTCAGGTCGTACGCCAAGGCACCGGGCGCAAAAACGCTGCCCGGCAATGGCGGTGCCAGATCACTCAAACCGGCGGATGTGGCATGCAACACCACATCAAAGGCCTGCGGGCCCAAGTCAGCATAACCCATGGCCCTGAGTTGGCATTCGCGGGCCAAATCAGGCTGGTGTTGCTGCGCAATACCCAACAATTCCAGCGCTTTGTCCACCGTGCGGTTGACGATCACCATCTGTGCGGGGCGGCACTGCAAAAGAGGCAGCAAAGCCCCTCGAGTGGCCCCACCCGAGCCCAGGATCAACAAGCGCCGCCCGGTCAGCTTGGTATTGAGGTTAACCTGCAGGTCTCGCACCAGTCCAATGCCGTCAAAGTTTTGACCCCAGACCCTGTTGCCTTCAAACTTCATGGCATTGACCGCGCCCGCCAGCCGGGCGTCGATGGATAAATCGGTGCAATAGCGGCAAGCATCCAACTTGAAGGGGGCGGTCACATTGAGCCCTCTGCCCCCCTCTGCCCTGAATTGATCGACGATCTGCGCGAAACCACCCACAGGCCCCAGCATGCGCTCGTAGCTGATGTCTTGTGCGCAGGCACGCGCAAACTCGGTGTGTATGTATGGCGATTTGCTTTGAGCGATGGGGTTGCCAATGACGGCGTATCGGTCGCTCATGGGTATCAGCCCAGTTGTTGTTCCAACTGGTGCAGCACCTGATAACAGGGCATTACACTGGCGACACTGGCGTTGGACTCTCGCCCTTCGCGAATGGCGGCAAAAAATTCGCGGTCCTGGAGCTCGATGCCATTCATTGACACATCCACTTTAGATACATCGATTTTTTCTTCCTTGCCATTGAACAAGTCGTCATAGCGGGCGATGTAAGTGCCCGTATCGCCGATGTAGCGAAAGAACGTGCCTAGGGGGCCATCGTTGTTGAACGACAGCGACAACGTGCAGATGGCCCCGTTCGCGGCCTTGAGTTGAATGCTCATATCCATGGCGATGCCCAGATGAGGATGTATCGGGCCCTGGACAGCGTTGGCCTTCACGATCGGGCTGCCACACTGGTAGGCAAACAGATCCACCGTGTGGGCCGCATGATGCCAAAGCAGGTGATCGGTCCAACTGCGAGGCTGACCCAAAGCATTCATATTGGTGCGTCTGAAAAAGTAGGTTTGCACGTCCATCTGCTGGATGTTGAAATCGCCTGACCGGATCTTTTGGTGGACCCACTGATGGCTGGGGTTAAATCGACGGGTGTGGCCGCACATGGCCACCAGACCGCTGGACTTTTGCAGATCAAGCACCTGCTGGCCATCTTTCAGCACATCGCACAGAGGAATTTCAACCTGCACATGCTTGCCGGCCTTGAGACACTCGATGCTCTGGCTGGCGTGCATCTGGGTCGGCGTGCATAAGATGACCGCATCGAGCTCTTTGATTTTCAAAGACTCGGACAAATCGGTCGAGACGTGCCCGATGCCGTATTTTGCCGCCACCTCTTTGGTTTTCTCCAGCTCACGGCCTATGAGCGAGACGACTTCGACGCCATCGATGTTTTTGATGCCGTCGAGGTGTTTGACGCCAAAGGCGCCTGCACCCGCAAGTGCGACTTTGATGTTTTTGCTCATGACTGATCTTTCAGGTGTTTTCCAAAATGGCGTGACCGACTGCCGTGTTGGAGGCGGGCACATGATAAAAACGGTGGGTCAGCTTGGGCTTGGAGCCCCCGGCCACATCGTCCATGGCCCCCCTCGCAATGAGCCACATGACCAGCTCAATGCCCTCTGACCCGGCCTCGCGCACATAGTCGATGTGCGGCCGGCTGGCGCAAGCAGCGGGGTCGGCAATGAGCTGATCCAACCAGGCATTGTCCCACTCCCGATTGATCAGGCCGGCCCGCGCGCCCTGCAACTGGTGGCTCATGCCACCGGTGCCCCAAATTTGCACATTGAGGTCTTCGTCAAAAGTTTGTATGGCACGCCGGATCGCCTGCCCCAGCATAAAACAACGCTGGCCGCTGGGCACGGGGTACTGCACCACATTCACCGCAAAGGGGATGACCTTGAACGGCCAGGCCTCATGCTGCGGGTCTTTTTCACCGCACATCAGGGATAAAGGGACCGTCAAACCATGGTCGACATCCATCTTGTTCACGATGGTCAGGTCAAAGTCGTCCTGAATGACCGACTGCGCGATGTGAGAGGCGAGTTCCGGGTGCCCGTGCACGACCGGAACCGGTCGGGGCCCCCATCCCTCGTCGGCAGGCTGGTACAGGGCTGAAGTGCCTATGGCAAAGGTCGGGATGATGTCCAGGCTGAATGCGGTGGCGTGGTCGTTGTAGACCAAAAACACGACATCAGGCGGGTTGTCTTTGATCCATTGGCGCGAAAAATCAAAGCCTTTGAACAAGGGCTGCCAATAAGGTTCATGGGTTTTCTTCATGTCCATGGCCGCACCGATGGCAGGCACATGAGAGCAATAAACTGAAGAAGAGATGCGCGCCATGTCAGTGTCCTTTCTGTGCGGCCGATGCCGCCTTGCCCTGGGGCTGCCGGTGGGCTTGCGCGTCACCGTCTTCGCCGGTCCGGCGGTTGCCTTGCACCGAACGCCCCCCTTTGACCATCATGTCGCGATACTCGTCCTCGGACATCCCGGTCATTGAGCCCGCCATTTGCTGAAAACTCTTGCCGTCCGTGGCACCCATTTTGGCCAGGAAGTAAATGTTGCCGCCTGTGCGCATGCACCAGTTGAGGTCGCGCGCCATCACCGCCAGCTTTTGCTCCTCGGTCATGGGCCACTCATCCAGATAAGCCCGCTCATTGGCTTTGAAACGCGCCCGGTTCTCGGCCTTCATCAGACTCATGCAAAACTGATTCAACCAATACCCTTTGCGACTTTGCTCGGCATCAAAAATGATCGTGCCCGGTATATCCAAATACGGTTTATTGAGCGCCATGTTTATCTCCAGACTTTGCAGAAATTCACGCCCCCACCTCTTGCGGCCAATACAAACGCATGGGGTTGTCAACCAGCAGCTTGCGTTGCAGTTCAGGGGTGGTGGCGATTTGGGGAATGAAGTCAACCAGCAGGCCGTCGTCGGGCATATGGTCTTTCAAATTCGGATGCGGCCAGTCGGTGCCCCACAGCACGCGATCAGGAAAGGTCTCGACTATGCGGCGGGCGAAGGGAACGACATCGCGGTAAGCAGCCTGCTCGCCACTCAAGGCTTTGGGCCCGGTGACCGAAAGGCGCTCGGGGCAAGACACTTTGCTCCAAACATTCTCATGCTCGCGCATGAATCGGATGAACAATTCAAACTCAGGGCCATCAACAGGCTTGCTGACGTCGGGGCGGCCCATGTGGTCGACGACCACCGTGGTGGGGAGGCTGGTGAAAAAATCCCACAGTTCAGGCAGGTCAACCGCCTCGAAATAAATGACCACATGCCAGCCGAGCTTGGCGATGCGGGCGGCGATTTCCGTCAACTCGTCTTTTGGCGTGAAGTCAACCAGGCGTTTGACAAAATTAAAGCGCACCCCACGCACCCCGGCTGCATGCAACTGATTCAATTCATCATCGGTGATGCTGCGTCGCACAGTGGCCACGCCGCGGGCTTTCCCCCCTGAACTCAGGCAGGCGTCGACCAAGGCGCGATTATCGGCGCCGTGGCAGGTGGCCTGCACGATGACGTTGCGAGCAAAGCCCAAGTGGTCGCGCAAGGCAAAAAGTTGTGCTTTCGAAGCGTCGCAGGGTGTGTACTTACGTTCGGGTGCAAAAGGAAATTGATCGCCGGGGCCAAAGACATGGCAATGGGCATCCACGCTGCCCGCTGGCAATTGGAATCTGGGCTGGCTGGGGCCGCTGTACCAATCCAGCCAGCCGGGTGTTTTTTCAAAACTCATGACAGTTCCTTGAGGGCTTCAATCGGGTTTGATGCTGGCTTCGCGCACCAAGCGGCTGTAACGCTGGGCTTCGGAGCGTATCAGTTGGGCAAACATTTCAGATGAACCTGGGGCCACTTCACCGCCCACCGCCGCCATGCGTTCGCGCACCTCGCGACTGGCCAAGGCTTTTTGCGCCTCGTCATGGAGTTTGGCGATCACCGCTTTGGGGGTCCCGGCCGGCGCGACCAATCCATACCAGACCGAGGCCTCAAAGCCTGGAAAGCCCGACTCGGCGATGGTGGGCACTTCGGGGTAGTTGGCGCTTCGAGTGGCGCTCAGCACGGCCAGCAATTTGAGCTTTCCCGAGCGCACATGTGGCAAAGCCTCGAGTGCATTCACAGCGACAAGGGGCACTTGTCCACCGATGGTGTCAGTGATGGCGGGGGAACCACCTTTGTACGGAATGTGTTGCAAGTCGATGCCGGCGGCGCGTGCAAAAAGCTCAATCGCCATGTGCGGGGTTGAGCCATTGCCAGGGCTGCCATAGGCGATGGCATTGGGCTTGCCTTTGGCTGCGTCGATGAGTTGTCGCACGTTGGCATATGACACCAGTGGGTTGGCCGCGATCACCACGGGCACGCGCCCGACGAGTGAGACCGCCACCAGGTCTTTTTCGGCATCAAAAGGTTGCGGCTGATACAGCGACATATTGGCGGCCAGCGCGTTGGCCGCCATCATCAGTGTGTATCCGTCGGGTTCGGCAGCGATCACCGATTTGACCGCGATATTGGTCCCGGCGCCAGGTTTGTTCTCGATCACAAAGGGCTGGCCCATGGATGCCGACATGCTCAGTCCGACGGTACGGGCGATGATATCGACCGCACCACCGGCAGCGTAACCCACCACGACCTTGACGGGTTTGGCCGGAAAGCTTTGGGCAATGGCAGATAAACAAGATGCCGTGGCGACGACGGTCAGGCCTGTACGCAACCATGCAACAAAGGTTCTGATCATAAGCATGCTCCTAGTCAATGGGATCAGGGGGTTGCGGCCAAACCGCGCAGCCCGGCGCGTTGCGCCATGGCGTTGACCTGGCCCTTGGTGACCCTCAGCTGCGCCCAATCGCGCAGCCAAGGCATGGCCAGGGCGCGGCCCTGAGGAATTGCGATGGCCAACTGCTCGTGGCCCCAGGCGTCGGGCAAGATTCGGTGCCGGGGCAATTGGTCTGCCAGCTCAAACAAAATCCCTTTGTTGGTGGCAAAAGCATCCAGTTCCCCGCTTTGCAACGCCTGACGGGCCACCGCCAGTGAGGGCTGGGGCATGATTTGAGTTTGCTTCAGACTGGCCCCCAGGATGGCCTCGGAAGTGCTCCCCTGGCTCACGCCCAAGCGCAGACCGGCACGATCCATGTCCTGGGTGCTTTTAAGGGGGGAGTCCTGCGCCACCAGCACGCCGAGCTCCAGTCGAACCAGGGCAGGCGTGAAATCAACCCTCTTGGCACGGGCGACAGAGGCATTGGTGAAAGTAAAGTCCACCTTGCCATTGGATATGGCCTGGATCACCTCGGCCACACGGGGAAACTCGACAATTTGTACCGGGACTCCCAATTCATGCCCCAGGGCATGGCCCAGTTCGAAAGCAATGCCATACCTCTCCCCCTTGACCTTGACCAGTGAGGTCGGGCTGCCCGAATAGACCCCGACTCGCAACACACCAGTGGGGGCCAGCAGGCGGGAGGCTGCTTGCAGCGATTCAGCCTGCTGAGCCGGCCCTCCAAGGTTGTCATGGGTCGTTGCGGCGGGCTGTTCCCCCCAGGTCCATACCCGCATGCAGCCCGCGAGCGACAAGCTCAGAGCCAAGGTATAAATTGGGGTCAGACCCCAATTTCGGATTTTTATCATTTTCCCAAGGCCTTGAGCCGGGTGTCCAGGCGCGAGAAGACGCGACGGGCGTTGCCCTCAAAGACCTGATAACGCTGCAAGTCACTCAGGTGGGGGGTGGCCAACACATACCGCTTGGTATCGTCGTAGTAGTGACCGCTTTCGGGGTCGATGCCGCGCACGGCACCGATCATCTCAGAAGCGAACAGGATGTTGTCGACCGGGATGACCTTGGTCAGCAGGTCGATGCCGGGCTGATGGTAAACGCAAGTGTCGAAAAAGATGTTGTTGAGCAGGTGCTCTTGCAGCAAGGGTTTTTTCATCTCCTGGGCCAAGCCACGGAAACGGCCCCAGTGATAAGGCACGGCGCCGCCACCATGGGGAATCAGGAACTTGAGGGTTGGAAAATCTTTGAAAAGATCGCCCTGCAGGCACTGCATAAAAGCGGTGGTGTCGGCGTTCAGGTAGTGTGCCCCGGTGGTGTGAAAGCAATGGTTGCAACTGGTTGAGACATGCACCATGGCGGGGATGTCGTGCTCGACCATCTTCTCGTAAATGGGGTACCAGTGCCGATCGGTCAGCGGCGGGCTGGTCCAGTGACCGCCGGAGGGATCAGGATTGAGATTGATGCCGACAAAACCATATTCCTTGACGCATTTCTCCAATTCGGGAATGCAGGTCTTGGGGTCGACGCCCGGCGACTGCGGCAACATGGCCGCACCGACGAAATGATCAGGAAAGAGTTGGGCGACGCGGTGACAAAGCTCATTGCAAATGGCGGCCCAAGTGGAGGACACCTGAAAGTCGCCGATATGGTGCGCCATGAAGGACGCGCGCGGGCTGAAGATGGTGATGTCGCTGCCGCGTTCTTTCATTTTCGCGAGTTGATTGAGTTCGATCGACTCTCGCAGTTCATCGTCGCTGATCTTGAGGTCAGCCACTTTGGGCATGGACGAGGGGTTGTTGAGGGCGGCAATTTGTTGATTGCGCCAATTCTCCAGCGCCTTGGGGGCAGTGGTGTAGTGGCCGTGGACGTCGATGATGAGGGGTTGAGTTTTGCTCATGACAATGCGGACATGCCGTGTTGAAGTTTGAGTGAGAGGGTGGCGTCGGAAGTGAGATAAGTCAAAAAGTCTTCCACCAGGGCGCGAGATGGGTCTTCGGCGTGTATCGAAACGGGCACACCCGCCGAGAATGTGGTGGTGTAGCCCACCGGGTCGGGCAAAGGGCCAAGCACCTGGATGCCGGACAGACCGACCATTTCGCTGCCCTGCTGAAAGCCCAGGTCCACTTTGCCCTGCGCAATGTATTGTCCGACAGGCGTGCCAGGCGGGGGCACTACGCGGCGCTGAGCCAGTAAATCGCCCAGTCCCCAGCTTCGAATGAGTTTTTCGACATAAAGGCCGGAAGGCCCGGTTGAAATGCCCAAAGTCTTCGCCTGCACTACGGCCAGTCGCAATTGGTCCTCGGTGGCTATGGGGGGGGCGCTTACCCCCTCGGGAACGGCCACGACGGTGGTCGACAATACCCAGTCGACACGTGAACCGGCCCTCAGGTGTCCTTGTGAGATCAGGGTGTCGATGGCATCGCTGGCGAGAAATACCAGGTCAAATAATTCCCCTTCCGCCACGCGACGGGCCGCGTCCACGCCGCCCACCGATTCAATTTGCCAATTCACACTTTGCTGGTGAGCGAAGTCACGGGCCAAATCGGCCAAAAGCTGTCGGGTCGCCATGGAAGAGATGGCTCTGGGGGAATGGGACAGCATGCTCATGTCTCCATTCTAAAAAGGCTACCGTCATCCTGGCGCATGGAGAAGCACTACCAGATATTCATATAATCAATAACTTATTGATTGATATTAATTTTTTGAAAATATGGAGTGGTCATGGATCTGAAACAACTGGAATCCTTCGTGCGTGTGGCTGAATTGGGCAGTTTCACCCGTGCCGCCATCTCTTTGGGGGTCCAACAACCTTTGCTAAGTCGCCATGTGAGGCAATTGGAGGTGGAGTTGCGGCAAAACCTGCTTGACCGCAACGGGCGCGGAGTCACCTTGACCGAGGCCGGGCGTGTGCTGTTGGAGCACGCACGGGGCATCCTGCACCAGGTCGAGGTGGCGCGCGAAGATTTGGGGGCGGTGCGAGGCGCCCTGGGAGGACGGGTCTCGATTGGACTGCCCCCGAGCCTGTCACGGCTGATCACGGTGCCGTTGAGTCAGGCCTTTAAACAGAAGCTGCCGGGTGCCCAACTGACCCTGACCGAGGGGTTTTCATTGCAAATGTACGAGGCCTTGCGCTCTGGGCGGCTGGACATGGCGGTGCTGTACAACCCGCTGACCTCGCCCGAACTGGAAAGCGCCTCCTTGCACGATGAGTCGCTGATGCTCATCGGCAGCCCGCAGGCGGTCAAACAGCAGGGCTTGCGAGCGAAAGCCGAGTTGACCCTGCAACAGGTCGCCGCCCTGCCCCTGATTCTGCCCAGCCAGCCCAATGCGTTTCGGTTGTTGATCGAGTCGGAGATGATGAAAATACAGGCCAAACCACAAGTGGTGTTGGAAGTCGACGGCTTAAACGCGATTTTGGAATTGGTGCGGGTGGGCATGGGCTTTGCCGTCTTGCCCCCATACACGCTGGCCAGTCATGGACCAGACCATGCGTTCAGCCTGCACCGCATCGGACGGCCCCGCCTGATGAGTCAGTTGTCTTTGGTGTGGTCGGCACGGCGCCAGCTCACGCCCACACACCAGGCCGCCATCGCGATCACGCGCGAAAGGGTGTCGGATGCCTTGCTCGGATTCATCCGCCAGATGCAGGGTCTGTGACAGGGTCGCGGCCCGAATCCGAGTCCGGCAACAGCCATCGGGACAAAACCGCGCACACCAGCCAGACCACAGCCCCCGAGACCAGCACGTCAGACAAAAAGTGCCCCCCTTGCAAGATGCGCCCCAGGCCGACCAGCCCCCCGCTGAAGGCCCCGACCCCCAGCCAAAGGCGGCGCTGACGACGCAGCACCCAGGAAAGAGCCAGGGGATAAAAGCCCAGAGCCGCATGTCCGCTGGACATTGAGCAGTTTTTGTCACACTGATCGCTCATTTGCCAGGGCGGCGTGTATTGGGCCGCCCCGCCAAAGGCACTGACTTGCGCCGGACGGGCACGACCCCAGTGGTTTTTCAGCACTTCGTTGACCAACAACCCCGGGCCGAGCAAGAGCGTCAACAACAAGAACCCAAGGGCACGCCTTTGCTTGGCCAGTCGCGGGCTGAAGACACCCCAAAGCAGACCCAAAACCAGGAATGCCAGGATGG
>JBEAZY010000110.1:0-10108 GCA_041159205.1 Pseudomonadota bacterium
TGATGTTGGGCACGCTCGCCATTGACTATATCCACCATCAGTCTGACGATCATTGGTACAACTGGGTGACCGCCTCGGTGGCGGGCTTGTCGGTCTATGTGGCGCTCTGGCTGGCCCAGCGACTGTTCAAACTGGATGCCACTTTGCGTCGCCTGAGCCAGTGGCATCTGCTGGGCATATGCGTGGTGTTCTCGCTCATCAGCCCGCTGATGCACCAGATTTGGTACACGCTGAACCAGAACAGCGTGTCATTTTGGCCCAGCTTTGCGGTCATGGCGCTGGGCGACCTGGGGGGCAGTGTGCTCGTTTTATACGCCATTCAGTGGCTGTTGCGTTTGCTGAGGTTGCTGCGCGGCCCATGAACGAAAGTTGGGGCAAGGACGGTTGGACAAGCGAGCGTCATCGGCTATGCTTGGATTTTTAACTGCGGAGAAACACTCATGACCACATGGATCCGTGCCTTGGGCTCGCTGGCTTTTCTGGGGGCGGCCCTGAGCGTCCCGGCACATGCCCAAACCAAATGGGATTTGCCCGCCGCCTACCCGGCCACCAATTTCCACACCGTGAATCTGAATCAGTTTGCGAGCGACATCGACAAAGCCTCAGGTGGCAAATTGAAGATCACGGTGCACCCGAACGCTTCTTTGTTCAAAGCCCCCGAGATCAAACGCGCGGTGCAAAGCGGCCAGGCCCCGATCGGCGAAGTGCTGATGGTGAACTTCCAAAACGAATGGCCGATCTGGGGCGCCGATGGCCTGCCCTTTCTGGCCGACAGCTACGATGAATCGGTGCGCCTGTGGCGGGTGCAAAAGCCCCTGTTGGACAAGAAGCTGGCCGAGCAAGGCATGATGGTTTTGTACGCGGTGCCCTGGCCGCCGCAGGGTGTTTACAGCAAAAAACCGCTGAACAGTGCGGCCGATCTGAAGGGCATCAAGTGGCGCGCCTACAGCCCGGCCACCGCCCGCATCGCTGAACTGGTGGGGGCGCAACCGGTGACGGTGCAGGCTGCCGAAGTGAGCCAGGCCTTTGCCACCGGGGTGACCGAGAGCATGATGTCCAGCGGCTCAACGGGTGCCGACGCCAAACTTTATGAGCATGTGAAGTTCTGGTACGACACCCAGGCCTGGCTGCCCAAAAACGCCGTGTTGGTGAACAAAAAGGCTTTTGATGCGCTCGACAAACCGACCCAGGATGCCGTGCTGAAGGCGGCTGCCGATGCCGAAGTGCGGGGTCTGGCCGAGAGCAAAAAAGCCAATAACGTGTCACTCGATCAATTGCGCAACGGTGGCATGCAGATCGTCCCCCCGCCGCCCCAGCTGACCGCCGACCTGAAAAAAGTGGGCGATGTGATGCTGAAGGAATGGCTGGAGAAGGCCGGGCCTGAGGGCAAGGCCATGGTTGACGCCTACAACCGCAAGTGATGCGCAGGCTGCTTGACGGCCTGTACGCCTTGGGCGGCCTGTTGGCCGCCCTTTGCGTATTGACCATCCTGGTGCTGATGATCGGTGCCTCGGTCGGGCGCAGCCTTGAGTGGCGCGTCGGCTGGGTCAATGATGTGGTGGCCTGGCTGTGCGGTGCCGCCGCATTTCTGGGCATGGCCTACAGCTTTCGCAATGGCGATTTTGTGCGCGTGACACTGGTGCTTGAGACGGTGTCGCCGCGTGTGCGCCGTTGGCTGGAGTTTTTCTCTTTGTGCGTCGCCACCGTGGCCATTTTGTATTTGGGCTATTGGGCGGTCCGGTTCACCATGGAGAGCTATGAATTCAATGACATCGCCGGCAATTTGGTGGCGATTCCGGTCTGGATTCCGCAAATGAGCTTTGTGGTGGGTGCGGTGATTCTGGTGATCGCCGTGCTCGATGAGTGCGTGCAGGTCTTGCGGGGCCGCAAACCCAGTTATGTCGCCCGTGTCGAGGAACGCCACGCGCGCGGTGATTTTTCTGAGGAACTGTGATGGAACTGCTGGAGATAGGCGGCCTATTGCTGTTCATCATGATTTTGCTGCTCAGTGGCGGGGTCTGGATCGCCATGACCCTGGCGATCGTGGGCTGGATCGGGCAGGCTTTTTTCACCACCACCCTGCCCGGCAAAAACCTGTTTTCGGCCTTTTGGGAAACGGCGGCCAGTTGGGAGCTGGCGGCCCTGCCCCTGTTCATCTGGATGGGCGAGATCCTGTACCGCACCCGCCTGTCGGAACAGATGTTCGACGGCCTCTCTCCCTGGTTGTCGCGCGTGCCAGGCCGACTGATGCACACCACCATATTGGGATGCGGCATTTTTGGCTCGGTTTCCGGCTCTTCGGCGGCCACCTGCGCGACCATCGCCAAAGTGGCCTTGCCCGAATTGGAGCGGCGCGGCTATGACCGCGATATCGCGCTGGGTTCGCTGGCGGCGGCGGGCGGGCTGGGCATTCTGATTCCACCTTCCATCACCATGGTGGTTTACGCCGTGGCGGCCGATGCCAGCGTGATTCGATTGTTTTTGGCCGGCTTTCTGCCGGGTTTTCTGTTGATGGGTTTGTTTTCGGGCTACATCATCTGGTGGAGCCTGCGGCACCCCGATCGGGTGCCCCCGCCCGAGCCCGGGACCACCTGGGTCGAAAAAATCCGCCGCTCGGGCAGCCTGATTCCTTGTGGCTTGCTGATCGTATTCATCGTCTGGGTGTTGGTGGCGGGCATCGCCACCGCCACCGAATGCGCGGCTTATGGGGTGTTGGGCTCGCTGGTCATTGCCGCTGCCGGCCGCACGCTGAGCTGGCAAAACTTCTGGCAAGGCCTGATCGGCGCGACCCGGGTGAGTTGCATGATCATGTTCATTCTGGCCGGTGCCGCTTTTCTGACCAAAACGATGGCGTTCACCGGCATACCCAAGGCTTTGGCCGAAGCGGTGGTGGCGGCCGATCTGTCGCCCTACAGCCTGATCGCCGTGCTGGTGGTGGTGTATCTGATTCTGGGCACGGCACTCGACGGCATTTCGATGATCGTGCTGACCAGTGCAGTGGTGCTGCCCATGATTCAAAAAGCCGGCTTCGATCTGATCTGGTTCGGCATCTTCATCATCATGCTGGTCGAAATCGCCGAGGTGACGCCACCGGTGGGCTTCAATCTGTTTGTGCTGCAAAACATGACCGGCATCGACAGCAACCGCATTGCCAAGGTGACTTTGCCTTTCTTCGGGTGCATGATCGTCGGCATTGTGTTGATCACGGTCTTCCCTTCGATCGTGACCAGTGTGCCCAACTGGCTGATGGGCGTGCCCAAATAAAGCGGTGGCGGACATGGTGAGCGTGGGCATACTCATGCTGGACACCCGGTTCCCCAGGCCCGTCGGGGACATCGGTCACCCGGACACTTGGGCCGCGCACCATTTGCGGCCCCTGTATCGGGTGGTGCCCGGTGCCCGGCCCGACTTGATCGTCACCCGCCAGGCCCACACCGCCTGGTTGGCTCCTTTTATAGAAGCCGCGCAAGCTCTGGTCAGGGACGGGGCGCAGGCGATCACGACCAGTTGCGGTTTTTTGGCGCGTCATCAGACGGCATTGCAGTCGGCGGTGCCGGTGCCGGTGGTCAGTTCCGGCTTGCTGTGGTGTCGTCACCTGAGCCACCCCGGCATCCTGACCATCGATGCCGGCCGACTGGGGCCGCTGGACCTGCAAGGGGCCATGGTGCCGTCTGGCACCCCGGTGTCGGGGGTGGACACGCAGGGCGAGTTTTATGGCCGCATCATGGGCAATGACAGCCACATGGACCTGGCTTTAGCGCAAGCCGATGTGGTGAATGCCGCCCGCACTTTGGTGCGTGAGCACCCGTTAGTGCGACACATCGTGCTGGAGTGCACCAATATGCCGCCTTACCGCGACGCCATCACCGCCGCCACCGGGCGCACTTGCCACGATGTGATCGAAGGGGTGGCGCTGGCGCTGGCCGGGCAGGTCAAAGCCTGAAGCGGTCGGGGCGAAAGGGTTGGGGGTTCAGCGCTGTGGACTCACCCGACATCATGCCGGCCAATAGCTCGCCGGTGGCGGGACCGGTGGACAGACCGATGTGCTGATGCCCCAGGGCCAGCCACAAGCCCGGATGTTTGGGGGCCGGCCCGATCATGGGGCGGCTGTCGGGCAGTGTGGGGCGTGCGCCCAACCAGGGCGATGCGCCGGACGGGGCACCGGTGGCGATGGCCTGGCGGGCCGCCGACAGCGCCTGCGCCAATTGGTCTTGGGCCCTGACGGAGACGGGTGCCGCCTGCCGATTGAGTTCCACCCCCGTGGTGAGGCGATAGCCCTGGGCCATGGGCGAGAGCACATAGCCCGCCGCGCTATCGTTGACGGGCCGGCTCAGGCGATGCGTGGCGGCGTAGGCCAGGTGCTGGTGTTGCCCCCGCTCGTGGATGAGGGGCAATTGGATGCCCAAAGGGCGCAGGTGCGCATCGGACCAGGGCCCCAGGGCCAGCACCACCTGTGCGGCCTGGACCACCCCCTGATCGGTGTCGGCCTGCCAACCCGGGGATAAGGGTCGCAGAGCGTGCAAACGACGCTGTTCGATGTGCCCGCCGGCCGCGACCAGGGCCTGCGCGTAGGCCCGAACCAGCGCCCCCGGGTCGCTGATGGCGCTGGCATCTTGCACCCAAAGGGCTGAATGAAACACGCCGGGCTGAATCGCGGGCTCGAGCGCCGTCAACTCTTGGGCATTCAGCCACTGATGGGCGATGCCGTTCTGACGATAGAGCCCGGCACTCCATTCGGCGCCGGCCCGGGCTGCGGCGCTGCGGTACAGCATGAGCCAGCCATGGTCGCGGCGCAAAGAGCCGCAGCCGGCCCATGCCATCCATTGCGCATGCAAGGCGCGCGAGCGCGAGATCAGGCCATGCAGGGCTTGCGCGGTGGCCTGGAAATCGGATTCGCGCGCGTGCCAGACAAACTGCCCCAATCGCCATGCCCGGCCCGCCACATAGGAGGGCACGTAGCGCAGTTTGGGGGTCTGGTTGCCCATGAGCGCAGGCAGTTGCGCCCACAGGCTCGGGTTGTTGAACGGAATGAAAGAACTGCCCGCCAGCAAACCGGCATTGCCCCCCGAGGTGGCCGAGCCAGGGGCTTGGGCGTCATACAGGGTAACCTGCCAGCCTCGCATGCGCAGTGCCCACGCACAAGACACGCCGACCATGCCGGCCCCGAACACCGCCACGGAGCGGGGTTCAGTCGGGGGAGGGGCGGCGTTGTGGGGCATGGTCAGACTTGGGGGAGAATATAGACCATGCAAGCCGTGATCGCCATCTGTGTCGGAGCCTGTGCCGGTGCCCTGTTGCGCTGGCAACTGTCGGTGTGGGGCAATGCCGGCGCCGCCGTGCCACTGGGCACCCTGGGCGCCAACTGGCTGGGCGGCTATCTGGTGGGGGTGTGCGTGGGCGTGTTCGAGGCCTTGCCCGAACTCGACCCGCAATGGCGGTTGTTGCTGGTGACGGGTTTTCTGGGGGCGTTGACCACCTTTTCTTCGTTCAGTGCCGAAGTCGTGGGCATGTTGCAGCAATCGCGGCTGGCATTGGCGGCGGGCACCGCCGCCTTGCACCTGATGGGCTCGCTCGCGCTGACCTGGCTCGGGCTGAAGACCGTCTCGTTTTTTGCCCCTTGAAGTGCCCCATGGCGGCGGCCCGAGTGTTCTAAACTATGCCCATGAATGCCCCCCCCCCATTGCGCCCAGTTCGCAGCCAATACGAAGACTTCATGCGCCATGTGCACCTGCATGGGGTGCAAAAGGGTGACCGCACCGGTACCGGCACGCGCAGCGTGTTTGGACACCAGATGCGATTTGACCTGAACGAGGGTTTCCCGCTGGTGACGACCAAAAAGGTGTTTTTGCGCGCCATCATCGTGGAGTTGCTTTGGTTTTTGCGGGGTGGGCGCAATGTGAAATGGCTGCAAGAGCGCGGCTGCACCATCTGGGACGAGTGGGCCAGAGCCGATGGCGACCTGGGGCCGGTTTACGGGGTTCAATGGCGCAGCTGGCCCAAGCCCGACGGGGGTCACATCGACCAGATCGAGCAGGTGGTGCAGACCCTGAAAAGCAACCCCGACTCGCGGCGCATCATCGTCAGCGCATGGAATGTGGCCGAACTCGACCAGATGGCGCTGATGCCCTGCCATGCGTTTTTCCAGTTTTATGTGGCCCCAGCCCAAGCCCCGGGTGAGCGCGGCAAACTCAGTTGCCAGCTGTATCAGCGCAGCGCCGACATTTTTCTGGGCGTGCCATTCAACATCGCCAGTTACGCCCTGCTGACCCATATGCTGGCCCAGCAATGCGATCTGGACGTGGGTGATTTTGTCTGGACCGGGGGCGATTGCCACATCTACAGCAACCACACCGATCAGGTTGAGTTGCAACTGTCGCGCGCGCCCTACCCTTACCCGACGCTGAACATCAAACGCCGACCGCCCTCGATTTTTGACTATGAATTCGAGGACTTCGAAGTGCTGGACTACCAGTGTCACCCGGCCATCAAGGCCCCGGTGGCGGTCTGAGTCGACCCATGGAATTGGGGCTGATTTTTGCCCGCACCCGCAACGGGGTGATCGGTCGCGGCGGCGGGATGCCCTGGCATCTGCCCGAAGACCTGGCGCACTTCAAACGTGTCACCCTCGGCCAAGCCGTGATCATGGGGCGCAAAACCTGGGATTCGATTCCACCACGCTTTCGACCCTTGCCGGGTCGTGACAACTGGGTCATCACGCGCCAAACCGATTGGCAGGCGCCGGGCGCACGAGTGGCGCACTCGCTGCCCGAGGCGCTGGCACAGATGCCCCCGGACAGCCGACCCTGGGTCATGGGCGGGGGTGAAATTTATGCCCAGGCCATGGCCTGGGCCACGCATGCCGTGGTGACCGAAATTGACCTCATGGTCGACGACGGTGACACCTTTGCGCCACAATTCGGTGCTGAGTGGGCCGAGGTGTCGCGCGAGTCACACGCGTCTGCCGACGGCCTGAAATTTGACTTTGTTCATTTGCGTAAAAAAACCTAGGAGAGCGCCATGTCAGGACACGGATTTCATGTGCACGGGCCCCATGATCATGAGCTGGAGCACGCCACCCATGGCGGGCATGGGCACGATGACTCGGGCATGACCAACCAGATTGCCATGTTCACCGCCATCATTGCCACCGTGGGGGCGATTTTTGGCTATATGGGGGGGGCCACCCAAGCCAATGCCGGTCTGTTCAAAAACAATGCGGCGATCAAGAAAACCGAAGCCTCCAACCAGTGGAACTATTACCAGGCCAAAAGCAGCAAACAAAACCTGAGCGAACTGGCCCTGGAGCTGGCCCCGCCGGCCAAAAAAGAGTTCTACGAGTCTGAAATCAAACGCTACAAAACAGAAAAGGGCGACATCAAGCGCGACGCCGAAAAGCTGGAGGCCGAAGCCAAGAACTGGGATGAGAAGTCAGATGCGCAGATGCACCAACACCATCGCTGGGCTCAGGCCACCACTGCGTTGCAAGTGTCCATTGCCCTGGCCGCCATCGCCCTGCTGACGCGCAAAGACTGGCTGAAAAAGGCCATGTATGCCATGGGTGCTCTGGGGGTGGCCATCGGCGGCGCCGCCGTGCTGCACCTCTGAGCCCTGCCGCCACTTTTTACCCCTACGGCGACGGCCGTTTCAAACCGGGGTGAGTTTGGCCACCGACAGCGCCAGCCATTTGGTGCCATGGCGGGGGAAGCTGATCTGGGCGCGGGCGTCGTCTGCGGTGCCCTCCAATGCCAATACCGTGCCCTCGCCAAATTTGTTGTGAAACACCTGCATGCCGCTGCGCAGCCAGGCGTGGGTGCCTGCGCCGGCGCTTGAACGGGGACTGATGGGCGCATCGTCTCGCCAGGCCGGGGCTGTCTCTGCGCCCCGGCGGGCTTCGAATGGGGAGGCGCTCCAGCGCTGGGCAGAAGACCTGGGGGCCACCCATTTCAGGGTGTGCTCAGGCATTTCGTCATAGAACCGGCTCGGAATGTGATAGCGGGTCTGTCCGTGCAACATGCGGGTCTGGGCGTGGCTGAGGTAGAGGCGCTTGCGGGCCCGGGTGATGGCCACATACATCAGACGCCGCTCTTCTTCCAGCCCCTCAAAATTGCTCATCGAGTTCTCGTGCGGGAACAGCCCTTCCTCCAGGCCGGTGATGAAAACCGCATCAAACTCCAGCCCTTTGGCGGCATGGACGGTCATGAGTTGAATGGCGTCTTGCCCGGCCTGAGCCTGGTTGTCCCCGGCTTCGAGGGCCGCATGGGTCAAAAACGCCGCCAATGGCGACAAGGTCTCGCCCGTGTCGGCATCGGCGCCGGTCTGGGCCCACTCGGCGCCCGGGGCTTCGCGGCCAAACCCTTCCTGGGCCACAAAGCTCTCGGCGGCATTGACCAGTTCTTCCAGGTTTTCAATGCGATCGGCGCCCTCGCGCTCGGTGCGGTAGTGTTCGACCAAACCACTGTGCTCAATGACCAGTTGCACCATTTCACGCAAGGTCAGCCCTTCCGACTGGGCGCGCAAGCTCTCAAGCAAGCCGACAAAGCCCGACAGCAAAGTGCCCGCTTTGCCAGCCACTTTGGGCACCGCGTCGCACAAGGCGCTGGCGTCGGCGCGCGCCGCGTCTTGCAGTTGTTCCAGGGTGCGAGCGCCTATGCCACGGGCCGGGAAATTGACCACGCGCAAAAAAGAGGTGTCGTCGCGCGGGTTGTCGATGAGGCGCAAATAAGCCAGGGCATGCTTGATCTCGGCACGCTCAAAAAAGCGCAAGCCGCCATACACGCGGTAGGGCAAGGCGGCATTAAAGAGCGCAGTCTCGATCACCCGGCTTTGGGCGTTGCTGCGGTAGAGCACCGCCACATCGCTGCGCAGGGCCACCCCGGTGTCGAGCGCGTTTTGGCCATCGCGCAACAACTGGCGCACCTCTTCGACCAGCCATTGGGCTTCGGCAAAATCGCTGGGCGATTCGACCACCCGAATCGGCTCGCCCATGCCCTGATCGGTGCGCAGGTTTTTGCCCAAACGCGACTTGTTGTGGCTGATGAGCTCATTGGCGGTGTCCAGAATGGCCCCGCAGCTGCGGTAATTTTGTTCCAGCTTGATCTGGTGCCTGACGCCGAATTCACGCAAAAAATCGGCCATATTGCCCACCCGCGCGCCGCGAAAAGCATAGATGCTCTGGTCGTCGTCGCCCACCGCAAACATGCTGCCCTGCGGGCCGCACAGCTGCTTGAGCCAAGCGTACTGCAGGCGGTTGGTGTCTTGAAACTCGTCGATCAACAAGTGCCTGAAGCGCATCTGGTAATGCTCGCGCACCGGGTCATTGTCGCGCAGCAACTCGAAGGAGCGCAGCAGCAGCTCACCGAAGTCGACCACGCCTTCGCGCTGGCACTGGGCTTCGTAAAGTTCATAGATTTCGATTTTTTTGCGCGTGTCGCTGTCGGTCGGGTCGATGTCGCCGGGGCGCAGGCCATCTTCTTTGCTGCCGTTGATGAACCACTGGGTCTGCTTGGGCGGGAAACGTTCATCGTCGATGCCAAATTGCTTGTACAGGCGTTTCAGGGCAGAGAGCTGGTCTTGGGTGTCCAAAATCTGAAAGGTCTGGGGCAAGTTGGCCAACTTCCAGTGGGCGCGCAGCAAACGGTTGCACAGGCCATGGAAGGTGCCGATCCACATGCCGCGCACATTGACGGGCAGCATGGCCTCGAGTCGGGTGGCCATTTCGCGGGCGGCCTTGTTGGTGAAGGTGACGGCCATCAGCCCGCCCGGGCTCACTTGCCCGGTGTGCAGCAACCAGGCGATGCGGGTGGTCAGCACCCGGGTTTTGCCCGAACCTGCCCCGGCCAGAATCAGGGCGTGCTCGTTGGGCAAAGTGACCGCATGGGCTTGTTCGGGATTGAGGTGATCCAGCAAGCCGGGCGGGGTGCCGAAGGGGTGAGATGGGGCGACAGTCATGCCTTGCATTGTAGAAAGTGAATAGGGGTAGAATCAGACACCGGGCCCAAGATTCTTGCGCCCGGTTTTTTTGCGCCCGCAAACGAACCGGCACAGGCCAAGCGCTCACCCTCCCCTGAATGTTTTGGAGTTGAGTCATGGAAATTTTTGATTACGACAA
>JBEAZY010000111.1:0-16749 GCA_041159205.1 Pseudomonadota bacterium
TACAGCCCGGCGCCCGCATGGGTGTCGACCAGGGTGATGCCCGCCTCTTTTTGCTGCAGATGACGCAGCGTGGCCAGCAGCGTGATGTGCTTGAGCACGTCGGCGTGGTTGGCGGCATGGAAGGCGTGGCGGTAACTGAACATGGGGCGATGGTAACCCGGTTGCCGCTAACTGCTTGATGGCATTGGCATTTTTGTCGTAGAATGGAGGGCTTCGCAGCGCCACCGTGGTCCCGCGGCGAAGTTCATCATCCCACCTAAGAGGTTCTCGTCAGAAGAACACCGACCGTGGAAAAGGACCCAACAAACCAACTCAAGGATGAAATCCATGTCAACGTTCAGCGCAAAACCCGCTGACGTGAAGCACGAGTGGTTTGTGATTGACGCCACCGACAAGGTGCTCGGACGTGTTGCCAGCGAAGCAGCACTCCGTTTGCGCGGCAAGCACAAGGCCATTTACACGCCTCACGTCGATACCGGCGACTTCATTGTCGTCATCAACGCCTCCAAGATTCGCGTCACCGGCAACAAAGCCCTCGACAAGGTCTACTACCGTCACTCGGGCTTCCCAGGTGGCATTTACGGCACCAACTTCCGTGACATGCAGGCCAAGCATCCCGGCCGTGCGCTGGAGAAGGCGGTCAAGGGCATGTTGCCCAAGGGTCCGCTGGGTTATGCCATGATCAAAAAGCTGAAGGTCTATGGCGGTGCCGAGCACCCGCACAGCGCCCAACAGCCTAAAGTGCTGGACATCTAAGGAGCCGCCATGATTGGAGATTGGAACAATGGCACCGGCCGCCGCAAATCCAGCGTCGCCCGTGTGTTTCTTAAAAAAGGCTCCGGCCAGATCACGGTCAATGGCCGTGACATCGCCGAATATTTCGGTCGTCAGACCTCGATCATGATCGCCAAACAACCCCTGGTGCTGACCCAGCATGTCGAGTCTTTCGACATTCAGGTCAATGTCCATGGCGGTGGCGAGTCGGGCCAAGCCGGTGCCGTGCGCCACGGCATCACCCGCGCACTGATCGACTATGACGCCAACCTCAAGCCCGCTTTGTCGGCGGCCGGTTTTGTCACCCGTGACGCCCGTGAGGTCGAGCGTAAAAAGGTCGGTTTGCATTCTGCCCGCCGTCGCAAGCAGTTCAGCAAGCGCTGATCGACGCCTGCCCGCAAAGCCGCAAGGTTCGCCCTTGCGGCTTTGTTGTTTTCAGATACCCCTACGGGCAACATAGTTGAGTTTTTTACGCTACTATTGTCTCAAACAGTCAGGAGAATGACCATGAGTGCCCTTGCCGAAACCGTCAGCACCGAACAAATGCCCGAGCCGATCCTGTTCACCGACAGCGCAGCCGCCAAGGTGGCTGACTTGATTGCTGAAGAGGGCAACCCCGATCTGAAATTGCGCGTGTTTGTGCAAGGTGGCGGTTGTTCGGGTTTTCAGTATGGTTTCACCTTTGACGAAGTGGTGAACGAAGACGACACGACCATGACCAAAAACGGCGTGTCGCTGCTGATTGATGCCATGAGCTACCAGTATTTGGTGGGTGCCGAGATCGACTACAAAGAAGATTTGCAGGGTGCCCAATTTGTGATTAAGAACCCTAATGCGACGACCACTTGCGGTTGTGGCTCTTCGTTCTCGGTTTAAGTCTTTTTGGATTTAGCACTGACCCCCGCACCAGGCGATGGTGGCGGGGGTTTTTTTTAGGCCGGGTAGATGGCCCCCAATACCCGCTCGCCACAAGCACCGGTGACGCTGGGTGCATTGCCGGGTAAACCGGCCAGGGTGCGCTGTGCCAACCAGGCAAAAGCCGCGGCTTCGACTTGACCGGGGGCCAGGCCTTTGTCGGATGAGCTGAGTACAGGGCAGGGGGCGAGGCCGAGGGCCAAGCGCCGCATGAGGGCAGTGTTGAGCGCGCCGCCGCCACAGACGAGCAGTTCTTGCGGTTCGGGCATGTGGCGTCGCAGGGCCTGTAAGCTGGTCTGGGCGGTGAGCTCGAGCAGGGTGGCTTGCACGTTCTGGGGCGACACGTCGGGGTGAGCGTTCAGGTGTTGCTGCAGCCAGGCCATGTGGAAGAGGTCGCGCCCTGTGCTTTTGGGGGCAGGGGCATGAAAAAAGGGTTCGGCCAGCATGGCGGCCAAGAGCGCCTCATGGCATTGCCCGCCGGCGGCCCAGGCACCCTGATCGTCGAAGGGGCCGCCCCGGTGGCGCTGGTGCCATGCGTCGAGGAGCATATTGCCCGGCCCACAGTCAAAGCCGAGCAGAGGTTGATCGGGGTTGAGCAGGCTGAGGTTGGCGATGCCGCCCAAATTGAGCACGGCGACCCGGCGTCCGGGATGCGCCCACAGGGCCTGGTGAAACGCCGGCACCAGGGGAGCCCCTTGGCCGCCGGCGGCGATGTCGCGGCTGCGGAAATCGGCCACGACGGTGATGCCAGTCCATTCGGCCAGCAGGGCGGGTTGGTTGACTTGCAGGGTATAGCCCACGCCGCCGTCAAGCCTGGGGCGGTGGCGGATGGTTTGGCCGTGGGCCCCTATGGCCTTGACGTCGGCCGGCGCGACGCCCGATTGCAGCAGCAGTTGCGCCACCACGTGGGCGTATAGGCGGGCCAGCGCCAGGCCGGCTTTTTGTGCCTGGTGCAATTCATCGCTGGCGGGGGTGTGCAGGGCGAGAAATTGTTGTCGCAGCCCGTCGTCAAAGGGGGCGTGGGCGTGGGTGATGACCTGGATGGCCAATGGCCCGTTGGGGCCGGAGGTCTGGAGCAGGACGCCGTCGACGCCGTCGAGCGAGGTGCCCGACATCAGGCCGATGAACAGCCCGCTCATGGGCGATTATTGAACCGCCAGCAGTTGTACCGATGTGGCGGCGGCCAAATCGGTCCGGGCCTGTTGAACCTGCTGGTCAAAGGAGGCTTTGGCGGCGGTGGAAATGGGTCGTGATTCGCTTTGGCGCGCCAGAGTCAGCGGGTCGCGATGGACGCCGTTGACGCGGAATTCAAAGTGCAGGTGCGGCCCGGTGGCTGTGCCGGTGGCACCGACGGCACCCACTTCCTGACCCTGTGTCACGTTTTGGCCCTTGCGGACATTGATTTTGCTGAGGTGACCATAAAGCGTGCTGTGCCCGTTGCGATGGCGAACCACCACGGTGTTGCCGTAACCGCCTTGCCAACCGGCGGCTTCGACCACGCCGTCACCGACGCTGCGAACGGCGGTGCCCGTGGGGGCGGCGTAGTCGACGCCAGTGTGTTGCTTCCAGGTGTTGTGAACGGGGTGAAAGCGCATGCCCATGACGGAGGTGATGCGCGAGAAAGCCAGGGGGGAGGTGAGGTAAGCGCGGCGCAGGCTTTGGCCGTTCAGGCTGTAGTACTCGCCCCTGACCGCCCCGGGCTCTTTGAACCACAAGGCGGTGTGTATTTTGCCGTTGTTGACAAACTCGGCTGAGAGCACCCGGCCCACACGCATGGGTTCACCATCGGCTTGCATGGTTTCGTAGACCACCGAGAAACGGTCGCCTTTGCGCAAACTGCGGTGGAAGTCGATGTCGCCCGAGAATATGTCGGCCAATTGCAACGCCACCGGGTCGGGGATGCGGGCTTGATCGGTGGCGGCGAACAGGGAGGTCTGGATGACGCCCCCGGCCAGTTGTGTCGCGGCGCTGAGGGTGTCGGTCTGTAATTCGGCCTGCCAGCCTGTGGCCTGGCGTTGGATGACCAGGCGCTGAAACTGCTCTGATTTGTCGTCTTGGACCCAGCGCACGCTGAGGCTGATCAGTTGCTGGCGCGCATCGACTTCGGCGCGCACTTGCCGCCCCGCTTTGCCCAATAGATGGGCCCGTGCCGGAGCCGATTGACGGATGAATTCGACGGCGCCGGGGTCTTGTATGCCCAGCCGTGCCAGCAAGGACTCGGCGGTGTCGTTGCTGCGGGTCACTTCACTGCGGTAGAGGCGCCAGTCAGCAGGGGGGGTGAGTGAGGCTGCCGGGGCCAGATGGAGGCTGAGGGGCTGAACCAGTTCGACGGTGGGAATTCGCGAGGCGTCGGGGCCCAAAGTGGCCACGGCGTAAGATGCGGTGCCGCCGATCATCATCAAACCGGCGATCGCCGCCATCACCCGGTGCGGGTGACGACGCTGCACTTCAGACCAGCGTTGTGGCCAAAGTGAGATCCGGCTGAAAAGGGCAAGCAAAGATTGGGGCAAAAACCGACTCCGTGACGCGAGGGTAATAGGCGAATACCGCGCGCGCCGATAAAATGAAACCAGTGGGGGGCAAGTATAACCCGCCAAACCGGCTCTGCCAAATCGAAAAAAGACTTTATGAATCAACAGGTTAAATCTCAATACCCGGTGACGGACCGGGTTCGTGAGGCGATGCAGGTCTCATTGCGGGGGTGTGAGGAATTGATCCCTGCCGAGGAGTGGCAGCAAAAATTGGCCCGCTCTGAGGCCACGGGCGTGCCTTTGCGCGTTAAGTTGGGCTTGGACCCGACGGCGCCTGACATTCATATCGGCCACACGGTGGTGCTGAACAAAATGCGCCAGTTGCAAGACTTGGGGCATCAGGTCATTTTTCTGATCGGCGATTTCACCAGCCTGATTGGCGACCCTTCGGGCCGCAACAACACCCGGCCCCCCCTGACCCCCGAGCAGATCAAGGCCAACGCCGAGACCTATTACCGCCAGGCCAGTCTGGTGCTGGACCCAGAGCGGACCGAGATCCGGTACAACTCTGAGTGGAGTCTGCCGCTGGGTGCGATGGGCATGATTCAGTTGGCGGCCAAGTACACGGTGGCGCGGATGATGGAGCGCAATGACTTTCATCAGCGTTTTACGGCGGGGACGCCGATTTCGGTGCATGAGTTTTTGTACCCGCTGATGCAGGGGTATGACTCGGTCGCCTTGAAGGCTGACCTGGAGTTGGGGGGTACCGATCAAAAGTTCAACCTTTTAATGGGCCGCCACTTGCAGTTGGAATATCAGCAAGAGCCACAGTGCATTTTGACTATGCCGCTGCTTGAGGGGCTGGATGGCGTGGACAAGATGTCGAAGAGCAAAAACAATTACATCGGCATCACAGAGGATGCCAATACGATGTTTGCCAAGGTGCTCTCGATCAGCGATGAGTTGATGTGGCGCTGGTATACCTTGCTGTCGTTCAAATCGCTGGCCGATATTGCTGACTTGAAGCGCCAGGTGTCTGAGGGGCGTAACCCGAAAGAGGTGAAGGTTTTGCTGGCGCGTGAAATCACGGCCCGTTTTCACAGTGCGGCGGCGGCCGAGGTGGCCGAGCAGGATTTTGCCTTGCGCAGCCGGGGCGGCATACCTGAGGAAATACCCGAGCAACACCTGAGTGGGGCCCCCATGGGCATAGGGGCTTTGCTGAAGGCCGCAGGCATGGCTCCGTCGAGCAGCGAGGCCAACCGTTTGATCGACGGGGGGGGAGTGCGCATCGATGGCCAGACCGTCAGCGACAAGGGCTTGAAGTTGTCGGCTGGTGTCTTTGTATTGCAGGTGGGCAAGCGCAAGTTTGCCCGCATCACGCTGAGCTGAGCAGGCACCATGGCACAGTGGCTGCAGCGCTGGACGCCCAAACGGCTGATGCAAGCTTCGGTGGGTGTCGCTTTGCTCACCATTGCCCTGAAAACCGCCGCCTGGTGGGTGTCGGGTTCGGTGGGCCTGCTGTCGGATGCCTTGGAGTCACTGGTGAATTTGGCCGGTGCGATGTTTGGTTTGGCCATGGTGATGGTGGCTTCGCGCCCCGCTGACGAAGCCCACCCTTATGGCCACCACAAGGCCGAGTATTTCTCTTCGGGGTTTGAAGGCATTTTGATTGTGGGTGCCGCTTTGGGCATTATTTGGGCGGCCTTGCATCGGGTTTGGGACCCTGAGCCTTTGGAGCAGGTGGGCTTGGGCCTGGCCTTGTCGGTGTTCAGCTCGGGTCTGAATGGCTTGCTGGCTTGGGTCATGTTCAAGTCGGCCGAGGCGCATCGCTCTATGGCTTTGCGGGCAGATGCCCGCCATTTGGTGACGGATGTCTGGACGTCGGTGGGCGTGGTGGTGGGGTTGTTGGCCGTTCAATTCACCGGCTGGTTGTGGCTGGATGCCGTGGTGGCCATTGGGGTGGCGCTGAATATTTTGCGCGAGGGGGCCCATTTGGTCTGGTCTTCATCGCAGGCATTGATGGATGAGGCCGTCGAGCCGCAGGTGCGAGCCCAGATCGAGGAGGTGTTGCAGGGGTTCGAGCACCATCGGGGCGCGTCGAGCATCATCCGCTTTGACCATTTGAGTACCCGCAAGGCGGGTCAGCGTTGTTTTGTCGATGTGCATATGCATATGCCGGCGTCTTGGTCGCTGGGTCGCGCCGCCGCATTGCGCACCAATGTCGAGTTGGCCCTGATGAATGCCGTGCCGGGATTGCGGGCGACCATTCAGCTTCTGCCCAGCGATGTGGAGGCCCATTTTGGCGACCCTGGCCCCGGCGAACACCCCAGGCACTGAGAAATTGGGGTCTGACCCCAATTATTTTGACCCCAATTATTTCTGGCGGTAGGGGTTGGCGATGCCCAGGCCGGAGAGGATGAGGGTTTCGCGGGCTTCCATGGCGGTGGCGTCGGCTTCGCTGGTTTCATGGTCCCAGCCTTGGGCGTGTAAGGCGCCGTGGACCAGCAGGTGGGTGTAATGGGCGGCCAGGGTGATGCCCAGTTCGCGCGCTTCGCGGGCGATGACGGGGGCACACAAGACCAGATCGGCGACGACCACGGGGGCCGAGGCGTAGGCAAAGGTGAGTACGTTGGTGGCGTAGTCGCGTTGTCGATGGGCCAGGTTGAGCGCGCGGCCTTCAGCCTGGTCGACGATGCGCACGGTGATTTCGGCCGGGGTTTGCAGGGCGTGCCGGATGCTGCGCTGGACGCGATGGCGTGGCAGTGCCAGGCGGTGGCGGCGCAGATTGCTCTGTAATGCAAATTGCACGGAGAGTTGAAGCGGGGGCATGGGTGCTTGGGGCATGGCGACAGCTGTCAGCGCGCTGAGGTGCGGGTTTTTTGCGCGTCATAAGCGTCTACGATGCGGGCGACCAAGGGGTGTCGGACCACGTCGGCGCTGGTGAAGTGGCACATGGCGATGCCCGGTACGCGTTTGAGGACGCGCTCGGCATCGATCAGGCCGCTGGTTTGTCCTTTGGGCAAGTCGATTTGGCTGACGTCGCCGGTGATGACCGCTTTGGCGCCAAAGCCGATGCGGGTCAGAAACATTTTCATCTGTTCGGGGGTGGTGTTTTGGGCTTCGTCCAGGATGACAAACGAATGGTTCAGAGTGCGCCCGCGCATGAAGGCCAGGGGGGCGATTTCGAGCGCGTTGCGCTCAAAGGCTTTTTGCACGCGCTCGTAGCCCATGAGGTCGTACAAGGCGTCGTAGAGGGGGCGCAGGTAGGGGTCGACCTTTTGGGCCAGGTCGCCGGGCAAGAAGCCCAGGCGTTCGCCTGCTTCTACCGCCGGGCGGGTGAGGACGATGCGTTGTACCGCGCTGCGCTCGAGGGCATCAACCGCGCAGGCCACGGCCAGGTAGGTTTTGCCGGTGCCGGCCGGGCCGATGCCGAATGTGATGTCGTGCTGGGCGATGCTGTCGAGGTAGACGCTTTGCCGTGGGGTGCGGGCGCGCAAGTCAGCGCGCCGGGTTTGCAGCACCAGGCTGCCGTCGTCGGCTTCGGCCAGGGGGGCGTCACCGGTGAGCATGAGCTGCAGTTGTTCGGGGGGGATGGGTCGGGCGGCCATTTCGTAGAGGGCCTGTAGCACTTCGAGCGCCCGCTCGCATTGGGCTTTGGGGCCGTCGAGGCGAAAATTTTCTTGCCGGTGGCTGATTTTGACCCGCAGCGACATTTCGATGTGGCGCAGGTGGGCATCGGTGGGGCCGCACAGGTGCGATAGTCGGGTGTTGTTGGCGGGTGTGAAGCTGTGTTTGAGAATCAAGTCGATAATCCGTGAAAAGGTGTTGCAATGATAGGCAAATTAAGCGGCTTGCTGTGCGAAAAGAACCCACCCCAGATTCTGATCGATTGTCAGGGGGTGGGCTATGAGGTGGATGTGCCGATGAGCACTTTTTTTCATTTGCCTGCGCTGGGCGAGCGGGTGTCGCTGTTGACGCACCATGTGGTGCGGGAGGATGCGCAAATTCTGTTCGGGTTTCATACCGCCAGCGAGCGGGATGCGTTTCGGCATTTGATTCGCATTTCGGGGGTGGGCCCGCGCACGGCCTTGGGGGTGCTGAGCGGCTTGAGTGTGGCCGATCTGGCCGCGGCAGTGACGGCGCAAGATTCGACACGACTGGTGAAGGTGCCCGGCATCGGCAAGAAAACCGCTGAACGGTTGTTGCTTGAACTGAAGGGGAAATGGGGGGCTGAT
Source organism: Pseudomonadota bacterium (assembly GCA_041159205.1). GTDB lineage: Bacteria > Pseudomonadota > Gammaproteobacteria > Burkholderiales > Burkholderiaceae_C > Limnohabitans. The sequence continues at coordinate 8,396 of JBEAZY010000111.1, forward strand.
TTGGGGGTGTCTGGTGTCGCCGGAGCGGGCGAGTCGCATGGCGATATCACCCAGGCTTTGTTGGCGCTGGGCTATAGCGAGAAAGAGGCCTCGGCTGCGCTGAAAGGCATGCCTGCCGGGTTGGAGGTGAGCGAGGGCATCAAGTGGGCCTTGCGCCAGTTGTCGCGCTGAAAGCAGAGTGGATCATTCATGAGCATTGAAACCGACGATTTCACGCCCCACCCCCGGGTGGTTTCGGCCAGCCCTGCCTCGGTGCAAGAGGAGGCGCTTGAGCGGGCCTTGCGGCCCAAATTGCTGGACGAGTATGTGGGTCAGCACAAGGTGCGCGAGCAGTTGGAGATTTTTATTGGCGCGGCCCGCCAGCGTGGCGAGGCGCTGGATCATGTGTTGCTGTTTGGCCCGCCGGGTTTGGGTAAAACCACGCTGAGTCACATCATTGCCCATGAGTTGGGGGTGAAGCTGCGCCAGACCAGTGGCCCGGTGCTGGAGAAGCCGAAAGATTTGGCGGCTTTGCTGACGGGTCTGGAAAAAAATGATGTGCTGTTCATCGATGAGATTCATCGCTTGTCGCCGGTGGTGGAGGAAATTCTTTACCCCGCGCTGGAGGATTACCAGATTGACATCATGATTGGTGAAGGCCCGGCAGCGCGCAGCATTAAGTTGGATTTGCAGCCTTTTACGCTGGTCGGTGCGACGACTCGGGCAGGTATGCTGACCAACCCCTTGCGCGATCGGTTTGGCATCGTGTCACGGCTGGAGTTTTATAGCGCGACTGAATTGACGCAGATTGTGCGGCGCAGCGCCGGGTTGTTGCAGGTGCCTGCCGATGACGAGGGGGCGGTTGAGATTGCCCGCCGTTCACGGGGTACCCCCCGCATTGCCAACCGTCTGTTGCGGCGGGTGCGGGATTATGCACAGGTGAAGGGGGATGGTCGCATCACTCAGGCGCTGGCCCAGGCGGCGCTGAAGATGCTGGATGTCGACCCCGAGGGTTTTGATCTGATGGATCGAAAGTTGCTTGAGGCGGTGGTGTTGCGTTTTGACGGTGGCCCGGTTGGGTTGGACAATATTGCCGCCAGCATAGGGGAAGAGCGCGACACGATCGAGGATGTGATCGAGCCTTATTTGATTCAGCAGGGCTTTTTGCAGCGCACCCCGCGTGGCCGTGTGGCGACGCTGGCGGCTTATCGCCATTTGGGGGTCTCGCCACCGGCCCAGCATGGCCAGGGCTTGTTTGGCACTGAGGCTTAAGCCGGGTTCAGTGGTTGGTTTCGTCGCGTCCGGCCGCTTGCAGGTGGCGGTCGTCGCCCCAGCTGACCAAAGACAAGCCCTGGGGTGTCCAGAGCAGCCGGTTGATGGCGGCATTGCTCAGCGACCAGTGGCGCGGGGCTTGCAGGTCTTGTCGTGTGGCGAGGCGGTACAACACGTCCATCACGCCCCCATGGGCGACCAGCACGATTTGCTGATCGGGGTGGCGTTGGGCCAGCCCGCTGACGGCTTCTGAGATGCGCGCGCGCAGGGTCAGCAGGCTTTCACCGCCTTCGGGCGACCAGTCGGGGACCCGGGTTCGCCATTGCTGCGCTTGTTCTGGCCTTTGGGTTTCGATTTCGACCCAGGTGCGGGTTTGGAAATGGCCGAAGTGGCGCTCTCGCAAGGTGGGGGTGGGGACGGGTTGCAGCCCTGCCATGGCGCCGATGGCGCGGGCCGTTTCGAACGCGCGCGATAAGTCGCTGGCATATATGGCTGCGATGTCTTCGCCTTGCAGCGCCAGGGCGGTTTGTTGCGCCTGCCAGCGCCCGGTGTCGTTGAGTTCGACATCGAGTTGGCCCTGAATTCGGGTGTCGACGTTCCAGGCGGTTTCGCCATGCCGGATGGCGATGATGCGGGTGGCTTGCATGACTGGCTGGTGGGAAGTGGGTTCAGGCGGGATTTTGGTACAAAATAGCACGGTCGTACGAAAGTTGTTGACAAGATGCATCACACATCCAATGGACGCCCTTCTGCCAAAGGCCAACAAACCAAATCCGCCATTGTGGAAGCCGCCCTGGGGCTGGCTTCCCAATTGGGCTTGGAGGGGCTGAGCATCGGGGCTTTGGCCGAGATCATGCAGATGAGCAAATCGGGCGTTTTTGCCCATTTTGGTTCGCGCGAGGAGTTGCAGATGTCGGTGGTTCGAGAGTACCACCATCGGTTCGAGCAAGAGGTTTTTTTCCCGGCGCTGAGTGCTGCCAGGGGTTTGCCTCGCTTGCGGCAATTGTTTGAAAACTGGGTACGACGCACGAGCATTGAGATCGATTCGGGCTGTATTTACATTTCGGGTGCGGTCGAGTTTGATGACCGCCCCGGGCCTGTGCGCGATGCGCTGGTGGGTTCGGTCGAGATTTGGATGTCAGCCTTGCGGCGTGCGGTGCAGCAAGCCGTGAAAGAGGGCCATCTGCGGGCCGAAGTCGACCCGTTACAATTGGCTTTTGAGATTCATGGCCTGATTTTGGCCTTGCACTATGAGGCCCGTTTCCTGCATTCGGATCAGGCTCAGGACCGTGCACGGCGTGGCTTTGAACGATTGATGCTGGTGCATTTGGCGACGGCCGATTCGGTTTGAAGTACCCCTTCCACACACTGAAGAAAGTCACTTATGAGCGATATCCTGCAGCATCAAGAAGAGGGTGTGCTGACCTTGACCCTGAATCGGGTTGAGAAGAAAAATGCGCTGACGGCGGCGATGTATGCCGACTTGGCCCGGGCCTTGTCGGCGGCGGCCGCTGACCCCGGTGTGAGGGTGGCATTGATTCAGGGCCATGAGACGGTGTTTTCAGCCGGCAATGACTTGGCCGATTTCATGAATCAGCCTCCGCAGGGCGCGGATTCTTCGGTGTTTCATTTTCTGTCGGCTGTTTCGACCTTTCCCAAACCCTTGCTGGCTTCAGTCAGCGGTCCGGCAGTGGGCATCGGGTCGACCCTGTTGTTGCATTGCGATTTGGTGGTGGCGGGTGACAATGCGGCGTTTTCTATGCCTTTTGTGAATTTGGGCTTGTGCCCGGAAGCGGCATCCAGCCTGCTGGTGCCGCAGCTCATGGGTTATCACCGCGCGGCGGAGGCGCTGTTGTTGGGCGAGCCTTTTATGGCCGAAGCGGCCCTGGAGGCGGGTTGGGTGAATCGGGTGGTGCCACCGACAGAGGCCAATTCGGTGGCGCAGCAGTGGGCCCGCAAACTGTCGCAAAAGCCGATGTCTGCCTTGATCGAGACCAAACGGCTTTTGAAGTCGGGACAGGCCGATGCGGTTCAGCAGCGCATGGCGCAAGAGGGAGAGTCGTTTCGCCGCATGCTGCACGAACCGGCGGCCAAGGAGGCCTTTGCCGCGTTTTTCGAAAAGCGCCGTCCGAATTTCTCCTAGGACGAAAGATTTCTGTGGGCCTGTGATGCCTGGGGCGAGCGGCCCTTGGGGTATCCTTGGGGCATGAGCACCCAACATTTTCAGGGCGAATTTGAAGCAGAGTTCGTCGCCGGCTTGAAATCCATCTTTGAAGAAAAAATTGTGTTTAACCGGGTGCTGGGGCTGCGCCTGATCGACATCCGCCCGTCTATGGTCAAAGCCCGCATCGATATGAAACCCGATTTGGTGGGGCATTTCAGCTACAACCGGATTCACGGCGGCGTGATCAGCGCTGGCCTGGATGCCATGGGCGGGCTGGCTTGTATGGCGGCCATCGGGGCGCGGCACATGGATGAGCCGCCGTTGAAGCGTTTGGAGCGCTTTGCCAAGCTCGGCACCATCGATTTGCGCATTGATTATTTGCGCCCGGGCATAGGCGAATGGTTTGAGTTGTCTGCCGAGGTGTTGCGGCTGGGTTCACGCGTGGGCTCTACCCGCATGGCGTTTTCCGGCGCAGACGGTCGTTTGTTGTCGGTGGGTTCAGGGGCTTACATCGTGTCTTGAATCGGGCGCGGGCGGCCCTGCTCGTCGATGGCGACGTAAGTGAGTTGGGCTTCCGTGACTTTGATGTATTGGCCTTGGCTGCGGAAACGCTCGGCAAATACTTCTACGGCCACGGTGACTGAGGTGCGCCCGACACGGGTCACTTTGGAGAAAAAGCTCAGAATATCGCCTACCCGCACCGGTTGTTTGAAGATGAATTCGTTGACGGCCACTGTGGCCATGCGGCCTCGCACCAGTCGGGCCGGCAGGACGGCACCGGCCAGATCGACTTGGGCCATGACCCAGCCGCCAAATATGTCGCCGTTGGCGTTGCAGTCGGCGGGCATGGGGATGACTTTCAAGACCAGTTCCTGGTCGGTGGGCAGTAGGGTGTTGGGTGGGGGTGTGCTCATGGGACAATGACTCCAGTCTGCCAGGGGGCGGACCAGACTGCATTTTCACCCATGAGACCCGCCATCACCGCAGGCGCCCACGGCGCCACGGGGCCGCAAGCGCCCCGCACTCGCAAGGATTCAGAAATTCTGACCCGGCTGTTGCCCTATTTGTGGACCTACAAATGGCGTGTGGCGCTGGCGCTGGCTTTTATGGTGGCCGCCAAGGTGGCCAATGTGGGCGTGCCTATGGTGCTGAAAGAGTTGGTCGATGCCATGACGCCCCAGTCTGGCTTGGCGGGCACGGTTCTGGTGGTGCCGCTGGCTTTGTTGCTGGGCTATGGTTTGTTGCGTTTTGCGGTGTCGATGTTCACCGAATTGCGGGAATTGGTGTTCGCCGAGGCGACGCAGGGGGCTTCCAGGCGCATTGCGCTGGAGACTTTTGAACACTTGCATGGCCTTAGCCTGCGCTTTCACCTGGATCGCCAAACGGGTGGCATGACGCGCGACATTGAGCGCGGGGTGCGTGGGCTTGAGTCGCTGATTTCTTATTCTTTGTACAGCGTGGTGCCTACCCTGATCGAGATGGTTTTGGTGCTGACCATTTTGTCGCTGAAGTTTGACTTAGGGTTCGCGGCCATTACTTTGGTCGCGTTGGTGTTGTACATCGTGTTCACGGTGTCGGTCACCGAGTGGCGAACCATCTTCCGTCGGCAGGCCAATGAATTTGATTCGGCGGCCCATACGCGGGCGATCGATTCTTTGCTGAATTATGAGACGGTGAAATATTTCAATAACGAGTCGTTTGAGTCGCGCCGTTATGATGAAAGCCTGCAGCGCTTGCGGCGTGCCAGATTAAAGTCACAGACTTCGCTGAGTTTGCTCAATGCGGGGCAACAATTGATCATCAGTGTCGCGCTGGTGGCCATGCTCTGGCGTGCCACGCAAGGGGTGATTGAGGGGCGGATGACTTTGGGTGATCTGGTGATGATCAATGCCTTCATGATCCAGTTGTATATTCCGCTGAATTTTTTGGGGGTGCTGTATCGGGAGATTAAGCAAAGCCTGACTGACCTTGACCGGATGTTCACCCTGTTGGAAAAAGAGCGCGAGGTGGCTGATGCACCACAGGCCCCGATGCTGAATTTGCAGGGGCCGCCGTCGGTCGAGTTCAAAGATGTGGTGTTTGGCTATGACCCGCGCCGGCCCATTTTGAAGGGTCTGAGTTTTCAGATTCCGGCGGGTCGCACGTTGGCGGTGGTGGGGCCTTCGGGGGCGGGGAAATCTACCCTAGCCCGTTTGCTGTATCGCTTTTACGATGTGCAGCAAGGGGCGGTTCTGATCGCCGGGCAGGACATCCGTGCGGTGCAGCAAGACAGTGTGCGGCGCGCCATAGGCATCGTGCCGCAAGACACGGTGCTGTTCAATGACACTTTGGCCTATAACGTGGCCTATGGCCGTACCGGCGCAACGATGACCGAGGTGGAGCAGGTGGTGCGGTCGGCGCGTTTGGATGCGTTTGTGGCGCAAACCCCTTTGGGTCTGCAAACCCCGGTGGGTGAGCGCGGCCTGAAGTTGTCAGGCGGTGAAAAGCAGCGCGTGGCCATTGCCCGCACTCTGCTGAAGGACCCGCCCATTTTGTTTCTGGATGAGGCCACGTCGGCCTTGGATACCGCCAATGAGCGCGCCATTCAGGCCGAGCTGGAATGGGTGGCGCGCGATCGCACGACTTTGGTGATCGCACACAGGCTCTCTACCGTGGTGCGTGCCGATGAGATTTTGGTGCTCGACGAGGGTGTGGTGGTCGAGCGTGGCCGGCATGAGTCATTGTTACAACTCGATGGGCGCTATGCGCAGATGTGGCGTTTGCAGGAGGTGGCCTAGTTCAAGCCGCGTTCCAGGGTGCGCACCACTTCTTCGGCGTAGTCGGCGTAGCTGAGCGGGCCTTCGGGGCGTAACCAGGTGAAGGTCCAGTTGATCATGCCCAGTACCAGCATGGTCAGCGCCGTCGAGTTGCCGGGGTGTAGCCTTTGCGGGTAAGCGCGGTGTAAAAACCGGCTGAAAGCGGACACCACGTCGCGCTGCCTGCTGACGATGATTTGACGTTGCTCGGGCCCGAGAAAGGGGACGTCGTGCAGCAAGGCCGCGTGCCGGGTGGCAGAGGTTTGGTATTCGGCCAGGAAGCGGCGGATCAGTTCGTGCAGTGCGGCCCGCTCGTCCAACCCCATGCGTTGGGCGGCGGCCTCGGTTTCACCGACGATGGCCAGCAGGCGTTGGGTGTAGCGGTCGAGCAGGTCAAACAGGATGGCTTCTTTGCTTTCGTAGTAGTGGTAGAGGCGGGCCTTCGAGGTGCCACCGGCCACGGCGATGTCGTTCATGCTGGCCGCATGGTATGAGCGTTGCGCAAAACAGTGGGCGGCCAGGTCCAGGATGGCTTCGCGCCGCAGGTCGTGGCTGGCTGATTTGGGGCGCGCCATGGTTTAAACCGGCCAGACGGTGCCGTATTCGTTGAGGATGGCGTCCAGCGGGACGTCGTGGGCTTCGGGCTCAAAGTCAGGCACAAAGCCCAGGCCGTAACCCAGCCCCACAGTGAAGGGTCGGGGCTGTAATGAGGCCAGCGTGCGGTCGTAAAACCCGCCCCCGTAGCCCAGTCGGTAGCCGCCCGGCCCATAGCCCAGGCAAGGCACGAACAGCAAGGTGGGGACGACCAGGTCGGTGTCTTTCGGTTTGGGGATGTTGTAGGCGTCTTCTTCCATGGGGCAACCGGGGTACCAAACGTGGAAGGTGAGGGTTTTGTGCTGGCGGTTGACCACCGGCAAGCCGATGCGTCGGCGCAGGGGTTGGTCCAGCAGTTCGCCGTCTTCTTTCCAGCGGTGCAAGGCGGGCAGGGGGTCGAATTCGCCCTTGATGGGCCAGTAAGCGCCGATCACCGTGTCGGTGCGCCCGATCAGCCAGATGCGCATGACCTGTTGCAATTGTTCGGCTTTTTGCAGCCGGTCGGGCATGGTCAAGCGCTCTTGGATGAGTCGTTGGCGGTCTATGGATTTGGACATGGCGGGCCTGCAGTGCCACCCCTGGGCGGCGGGTTGTCGTTTCCCACATGATAATCGGGGCTTGTGAGCCCAATGGAATGTGAGTTTGTGTTGAAAATTTTCCTGAATGTGATTGGTTTGGCCGGGTGCGTGCTGTGGAGCGCCGGGGTCGCGGCCCAGGCCTTGGCCTCGAACCCCAACGACGCGGTGATTTTGGACATGGCCAGCGCTTTCAAGCGCGGGGATGTCAAGAAACTGAGCCAGTCTTTGCCGCAGGCGCGCGGTCATGTGCTGGAGCCTTGGGCGGCTTATTGGGAGTTGCGTGCCCGCCTGGATCAGGCCACGGAAGCTGAGGTGCGCCAGTTTCTGGCCCGTTACCCCAACACCTACCAGGAAGACCGCTTGCGCAATGATTGGCTGTTGTTGTTGGGCAGTCGGCGTGATTGGACGACTTTGGCCGAGGAGCATATTCATTACCGGATGCGCGACGACCGGGAGGTGCAGTGTTATATGAACCTGGTGGAGTGGTTGCGCCAGGGCCCGAGGGCACGGCCTGAATTGAGCGAGGAGACTTATCAGCTGTGGTTGGGTCAGCGCGAGGGCGATGAGGGCTGCGCTTTGGCGGTCGATCGATTGTTTGATGCCCGTCAATTGAGCGCCACTCAGATCTGGCGCAAGGCGCGTCTGGCGGCTGAGGCCGGTCGCCCCAAAGGGGTTCGACAGGCGCTGGAGATCTTGCAACCTAAATCGGCCCCGGCGGTGAATGATTGGTGGGCCCGGCCCGGGCGCTGGCTGGGGCAGTACGCCGCCAACCCGCGCAAGGCTTCGTCGGATGTGGCTTTGCTGGCCCTGATTCGCTTGTCGACTTCCGATGCGTCGATGGCCGAGAAGCTGCTGCGCACCATCTGGCAACCCGCTTTGAGCGCCGAGCAACGCCATTGGCTTTGGGGTTTGTTGGGCAAGCAGGCGGCAATGCGGCTGGATGACGATGCCTTGGCGCATTTCAAGAAGGTG